>CAYZVT010000455.1:0-3155 GCA_964481585.1 uncultured Pirellulales bacterium
TTCAATCCCTCTCCGGCAACGACGATTGTGGTGCCGGTCAAAACGGGCAGCGAAGATGAACTGGGGCCAGTCGTAACCAGTGACTACTTTGGCGAAGTGCCTGCGGAGCGGCTCATCGTGCGCGACGGCACGGTCTTTTTCAGCGCCGACGGCACGTTTCGCAGCAAAATCGGCATCAGCCCCCTGCGCGCCAAGCCGGTGCTCGGCAGTTACGACGCCGCCAACAAAATTCTTACGCTCGTGCAGTACACGCTTCCGGCCGACGCGCGGGACTACGTGAACTCGCAGTGGAAGCTCCAAGAACAGCCGTTCGCGGGCGATGCGACGAATGCGTACAACGATGGCCCGCCCAGCCCCGGCGCGGAGCCGCTTGGCCCGTTTTATGAACTGGAGTCCTCCTCGCCGGCGGCGGCGCTTGCGCCGGACGAGTCGCTCACGCACGTGCATCGCACAATGCACTTTGAGGGGAGCGAAGCGGCGCTCGACCGCATCGCACGACAAACGCTCGGCGTGAGCCTCGCCAAGATTACTGCGGTGCTGCCCAAGTAGCGCAACCCGATTTGCCCCCAGGCACGGCGGTCAGCGGTCAGCAAAAGTCGTCCTTCCCGCGCAGGCGGCAGCCCAGACCAGAACGGCCGGCGGCTTCCGCCTTCCGCCCTCCGCTTTCCGCTTTCCGCCTTCCGCTTTCGTGCGCTTCGGGGGGCTTCCGCTCTCGCGGTGCGCCCCCGCCACCCAGCAACGTTCCCACAATCGTGACGCCACCCTTACTCGCTGCGGTCGATCACGATCTGCCGGTGCGACTGGAGCGCGCGGCGATAGGCGGCCTGCACCATCTCTCGGCCGTACCGCTTTTCGAGCCGCAGAATGCCGAAGTGGTAGCGCGCGACGCGGTTAAAATGATCGGCGAAGGCGGCGTTGACAAGCGCTCCCATCGCCGCGCCGGCAACCGGCACGCTCTGCGCCGCCATCTTCTGCGAGAGCACGACCTGAAAGCGCGAGGCGATGACGTTTAGCAGCCGGGCCAATACCGGCGCGGTTCCCTTGGAAAGCGCCTCGGTAATTTCGCTGGCCGAGTGTTTGGCGAAAAACGCACTCGCATCACGAATCGCCAGCGCCAGCCCGAGTCGGCTCCCCAGGTAGGCCGACTCCATCGAACTCAGCCGCTGTGAGCCGAGGCTGAGGACCGCCAGACAGTGCAGCCGGGTCTGTGGATCATCAAGCGGAAAGCCCTCCTCGGCGGCCACGCGGGCAATCGAGCGGAGCATCACGACGGTGGTGGCGGGCACCTCGACCGCCATGCCGGGCAGTCCCCAAAAGCCGCCAACGGCGCCGGTCGTCGCGGCGACGGCCGTGTGGACATGCTGTTCCAACCGCCGCAGCGCAGCGGCGCGCGAAGCAAGCTGGAGCCTGGTCCCGGAACTGGCTTGGCTCGGATCGGCGAGCGTGCGGACGGCCCAGCGCAGCGCGGTTTCGAGCGCCGAGTGGGTCGTGTCGGCGATGGCCCGCTGGGCCGACTCCGGCAGTCGCCCGAGCAGCGCTTCGGCCGGCTTGCCGACGAGGTTCGCCACCCGCATGAGAAACCGCGGATGTTCGAGATAGTCGGCCGCCTCGGCCAAGAATCGCTGATCGTCTGCCGAGATTCCGGCAAGCTGCTGGCCCATTCGCTTCCCACTGGTCCCCGTGTAAAAGGTGGTTCGGCTTTTCGCGCCGCGCGCACGGTCCGCCGGTGCCGCCGCATCTATTGTAAAGCCGAGCCGGAGCAGGGCAATTTTCCCGGGCGGCCGGCCCTTGTTTCTCCCCCACACCGCCGAACAATTGAAGTATAGCGGCGGCAAGCGGCGTCCGGCTTTTCTCACGTCCGCCGAGCCGCCTGCTGAGTTAGTCCCGACGGGGACAGAAGGGATACGCGATGAAACGTCTACTGTTGGCGGCCGCTGCCGCCGTGGTGTTGCTCGCCGCTGCCATGCCGGCCAGCCTCCAAGCCCAAGACGAAGAGGTCACACGCGGGCGGTCATTTGGCGTGCTGGACTATCAGCCGGGCACCTACTACCGGCAAGGCTATCGCTGGCGCTATCAGCCGAGCCGTTACCGCTACTATAGCGGCTACGTCAACGGCAACACGGTCACGCTCTATGGCCCCTATGGCGGCCGGTCCTACGGCGGGAGGTACAACACGTACCGCTATCCCTACGGCGGCTCGGCTCTGACGCCGCGCTACCCGACGTACCGGCCGAGCTACCCGCTCCCGCAAGTCTACACGCCAGGCACGCCTTACTCGCACAATCGGTACTACATCTATCCGTAAGCGGCGAGCACGAGGGAGCGGGAGGGGATGTTGGATGGTGAATTGGCCCTAGGTGAAAATCCGCCCCAGGCGTCAGCCCCGCTTTCCGCTTTCCGCTTTCCGCTTTTCCCGCCGCCCTCGGCCTTCCGCAAGGCTAGGGAACGTCCCTACCGCAATCCTCCGCCTTCTCCCGATTCTCGCCGGCAGCTTCCGGGGGAAGAATGGACGGCTCGTGGAGAGCCAGTGGAATCTGCAGTTTCTACGGCCGCTGCAGAGGAGCAGTGCGTGTACCAAACGCGAGGGCGTTTCATGTCGACCGCCGAAAACCCGCATTTCTGTATTCACCATACCGGCAGCGAAACCCGTATCCGCCGACTGCTGGGCGTGACGCGCTTCGAGCCGCTCCCGCTGGTGGACCACGACGCGCTGGCCGTTTACCACGATCGGCTTGCCGAGAGTCTGGTGTTTCCCTTCGCAGCCGAGCACTGCGAGTTGGACGGGCCGGAGCGGCGCGTGACGGTTGATCGTCTGCTGCGGCCGACCGGCGAGCACGCGGATCTCGATGCCGGTCTGATGTGCCAGGCCCGCCAAAACGGCCGCCGGATCGAAGTTCCGCTTGCCGAAATTCGGGTTGAGTTCGATCAGCGCAATTGCCAGCTCATCGAGGACTACTGGTACTGGTTCTGGAACTGGCGCACGCCGCAGTTTTAACAAATCATTTCTTTCGAGAGGAGTCGGTCATGGCGATGAGTTCGCAGTCGCGCGAGATGCCGGGAGCCGATCTGCTCCCCGAAGGAATCTCCTTGGAGGATCTCGAACCGCGCGAGTGGGCGTCGCTATTGGGCGGCGGCGCGCTGGCGCTATTCGGGCT
>CAYZVT010000456.1:0-3145 GCA_964481585.1 uncultured Pirellulales bacterium
TGCCCGCCTCGCGGCGGCGCAAGCGTCGCTGAAGAACAACCGCAAGTAACGCCGGGTGGCGGGGGCGCACCGCGAGCGCGGAAGCCCCCGTCAAGCTAGGCGATGCAATGCGAACAGGCGGCGTCCTCGCGGGCGCCGCCTGTTTTACTTTCGCTTCTCGCTTTCCGCTTTCCGCCCGCGGTCTCCAGGCCGGTTAGCCGCTCTGGTCCGACTGTTACGCAAATGATTCCTCTCGGGATTCCCGCCTACGCGGGAAAGACGTTACCGCGCTGTGGCGCTTGGTGATGCCTCGCACGTTCGACAGCTATTCGCTTTCTGCGAACCGGAGCGGCCTCGGGCAGCCCTCTATGCTCGTGACTGCCAGACTGGGGCGGCCCGAGCGCTGCGCAGCACCGCCAGCACCTCGACACGATCGTCAAAAGGCCACATAGTAGACAATGTGCTGGCAGCTCCTCAGTCGTGCCGCTCGCACGTCCTGCCATACAACGCCATATTATCCTCGGCATCGCCTCGACGCGCTCCAGCACCTCCCGCCCCCGAGCGATGAAGCGATCTCCCAAGCCGGGTTGGACTTGCTCCATTTCGTCGTAGGTAACCTGAATGTCCGCGTTGGCCTCGGGCCGAAGAATGACAGGCAGGCTCACGACTGGTTTCCGAACCGCGCCAGGGCTTCCCGCCAAGGCGCGCCGGCCCGAGGCGAAGCGTCGGCTTCTGCACGCCGCTTTGCCAGTTCGGCCAAGTGCCAAGCCGGTACTTCGTCAGGTTTCACTTCTTCGGGAAGGCTTTCCCAAATCTGCTCGATCAACTCCAGCCGCTCGCCGACACTGAGGCGGTTGATTCCCAGGGTTCTCAATGCTACTGGCCATGGCAGCTCCTTTGGACGAGAAACCCTCTCTCCCAGGATACCACGAACGGCAGGGACGGGAAAATGATCGTGCGTTCAAACGGCACCGGGTGGCAGGGGCCCACCGCGAGAGCGGAAGCCCTCATCGAGCAACGGGAAAGTTTCTCCCTTGCTGGCGAAGGCAGGGACTTGCCGGTGGTTTACGCAAAGCGCTCGCGCAAACTGAGGCAGAGGTTGCCGATCCTTTCGGGGGCTTCCGCTCCTCGCGGTGCGCCCCCCCTTCGACCGGACGCGTTCTAACCCGCCTTCCGCGTCGCTTCCTCCTGATCTTCGTCGGCCATGTCGTCGGCCGGCTCGCGGTGGATGCGGACGGTGGCGCCGGGCGGGGTGCGGCGTTCTTGGATGAAGCCCCGCTTGCCGCCGGAGAGGAAGCGGTGGAACTCAGCGGCCGGGCCTGCGGGGAATTCGGCGGCGAGCCTCGCCAGCACTTCATTGAAAGTCAGCCCTTGGCGGTAGATCATGCGGTAGGCTTTTTTCAGTTGCGCCACCTGCTCGGAGGTATAGCCGTTGCGGCGGAGGCCGACGCTATTAAGTCCGACGATCATGCCCGTGCTGCCATCGACCATCACGTAAGGCGGCACGTCCTGGACGATGCGGGCCAGCCCACCCACCATCGCCAGCCGGCCGATGCGGCAGAACTGATGGACGGCCACGCCGCCCGAGACAAATGCCCGGTCTTCGACCTGCACATGCCCGCCGAGCAGGACGTTGTTCGTCAGGATCGCATTGCTGCCGACGAGGCAATCGTGCCCGACGTGCGCGCCGATCATCAGCAGATTGTGGTCCCCGACGCGCGTCACCTGATCCTCGGCCAGCGCGCGGTGCATCGTGACGTATTCGCGGATCGTATTATGGCTGCCTACGACGAGTCGGCCGGGGCGCTCCGGCATTTTTACGTGCTGGGGAAATCCGCCGAGCACGGCGCATTCGCCGACGTAGTTATTCGCTCCGAGCGTCGTCCCTTCCTTCAAGACGGCGTGGTGGCCAATGCGGCAATCGTCGCCGATCTGGACATGAGGCTCGATCACGCAGAAAGCCCCGACGAGGACGTTCTGGCCAAGTTCGGCAAGGGGGCTGACGACGGCCTGCGGATGAATGTGCGACAAGGTGGTACCTCGACACGGTTAGCGGGAAATCGTCGGGGGCAGCAGGCCAGCCGGCCGGACGCGGCACGCCGCGCGTACCTGCCGCGCGCTTTCTGGTCGAGGGCCGCTCCTGGGTCGCGAGCAACCTCGGCATCCGTCGCCTCTTGCGAGCGCCTCCGCTCGTGAAGCCGCCGGCCCCCTAGGGCCGTGGCCACTGACTATTTCTATCGGTCGAACGGCGTGGAGGGGTTAGACCGATCGCACCGATTCCGCGGCCTCCGCACCAGCGGGCTACCCGCCCGACCTCACGACAAGCTCCTCCAGGGCAGTGGGTTACGAAAAGCTGCCGACTACCCCCGCGCCGGCGGGCGGAAGAATTGATACACTCAAATCAGGAGCGGTTCGCCCCCGGCAGGCTCGCTCCTTCCAAGACAGCGGCAAACAATCTGCCACTCCGTAAGACGAGGGAGACCCATCTCGATGGCGACGCGCGAAGAACTGTACGACCAGGGCGATGCGCTAAAGGAAGAAGGAAAATTCGAGGAGGCCGTCGAACGCTACCAGGCGGCGCTTGAGCTTGACCCGGACTACGCCCTGGCTCATTCCGCGCTGGCCGTGGTCCATGGAAAGCTCGGGCAGCATGAGAAGGCCGTCGAACACGCCCAACGGGTCTGCGAGCTTGAGCCGCAAGACCCGTTCAGCTACACCGCGCTGAGCGTAATCTACCAGCGGGCCTTTGCCGGCACCGGCCGCCGCGAATATATCCAGATGGCCGAGGACGCCATGGCGCGGGCACGGATGGCGCAAGGCGGCTAAGCGAGTCGAGCCACATTAGTCACAACCGCAGCGCAATGCCCGACGGCGCGCTAGGGCACAAGGAGAACAGCATGACGCTACTGGAACAGTATCTCGCCGGGCCGCAACTCTTGCACAAGGCGGTGGCGGGCATGAGCCGCGAACAACTCGACGCCACGCCGATCGCCGGCAAGATGTCGACGCGGCAAGTGATCTGCCATGTGGCCGATTTCGAGCCGATCTACGCCGACCGCATGAAGCGCGTCCTGGCCGAGGACGAGCCGACGCTGCTCAGCGGCGATCTTTACCCGAGCGTGGCGCTTGCGGCTTGGGACATGGGCGTCATGGGCATGGGGACGTT
>CAYZVT010000457.1:0-3142 GCA_964481585.1 uncultured Pirellulales bacterium
GACGCAGCACTCGGTTGGCCAGTTGCGCGAGATCGGCATCCAGCCCGACGTGCTCGTTTGCCGCACCGAGCGCTCGGTTAGCCGCGAAGACCGCGAGAAAATTGCCCTGTTCTGCAACGTGCCGATCGAGGCGGTGATCGAGGAGAAGGACAAGGATTTTTCGATCTACGAGGTGCCGCTGAGCTTGGTGGAAAACCGGCTGGATCAGTACATCATCGACAAGCTCCATCTCAAAGCCGCCCCGAAGGCCGAACTGGACGCTTGGCAGGAACTGCTCCGCCGGCTGCGCAATCCAGAGCACGAGGTGAGCATCGCCGTCGTCGGCAAATACGCCGAGCACCGCGATGCATACAAGTCGATCTACGAAGCGCTCGACCACGCCGGCATTGCCAACCTGGCCCAGATCGGCATCCGCCCGATTCAGAGCGAACAGATCGAGCGCGAAGGGCCGGAACGGCTGTTGGCAGGCTTTGACGGGGTGCTGGTGCCGGGCGGTTTTGGCGAGCGCGGCATCCAGGGCAAGGTGGAGGCGATCCGCTACGCACGCGAGCGGGGGCTGCCGTTTTTGGGGATTTGTCTGGGGATGCAGTGCGCGGTGATCGAGTTTGCGCGCAACGTGTGCGGCCTTGACGGAGCGCACTCGACGGAGTTCCACAAGGACACGCCGCATCCGGTGATTTGCCTGCTCGATGAGCAAAAGTCGATCACGGACAAAGGGGGCACGATGCGGCTGGGCAAGCAGCAAGCCCGGCTCGATGCGACAAGCGCCTCGGCCGCTTGCTACGGAGCCGATTCAGTGTTCGAGCGGCACCGGCACCGCTACGAATTTAATAACGTCTACCGGCAGCAGTTCGCCGCCAACGGCATGCTGTTCGCGGGCACCAGTCCCGATGGCGGGCTAGTGGAAATCGTCGAACTTCCCGACCACCCCTGGTTCGTCGCCGTGCAATATCACCCCGAGTTCAAGAGCAAACCGACCGCCGCGCACCCGCTGTTCGCCGGCTTCGTCCGCGCCGCCATCGAGCGCCACGACAGCCGCGCCGACCGGAGCCAGGAGCTACAGGGGGGACGGAAGCTGTAAGCCGTGCCGTTTCCGCGCAGCGCTAGCGTCAACAGCAGTCAGCAGTCAGCGATCAGCAGTCAGCGGTCAGCAATACAAGTCATTCCCGCGCAGGCGGGAACGAGAGGGGACGGGGATTGTGAATTGCGGATGGTGGATGGAAAAGCGGAAAGCGGAGGGTAGTGGTTTGAGCCTGTAGCTTGTAGCCTAAAGCTCGCAGCCTATAGCCTGCGGCCCGTAGCGTCCGCATTCCTGACGGCGGACGTCTGACCGCTTTTCAGGGGGAATTCGCTGATGAACGAGAACCAAGGCGAAAAGAAGATCATCGTCGACGAAGACTGGAAGAGCCAAGTCCAGGCTGAGAAAGAACGGCTCCAGCAGCCGCAAAGCGAGTCGACAGCAGCCGATGCGCCGCCGCAGGCGCAGATGCCGCCGGCGTCGTTCGGCATGCTCGTCTCGACGCTCGCCACCGAGGCGATGGTGGGGCTAGGGCAGTTGCCGCATCCGGCGACCGACGAGCCGGCGCTGAATCTCGAACAGGCGAAATTCTTCATCGATACGCTGGGCGTGCTCGAAGAGAAGACCCAGGGCAACCTCACGTCCGAAGAAAGCCAAAGCCTCGAAGCCCTGCTCCACCAGCTTCGCCTCGTCTACGTCGACATCCGCGACCAGCAGGCGCGAAAGAGCTAGCGCCAAGGGTGCAGGGGGGCGCACCGCGAGAGCGGAAGCCCCCGAAGCCCCGCAAGCACGTCCTTCGCGCAGGCGGGAATCGAGAGAGCGGACTTCGTTTTCCTGTAGCTCTAGAGCGGCTATCCGGCCTGGAGGCCGCGGGCGAAAAGGGCTGTGACAGTCCCGCTACCTACCAAGCACATGCTCTAACCCTATAGCTCGCAGCCTACAGCCTGTAGCCTATAGCTAAAAAAACGCCACGTCCGCACGGAGGAAAAGAAGGATGGCCTCCATGCCAAGAAGGCCCAATCCCTGGTGACTTGCATTCCCAACCGGGTGACAACGGACGGGGAAACCGGGACTTTGTCCTCCGTGCGGAGCGTGGTCGTTTTGGCTTGGCGTGAATCTCCGGCGTTAGCTGGCGAGGTTATCGAACAGGCTGCGGAACTCGGGCATCCGTTCTTCGAGGTGCTGCATCCAGCGGCGGGGGTGCCAAAGCTCGACGCACACCGCCGCGCCGACGACCAGCACCTCTCCGCCCGGCTCGACTCCTAAAAATTCTCGAAATCCCTCGGGGATCACCAACCGACCGCGTCCGGCCAGTTGTAGGTTGCGGTAACGGGTCGACAGCAACCTTCCGAGTTGCTGCACTTCTTCAATCCGTCCTTCCAGCCGTCCGGCCCGCATCTTGCTTTTGACCAGCTCGACGCTGGCGTCGTGCTTGGCCTGCCAGCGGGCGGCGCTCCATAGACTCAGGCAGCCCGGCCGTTCCTTCGCCAGACTGCATTCAAGCCCGTCGCTCGTGAGCGGCTCGGCCAACTCCGCCGGGATCGAGAGCCGATAGCGGTCGTCGAGCGCCCGGGGGAACTCGCCGAGCAAAAATTCCTGCGTATCGGCCATCTTCTACCGCTGGCGTCTGGCTCATAGCTGCTTCCGTCCGCGGAGGCTACTGCCGAGGCAAGGTCTTGAACTTCGGCCTTCCCGGTTGCCGATGGGTCGTTTTCCCACGAATCTTGTGTGTTGCTAGCATTTGCGGGCCTCTTTCCCACGAGTCCGAGTGTATCAGGTGCCTGGGGCATTGCAAGCATCGGGGGCGAAAAATCGGGAATTGCCGATTTTCCGCTGAAATTGCCGGGAAAACGGCCAAAAGTGGGGCCGCCGAACTGCCTGAGCAATACCTAACCCCCCGGCTTCGTAGCGGCGGGAGGAGCCGTGGTAACCGGGGGTAAGAGACAAAATGCCAGCCGGCCAGCGGCGAAAAACTCCCGTAGCCGGTTTTAACGATTTTGCGTATTGAAGTGACCACGCTCAGCGAACCGATACTGACTCGGCAGCCGTGGCCGTCCGCCCGTGCGCTTGGGGGTCCGCCAGATTTGGCCCGCTGCCGGTTTTCCTTTCGAGCTCGCATCAGCT
>CAYZVT010000458.1:0-3139 GCA_964481585.1 uncultured Pirellulales bacterium
GGTGGCGACGAATTTGACATCCTGCCCGGCGCGCTGCAGCCCGCGCGCAATCTCGATGGCGGCGACCATTTTGCCGACGCTACAGTCGTGCCCCACGGTGTGGATGCGCAGACAGCGCGGATCGATGCCGACGCGGTGGGCGACCTCGCGCTCCTGATTCTTGCGAATGTCGATCAGCTTCGCGCCGCTAGCCCGCGCGGCGGCAGCAAACCCGGCATCGTCACCCAAAAAGTCGTGCAGCCCAGAGAGAACCGTCATGCCACGGCCGATGGCGTCGTGGATCGCGCTGCGCATCGCCGGCGGGAGCTTTCCGCCGGGGGGCGCGACGCCCAGCAAGAGCGTGTCGGCGGCCGGGGCTTCGGCCAGCGAGCCAATCACCGGCAGATCGCCACCGACGCCGAGCACCGCCTGGCTCGTCGCGCCCGCCCGCGCCGAATCGAGCAGAGCGACGACTTCGGCACGGCGATAGCGGACGACGCTCACCGCCGTCTTCGCCCGTAGCGGGTCGGCATTTCCTTCGAGGAGCACGACAATCCGCCGCTGAGTCACGGGAGCCTCAGGGATCGGGGGCCAAGGGGTAGGAATCAGGGGACAGGAATCAGGGGATTAGCGCGCGTCGCGCTTCCCTTCGCGCGTGCGCTGCACCGCTTTCGCCCGCGGCCTCCAGGCCGGCTCACCGGCGCGACAGGGAAGTACAACCCGCTCTAGGCTCCATTTGCGCCGGTTCGAGAGCGAAGGTGGAAAGGGCTACGGTTTTCCCTGTCTTCATTGTAGCGTGCGCGGGATGGCAGCTAGGGGCGCGATTTAGCTTCTGTTGGCATCGGGGTTGCAGGAACGAACGAGCAACCGTCCGCCGTTCGAAGCCCCTCAAAAAACCTTCTGCCCCCTGGGTGCTCATTATGTCTGACATTCGCCAGCAACCCCAGCCGCCCTTTCCCGAGCAAGAACTGGAACAGCCCGGTCTGGAATCGAATCTTGAGCCGCGTCCGCACTACGAAGCGCCGAACTACAAGCCGGCCGACAAGCTCCAGGGGCTAGCGGCGCTGGTCACCGGCGGCGACTCGGGCATCGGCCGCGCGGTCGCCGTGCTTTTCGCGCGCGAGGGGGCGAACGTGGCGATCGTCTACACCCACGCCGAGCAGTCCGACGCCGAAGAAACCGCCGAAGCGATCAAGCAGGCCGGTCGCCAAGCGCTCATGATCCCCGGCGATGTGAAGGACGCCACGTTCTGTCAAAGCGCCGTCGAGCAGACGGTCGAGGAATTTGGCCGGCTCGACATCCTCGTCAACAACGCCGCCTTCCAAAAGCATCGTGACTCGCTGTTGGAAATCGACGAGGATCAGTTCGACTTGACGTTCAAGACCAATATCTACGGCTACTTCCATATGGCCAAAGCGGCGCTGCCTCATCTGAGCGAAGGAAGCGCGATCATCAATACCGGCTCGATCACTGGGCTGGAAGGCAACAAGAGCCTGATCGACTACGCGGCGACGAAAGGAGCGATTCATGCCTTTACGAAGTCGCTCGCGCAGAGCCTCGCGTCGAAGCAGATTCGCGTCAACTGCGTCGCGCCCGGCCCGGTCTGGACGCCACTCAACCCCGCCGAGCGCAGCGGTGAGGAGACGGCCGAGTTTGGCAGCCAAGTGCCGATGGGTCGCCCAGCGCAGCCGGAAGAAATCGCCCCGGCGTACGTTTTCTTCGCTTCGCGGGCAGACTCAAACTACATCACCGGCGAAGTGCTTGCCCAACTCGGCGGCGAAACGACCGCCGGATGAACCGGTGAGCTTCTTTTCATCTCGACTTCGATGCGCTGCAGCGCACGGGCGGCTGCCGCGCGCGCGCTTTGCAAACTGCCAGCCGGGGCAGGTTGTCGAGGGCGGCGCGCTGGGGCGTCATTCCGTCCGCGCGCTTTTTTGGGAATAAAACTCCTATGCAGCGCCTCCTGTAGATAGAAGCGCAACGCGGCAGAAGGTCTGCCGGATCGTGAAATGGGGAAATTTCCTAGAGGAGGTGTGCGATGAAATCGCTAGGCATGTGGGCACTGTTGCTGAGCTTGGGCCTAGTCACCCTGGGCTGCGAGCAAGGGCCGCAAGACGCCCGGGAAGAACTGCAAGAAGAGCAGCAGGACGTGCAGGAAGCCCAAGAAGAGGCCGCCCAAGAGCTGGAAGAAGAATCCCAAGAAGCGGCTCAGGAAATCGAAGAAGAACGCCAAGATGTGCAGGAAGCCCAGCAGGAACTGCAACAGGCTGAACAGGAGCAAGCCCAGGAGCAGGCTCAAGAAGCGGCTGAAACGCAGAACGAAAACCTGGAACAGCAGGGCGATCTGGTTGAGCCGGAAGCCGGCACGGAGGCCGCCCCGGAAGTGCCGGACACCGAATTGGCACCGGCCGAGTAGCAGCAGCACTCTCGCGGAAACCGCCTCCGCCAATCTCAAGAGCCACGCGGCCTCCCCGAGCGCTGCGCGGCTCTTTTTTTGCGCGCTGAAAAAGGGGACGCAGCTCTTTTTGGCTGCCAGCATTTCTCTTGCTGCTAGCAGCGGAATTTTCTTATAGTAAACGCTTGTCTAGCAACTGCTTTCGTCCTGGGTTCGGTGTGCGTGCAGCATGGATGTGGCCGCTTTCTTGCAAAATCTCGCTCGGCTGCCGTTTTACGACGGGCAGTTGCAGCATGTCGAGCAACTGCCCGCGCGGGCCGGGGAGTTTGGCACGCCGGCCCGGCCGCTGCCACCAGCGATCGAGCAGCTTTTGCGCGCGCGCGGCATCGAGCAGCTTTACACGCACCAGACCGCCGCGCTCGATGCCGCTCGTGCCGGGCAAGACTGGGTCGTCGTGACCGGCACCGCCAGCGGCAAGACGCTCTGTTACCATCTGCCGATTCTCGCGGCGGCGCTCGCCGATCCCGACGCCCGCGCGCTGTACCTCTACCCAACCAAAGCGCTGGCCCAAGACCAACACAAGGGCTTGCTGGAACTGCTCTCCGGCAATCCTGAGTTGGCCGAGCAAATCCCCTCCGGCATTTTCGATGGCGATACGCCTCCCGCGCAGCGGCGGCGGATTCGAGCCGAAGCACAATTGGTGCTGTCGAACCCGGACATGCTGCACGCTTCGATTCTGCCCTACCATCCGAAGTGGGCGCGGTT
>CAYZVT010000459.1:0-3112 GCA_964481585.1 uncultured Pirellulales bacterium
GCCTTGGGTGCGGCGATACAAAGGGCCGATCTACTTCTTCATCGCCGTGGCTTTCTGGAACATGGTGGGCGCCGGACTGTTCGGCTTTATGATTAACCCGCCGATCGCGCTGTACTACATGCAGGGCCTTAACACGACTCCGCTGCACGGCCACGCCGCCTTGTTCGGCGTCTATGGCATGCTCGGGATCGGCTTGATGCTCGTCTGCCTGCGCGCCTTGGTGCCCGGCGTCGAGTGGAAGGACGGGCTGTTGCGGTTCTCGTTTTGGTCGATCAATGGCGGGCTGATGGCGATGTGTGTGCTCAGCCTGCTGCCGGTCGGCCTGATGCAGACCTGGGCTTCGGTCGAAAATGGTTACTGGTACGCTCGCAGCAGCGAGTTTATGCAAACTCCGCTGATGCAAACGCTACGGTGGATGCGAGTCCCCGGCGACACGGTTTTCGCGCTCGGGGCGGTCACGCTGGCGATGTTCGTGGCGGGGCTGAAAACAGGTCATTCCTTCCGGAGAACGCACTGATGGCAATTCCCCACGCCCAGCCCGGCGAAATCATCGACATTAGCCCCCTGGGCACGTCGCTGGCGGCCAGTAAGACCCACACGCTGGCGAAGACCGACGACGCCGAACTGATTCGTCTCGTGCTCCCCAAAGGCAAAGAGTTAGCGACGCACAAAGCACCCGGCCAGATCATCGTGCAGTGCCTCGAAGGCCGCGTGACGTTTACCGCGATGGGCAGCGACCGTGAGCTTGCGCCCGGCCAACTCTTGTACTTACTCCCCGGCGAGCCGCACTCGCTACGCGCGGTGGAAGACGCCTCGGTGCTGCTGACGATTCTGTTCCCGAAGCGATAGCCGCCGGCGTGCCATGAAATGGTTCCGCTATCGACGGCCGTCGCTAAAAACGGTGCTCGGCATCACGCGCGCCAAGAAGCGATTGAAGAAAGAGCTTGGCATCACCGCCGCCATGAAGCCCTTTCGCTGGTGGCCCAACAAAAAGCGGCAACTGAAACGCCGCCTCGGCTACGAATCCCCCGCCGGCCGCCTCGTGCGCCACGGTTTGCCCCGCCCCGGCGGATGCCTGCTACTCGTCGGGCTGATCGCGGCCTTGGCCACGACGACTTTTCTCCTGGTCTAGGATGTATTCTTCGTTCAGCGTGGCGGGGCACTCTTTTCTTACCACAGACGCTGGACGCCGTAGCGGTCGAAGTGCGCGTCACTGCTGACAAGCGCCATGCCGTCGCTCTGGGCCTGGGCGATCAGTAGCCGGTCAAAGGGATCTTTGTGATGGGGAGCAAGTCGCTCTACGCCCGTGGCATGAGCAAGCGAGATCGGCAAAACCTCGATCCCCGTCCGTGCAAGTGCGTTGGAGAGGTAGCTTGCGCTAGATTCTCCTAGTCGCAATTTGCCAAGTCCCGTTTTGATCGCAATCTCCCAGCAATTGGCGATGCTCACGACTTTTCGGTGGCTGGCATCTTCAATCAGAGCCTTGCCGTTGCGCTCAGGGAGGGAGAATCCTGACAAAACCAGAGGAATGCTTGCGTGTCCAGCAGCAAGATCACTCGAGATACTCCCCGAACTCCTCAAGCGGGGCGTCGAAGTCGGGAGCCATCCAAAACTCGGCCTTCTTATAGCTTCCAGCTTGGCTGGGCCACGACGACCGCTCGGCCTTCTTCACGTTCGCCAGCGGCTGCCCATGATCGACGATGGTGATCTCTTCACCCGGAGCAAGCTGCTGCAGCAGCAGAGGCAACTTGGCCTGGGCCTCTTCGAGCGTAACCGTGGCCATAAGCTCTCTCCCATCACGTGCCGGTAAGCAGACTTCCCTCCGGCGACTCGTCGGGCCGGAAACCGCAACATCCTCCATTATAGCTAACGGCTGACCAGAAAATACCTTGCGCCGTTCCGACCCGGGACCAACAAGAACCGCTGGACGCAATTTCCTGGATCAGTGGCCGAGGCGGGACTCGAACCCGCATGGAGGTTGACCCTCCGGGGGATTTTAAGTCCCCTGCGTCTGCCAATTCCGCCACTCGGCCAGAGTGGATTTTTTTCAGAGATCATCACCCTCCACTCATCACCCTCCACTCTCCGCGCTCCGCTTTCCGCCCTCCGCCCTCCGCCTTTGCACCAGCTCCCAGTTTGCGGTTCCGACCCGTGCGCGCGCTCCGTTAGAATAAGAGTCCTCTAGAGACTAGCGGACTCCGCCGGGCGGGCCAAGTGGGGCGCTGCGGGCGGGGCGGCCTGGCGAATGAAAACGTGCGATGGACTATCCCGGCTTCGACGGCTTTTTGGGCACGCGTGCCTCGTTCATGCTCGACTTCGTCTTCGTGGCGATGCTGGCCGTGATCCCCATTCTCGGCTGGAGCATCTACCAGGTGAAGTTCAACCGCCGTTACCGGCTGCACAAACGGGTGCAGCTTGCCCTGGCTGCGGTGCTGCTCGTGGCCGTGACGGCGTTTGAGATCGACATCCGACTACACGGCTGGCGCGAACGGGCCGTGCGGTCGCCGGGCGAAGCGGTGCCGCAAGTCGTGCTCACGACGCTGTGGATTCACCTGTTCTTTGCCGTGACCACGAGCGTGCTGTGGGTGTTCGTGATCGTGCAAGCGCTGCGCAAGATCCCCAATCCGCCCGGCCCCAGCCCCTACAGCGCCAAGCACATCTTCTGGAGCAAGCTCGCCGCCGCCGATCTGTTTATGACGGCGCTGACCGGGTGGGCGTTTTATTTGCTGGCGTTCGCGTTTTAGGGACGGCTAAAAGCGGGGGACGGGCGCGCGCGTGGCACATCGCGAACCAGCGATGCCTCATGCGCCAGCCTCCACCCTCGCTCAGCTTCTCCACTTTCTGCTGCCGGCCGGCTTTGCTCAAGCGCTACGGCCCGAGCGTCGATGTTACGAAGGATACTCCTGCGCTCGCACTGCGCCCGGAAGGGGAGGTGGGGTAAAATGGAGAGAGTAGTCGGCAGGTGAGGCCGGCACCACAGGCAGCTCGCTCGATTAGGTCCGCTCATGGCCACCGATTCGCAACTCCACCGACCCGCGAGCCGTCCTGCCGGCGGTCCGGTGCAGGCGATCGTGGACACGATCACCGATGTCGGGGCGATCGTCATCCAGTG
>CAYZVT010000460.1:0-3110 GCA_964481585.1 uncultured Pirellulales bacterium
TGGGGCTGGGACCCGAAGGAAGTCTTCGCCCTCGTTTCGCTGCTGGTCTATCTCGCCGTGCTGCACGGCCGCTACGCCGGTTGGTTCGGCGATTTTGGCATGGCCGTCGGCACGATCCTCGGCGCCTCGGCGATCATCATGTCGTGGTACGGCGTGAACTTCGTCCTCGGCGTCGGTCTGCACGCCTACGCCTTCGGCTCGGGGGGCCAAGTCGAAGTCGCCATGTGCGTCGCGGCCAACTGGCTCTTCCTCGGCCTCGCCAGCCTCCGCTACTGGATGGCCACGCAGCCCTACGCGGTCAATGCGGGCGGGTCGGGCACCAGCAACGCCCGCCAAGAGAAAGAGCACACCCCCGTGTAAGGATGTTGGATGGCGGATTGTGGATGGTGGATTTGTTTCCGCCTTCCGCCTTACCTCCGCACCGGCGTCGCCGGCAGCGGCAACACGCGGGCGAGCGGTTCGGCTTCGCGCGAGATGGGCAGTAGCGCGGGCGGGCTGGCGGAGACGAGCTTGAGCAGCGCGCCGGTCGACTGGAGCACTTGCGGCGGTTCGCGGAGCACCGGCCCCCAACGGCTGACGAGCACCGCGCCGGGCGCACTCGCGCAAAGCCCGCGAATCGACAGGCCCGAGCCGTTAAGCACGACGCGCAGGCCAAGTTCCCGATACGGCTCGGCTTCCGGCAACAGCTCGCGCTGCGTGGTGAGTTGCATCCCCAGATGTTGCACGGCGGCGGCCACGAGCGAACGGCCGTAGGTGCCCCCCTCGGCGAGCAGATCGGCTTGCAGCAGTTCCAAGCGGCCGTGGCGAAACGTCGCCCGCTCGACGCGCAGCTCGGCCGTGCCGGTGACGGGGTGCGGAAAGGTTTTGCCCAGGGCTGTGGGTAAGTCCACATTCTCGAAGCGTCCGCTCAAGGCACCGATCCAGCCCTCCGGCGTTTGCTGTGCCCAAAGCGTGCCGCAAAACTCGCTCGTCTCGCCTAGCCGCGCCGCGTCGGGCAGCAGCGCTGCGGCCACAGGGCAGGGGAGCGGCGTCGCGCCGGTTTCCAGTTGCCACTGCGTGCTCGCCGTACCGTCCGTGCGGTTACGCACCAGCCCTATTCGCTGCGGCTGCTGCATGTCGCGGCCAGCCAGCCGCCAGGCAACCACGGCCTGAGCACTTGCGGCACTTGTCTCCACCCGCGCTTGAACATCGACCAGCGAGTGCAAAGTGCCGCCTTGTCGGCAGGCCACCTGCGCGGCGCGGAGATGAATCTTCCGCGGCGTGCGCGATTGCAGCCGGCGTTGCAAAAGCCGCCAAAGCTGCCGCAGTCCCGCACTCTCGGCTTCCGCCTGTGGGGTGCTGAGCGTGACTTGTTCGCCCCCGACCGTGATTTCTAGTTCATCAATCGAGAGTAGTGGCCGCCCGAACTCCGGTTCCGCGAGCGTCAATCCTTCCAGCAGCATCACGCCGGGACGCGGGTAGCGCACGGCGTGCAACCCGACTTCCAGCCCGAGCTGATGCGCGAGCTGCCGCCGAGTTTGCTCGACTTGCCCCGGCAGATAGTGCGCCGCGCACCAGAGCAGCACGCCGACCGTGGGAAAGAAACAGCCGAAGACGAACAGCAGCCGGCAGATTGCCCGCCGCGCTCGTTCGCTGGCTGCCAGCCGTTTGGCGAGTGAGAACATCCGTGTCCCCTAAAAGGCTGCAAGCGCCGCTCGCTTTCACTGCGAGGGCGCGAGGTTTTGAAGCTCGATCCGTCTTGCTTCCCCGTCCCTACCTTTCGCGGGCCATCTTCAAATAGAGGTCATAGCGGGCTTTCATTTCGGCCAGGCTATCGCCGCCGAACTTATCGACCAGTGCCCGCGCGACCTCGAAGGCGACCACGTTTTCGATGATAACGCTCGCCGCCGAAACGGCGCAGACGTCGCTGCGCTCGTAGTTGGCCGATTCCGGCTCTTTCGTATCGAGGTTGACCGACTCCAGCGCCTTGCGCAGCGTGCTGATTGGTTTTTTGGCGGCGCGGACGACGAGCGGTTGGCCGTTCGTCATGCCAGCTTCCAGCCCGCCGGCGTTGTTCGTCGGTCGGATGTAGCCCAGATGCGGCTGGTCCTGCTGGCTGCGGTCGTACTGAATCGGGTCATGCACCTGCGAGCCGCGCCGGCGCGCCGCTTCAAAGCCCAGCCCAATCTCCACCCCCTTGATCGCCTGCACGGCCATCACGGCCTGGGCGATGCGGCCGTCGAGCTTCAGATCCCACTGGGCATGCGTTCCCAATCCGAATGGCAGCCCTTCGACCCGCACTTCCAAGATGCCGCCGAGCGTGTCGCCTTCCTTGCCGGTGCGGTCGATCAGCTCTTTGATCTCGGCGTCTTGGTCGGGGTTGAGGCTGTAGATTTCGCTCGCATCGCGCCGTGCTCGCAGTTCGTCAAGCGTGCCGGTGCGCGGCTCGATCTTCACGCCCCCCAGTTCGTCCACAAAGCCAAAGACCGTGATGCCGAACTGGTCGAGCAGTTGCTTGCAAAGCGCGCCGGCCGCGACGCGGACGGTGGTTTCGCGGGCACTGGCCCGTTCGAGGATTCCCCGGATCGGCCCCAAAAACTTCATCGCCCCGGTCAGGTCGCCATGCCCGGGGCGCGGGCGGGCGAGATCCTCCATCCGTTCGAGCTTGTAGTCCTTGTTGACGACCTGCAGCGCGATCGGGCTGCCGAGCGTGACGTTCTTCCACACGCCGGTCAGCACTTCGACCTTATCGGTTTCAATCCGCTGGCGGCCCCCCCGGCCGTAACCGCCCTGGCGACGCCGCAGTTCCACGTCGATCGGCGCGGGGTCAATCGTCACCCCGGCCGGAAAGCCATCGACCAGGGCCAACAGGGTTTTGCCGTGCGATTCGCCAGCGGTCCAGTAACGCAACATACGCAAAGAGCCTAGTCTATTTCGCCCGCCGAGAGCCGGACGCGCTGTGTTTTGGAAAAACGCACCGCCGCGTGCGGCAGCCGCCTCCGATTTTAACCACCCGCGCCAGACGACGATAGGGCGAATGGCGCGGCCGCGCCCGGTCACCGCCGGGTGGCGGGGGCGCACCGCGAGGAGCGGAAGCCCCCGAGGCGCACGAAAGCGGAAAGCGGAAAGCG
>CAYZVT010000461.1:0-3080 GCA_964481585.1 uncultured Pirellulales bacterium
GCGGACGGCGGAAACAAAAAGCGGAAAGCGGAAAGCGGGGAAGGTCGACGCCTAGCCCGTGGCTTGCAGCTTGGAGCCCGCAGCCCGTAGCTCATAGCCCACAGATTCACCCTAATCCCTCACTCTCATGGCTGTCAAAATCAACAAAGGTCAGGCGCTCGGCTCGCTGAGCATCACGCCGTTGATCGACGTGGTGTTTTTGCTGCTGATTTTCTTTCTCGTGGCGACGCGGTTTGAGGAGGTGGAGCGCGAGCTGGCGGTCCAGTTGCCGCAGGCGAGCGAAGCCAAGCCGCAGATCGCCAAGCCGAAGGAAATGTTCGTCAACGTAACCCGCGATGGGCGGTACTACGTCGGCGGTAAGATTCTCGACAGCCAAGGACTCGAACTGGCTTTGCGGCAGGCGTATCAAAACAACCCCGGACGGCAGCAGGTCGTGATTCGGGCGGATAAGGAATCGAAGACCAAACACATCGCCGAGGTGATGAACCTCTGCAACAAAGCCAACATCAGCAGTTACACGCTCGCCACCGAGTAAGGACACCTACATGTTCGTTTGAGGCGTCATTCCCGCGCAGGCGGGAATCTATATAGAGTTGCGTGATCTTGGGAGAATCACTATCCGCCGCCACCCTTCGGGAGGCGGCTCAATGGACATTTAAATCTCCCAACTTCGCGAAATCCTATCTAGAAGGGGACGATGCGACCTGGATTCCCGCTTACGCGGGAATGACGGAAAGGGGCCAGCAGACGCTACCTTTATGCGAAATGCGCTCTGATTCCAGTCGCGTCGAACGGTCCTGATAGGTGCATGAAAAATTCGGCACGCAGGGAAGATCAGCTTGTTATGGCGAAAGTGCGCCGCGTCATCCAGAAAGTCGAGCGGGCCGAGGTCGCCGGGTTCGACAACCAGCTTTGGCCGATCAATCTGGCGCTGCTGGTGCTTACCGGGTTCGTCGCCGGCTTCATCATCGCCGGCGGCGGCTTCGGCGATCCGCGCCTATTGCACAACGGCTGGTTTCGGCTGCTGACGCTGTTGGTGAGTGTCGGCGGGCTGTTCATCGCCGCGCTGCGGATGAATCGCCGCATCGCACGGCGGATGCAACTGGCGATTGTGCTGAGCCTGATCGCCCACATCGGGCTGGCGTTGGTTCTCAAGGACCGCTTTCTGGAACTGATGGCCGAGCAGGAAGCCGAGCCGCAAGAAGCGATCGTCGAGCGTGAAGCGGTCACGATTCCCGAATACATCTTGCCGCCGCTCGATCAACCGCTGCCGGAGCAGGCCTTTGAAGAGCCGGTCGAGGTGGAAATCCACGAGCCGCACGAGGCGGAACGCGAGCCGGTCGAGCGGGAGCCGACGACGCCCCAGCCGGTGCAGCCGCGTCCGCAGCCGGCGACGCTGCCCCAGCCGGAGCCAACGCCCCGGCCCAGCCCGGTCAGACTCCAGCGGCAACAGATGGCCGCGCCGCGGCGGGCGGACACGCCCTCGAAGTTGAGCCGGCAGGTGGAACTCGCGCAGCAGCAACCGCAAGTGCCCGTCGCCGCGCCGAGCACACAACCTCGGCCGCAAAGCCAGCCGGCGCAGAAGCTCGCAGCGCGGCAGTCGCAGCTCGCGCGGAGCGTGAGCCGCGTAGCGACGCCGCAGCGCTCCGAGCCGGAGACGCCGAGCACGGTTGAGCAGCGTCAGCAGGTGCAAATCGCCGCCCGCGCGAGCCGGCAGGAAATGACGCCGGAGACCTCTTCCACGCCGACGCTGCCGCGCCGCGTGGCGCAAGCGGCGGTCGTGCCGCGTGCCGAGATGGTTCAAGCGGAAGTCGCCAAGGCGGCGCAGGAAAATCGGCCCGATGCGGTGCAGCCGACTCCTGAAATTCTCAAGCGTGCCGAGGCATTGGGACCGCAAGTTGCCAAGCGGCAGAGCGAGCCGACGCTCGACCCGCCGACGCGCGTGGCGCAAAGCGACACGGCGCGGCGGCAGCCATCGGAAGCGCGGCCGACGCTGGCGCAGGTCGAGCAGCCCTCGCCGAGCAAGCAGCCGGTTGAAAGCCAACTCGCGGCCGAGGCGGTCGCCACGCCTGAGAACCGCGTTGCCCAGCAACCGCAGCCGGACCCGGCTCCCGGTCCGAAGGCATCGACCGTCGCCCGCAGCGCGACCCCAGCGCCACGCGCGATGACCTCGGCCGCGTCCGCGCCGGATTTGCCACCTTCGCAGGCTTCCGCTCAAGTCGTGCGGGCAACGACGCCTCGCGCCGAGACGAACGAACGGCCGAGCTTGCAACCGGCGGCCACGCCCGATCGCCGCCCGCAGCGCAGCATTGCCCAAGCGGCAACGTCGGCTTCGCCGGTTTCGGTCGAGAGTCCGGCCGTCGCGCAATCGGCCAGTCAAGAGCGGCCGGCGGCGCGGCCGTCGAGCGCCGCGCTGAGTCGCGCTCGTAGCGGCTTTGTGGGACAAGGGCGTTCGCAGAACGCCGACGTGGCGATGCAGGCCAATCCGCACAACCTGGCCCCGGTTCCCTCGGCCGCCGCGCGGCGCGAGTCCGCCACGACGGCCGAAGAAGGTCCGGCTCTGTCGCCGAGTGCGCCAGTGCAAATTGCCAAGGCGCGCGCGGAAGCCGACGCGCCGGCGGCGACCGCGCAGGCGCTGGACGTGGAGAGTGCGGAAATCGCCGGGGCGCAGCAGCCTAAGCTCATCGCCCAGGCCGCCAGCGCCGCCGTCGAACGCCGCGCGGCCACCGCGCCGCAAAGCACCAGTAGCGCTTCGCTGGGCAATGTCGAAGTCGACACCGGCCCCACGCAAGTCGTGCCGGAAAACGGCACGGGCCGCGCTTCGGGCGGCGGGCAGCCGACAATTGCCGTGAACACCCAAGAAAAGACCCCCGAACGAACCCGCCCCGGCGGGGCCAGGCTGGCGGCGATTGCGGCCGAGCAGGTCGAGCCGACTCCGGCTTCGCCGTCGGCCGAAGGAGGCGGCTCGCCGAGCGGCGCGGCCGCGCCGCAGTTGGCCGAGCATCTGCCGAAGCGCGCCGGAGCCACGCCCGCCACCGCCGCACCGCCGACGCTGGAAGTAACGCTCGGCGCAGCCGGCC
>CAYZVT010000462.1:0-3077 GCA_964481585.1 uncultured Pirellulales bacterium
CAACGCGGCTGAATGTCGCTGATCCCGGATGTTTGGGATATTAGGACGCGTCAAAGGTTTCGCAGGACCGGGGCTGGCTTTTGCCCCAAGGCCGAGAAGGTCCCGGCCAGCCCGAGGACGACCGTCACCAGCACGGCCGCGATTTGGCCGACAAGGACGCGGGTTTGTCCCTCGATCAAGCCGAGCGGCCGGCCTTCGTCGATGTTCCACAGCGCCCGCTGGGCAAACACGCCGGTCAGAATCGCCCCCAGCGTTCCGCCCACGCCATGCACGCCAAAGGCATCGAGCGAGTCGTCGTAGCCGAACGCGGCTTTGAGCTTGCTACAGGCGAGATAACAAACCACGCCGGCGGCGGCGCCCATCACGAGGGCGGGCATCAGGTTCACAAAGCCCGCCGCTGGCGTAATGCAGACCAGTCCGGCCACGGCGCCCGAAGCGGTGCCAAGCACGGTCGGCTTGCCGCGATGCAGCCACTCGACCAAGGCCCAGGCCACGGCCCCGGCGGCGGCCGAGAAATGGGTGGTGGCAAAGGCGCTGCTGGTCAGGTCGTCCGAGAGCAGTTCGCTGCCGGCGTTGAAGCCGAACCAACCGAACCAGAGCATCGCCGCGCCCATCGCCGTGTAGGTCAAGTTGTGCGGTCGCATGTCATCCGTGCCAAACCCAAGCCGGCGGCCGACGAGCAGCGCGCAGAGCAGGGCGGAGATACCCGAGCTAATATGTACGACCGTGCCGCCGGCAAAGTCGAGCGCGCCGCCGGCGAGGTGCAGACCGGCCTCGCCACTCTCGATGCTGCCGGTCTGGGCGAAGGCAAGCACGCCGCCCCCCCACACCCAGTGGCAGAGCGGGCAGTAGACGAACGTGCCCCACAGCACCGAAAACACCGCCATCGTGCTGAACTTCATCCGCTCGGCAAACGCCCCGCAGATCAAGGCCGGGGTAATCATGAAAAACATGCCTTGAAAGAGCATGTGCGTCAGCCGCGGGATTTGCACGGCCGGATCGGCCCCTTCGGGGAACATCGGCGTGACCGGCGACTGTGTGGATTCATCCCAGGTGCGCGCGACGCCCTGCATCAGCAGGTAATCGCTATTGCCGATCCAGGGGCCGCCCTCGCCAAACGAGAGCGAATAGCCGTACAGCGCCCAGATGATCGTCATCAGCCCCATCAGGAACAAGCACTGCATCATGACGCTCAGCACGTTCTTCCGCCGCACCAGTCCGCTATAAAAGAGCGCGAGGCCCGGCGCGGTCATGAACAGCACGAGCGCCGCCGAGGTGAGCATCCAGCCGTTGTGGCCGGCCAAGGCCGCGGCGTTGGCCTTGGCTTCGACCCGCGCCAATTCGTCCTCGAACGAGACCGGCGGTGCCGCTTCCTCGACGGCCGCTTGAAGCGCCGGCTCCGACAGGCGCGGTTCTACTTCGACCGCCGCAGCGGCGTCGGCGGATGGCGCAGCGAGATCATCCTGCGCCGCGAGATGGTTGGTGAACAAGAGCGCGCACAGCGCGCAGCCGCCCACGAGTTGGGGGGACCAAGACATGGAGACCCTCTGCCTTCACTGGAACGTCCATTTCGTCGCTCCACCCCGCCTACCTGGCCGCCAAGCCAAGGGTGTCACGAAAAATCTGGCCGCACCCATGCCTGTCGCCAGAAGGAATCCACGACAGTGCCTGTGCATCAGGTCGCCAATACCGCCCAAGCTAGCGTGCCGCGGAAAGGCCGTAAAGGCCGGCGAGAAAAAATTGGCTCGCGGGGACGAGGGACCAGGGACGAGGGACCAGGGACGAGGGACCAGGGACGAGGGATTGAGGATTGGGCCGCGCCGGCTTTCCGCTTTCCGCTTTCCGCTTTCCGCCCTCCGCTTTCGCGCTTTAGCTCTGCTTCCGCCCCAGCCAGGGCGTATCTGCGACTCCAGCCGCCTGATTCGCCGCACGGGTGAGCACAAACAGCAGATCGCTCAGGCGGTTCGCGTACACGATCAAATCCGCCGCGACCGGCTCTTGCTGAGCGAGCGTCACGATCCGCCGCTCGGCGCGGCGGCAAATGCAGCGGGCCAGATGCAGCCCCGCGGCCGCCCGCGTACCGGCCGGCAGAATAAAATTCCGCAGCGGCGGCAGCCCCGCCTCGTAGCGGTCGATCGCTTCTTCCTGCCAACGGATCTCGTCGGCCCCGATCGCGGGCACGGCCGGGTTCGAGCCGGGCGTCGCCAGTTGCGACCCGACGGAAAAAAGCTGCGCCTGAATCTCGCCGAGCAGCGCGTCGATCTCCTCCGGCAGCGATTCGCACCGCACCAGCCCGAGCGCGGCGTTCAGTTCGTCAATCGTGCCGTAGGCCTCGATCCGCGGCGCGTCCTTCTTCACCCGCGGCCCGCCAAAAAGCCCCGTCTCGCCCGCATCGCCCGTCTTGGTGTAGATTTTCATTGAGTAAGAACTCCTCGGTCGGCGGAGTCTGCTTGGGAAAGGGCTGTGAGCTGCGGCCAAAAGCTGTAGGCTGAAGGTCGTACCTCAAAAGCGATTTGGTCCGGTGTTGTTCAAAGCTTACAGCTTTCAGCCTATCGCCTATCGCCAAAAATCGAGCCAAAGGCGGATTGGCTTCGTATAATAGCCGGTACGCCTGAAACTGACTATCCAGGGCCTGGTGGCGCGAGAGTGGAATACCAGCCTGGCGGCTACAGGCGAAAAGACTTCTCGCCAGTCCCTGATCCCCGAACTCGGAGTCCCCGTGTTGAGCCGATTCTTTCGTCTTTCGCTGCTGGTCGCGTCGCTTGGCGCGGTGAATCTTGCCGAAGCGGCCTCCGCCGAAGATTCGATCGAGTCGAAGTATCTCTCGAACGTGCGGCAAGTCACCGACGGCTTTACGAAAGCCGGCGAAGGGTACTTCTCGCCCGACGGCGAAACGATCGTCTATCAGGCCGAGCCGGTTGGGTATCCATTCTATCAAATCTACATGCAGTCGCTCGGCGGCGGTGAGCCGAAGCGGATTAGCACCGGCCGGGGACGCACGACTTGCAGCTACTTCTCGCCCGACGGCGAGCGGATTCTGTTTGCTTCCAGCCATCTCGACCCGCAGCTTTCCCAGA
>CAYZVT010000463.1:0-3067 GCA_964481585.1 uncultured Pirellulales bacterium
TCGTCGACCTCGCCGCCGTCGGGGTTGGCTTCACTCTGCTCGCTCGCGCGACGGGAAAAGTACTCGACGAGCGTCGTGCCGTGATGCTGCTGGATGAAGTCGATGATCGAGTCGGGCAAGTGATGCTGCCGCGCCAGGTCGGCGCCGTCCTTCACATGGGCGATGATCACGAGCGTGCTCATCGCCGGCACGAGCGACTCATGGCGGTTGTCGCCTTGCCGCTGGTTCTCGATAAAGTAGCCCGGCTTGAGCATTTTGCCGATGTCGTGGAAGTAGGCTCCGACGCGGACCAGCAGCGCCCGGCCGCCGATCGCCTCGGTTGCCGCTTCGGCGAGCGAGGCCACCGTGATCGAATGGTTATAGGTGCCCGGAGCGCGGCGAACGAGCTCTTGCAAGAGCGGGTGCGCCGGATCGCCCAACTCGATCAGACTGATCTCCGTCTGCACATCAAACAGCCGCTCGATAAACGGCAAAAGACAAGTCATCAGCGACCCGGCAATCACCGCCCAGAGGCCATAGCGGAGGGCGTTCTTAAATAGCTCCGGGTACGATGTCTGCCCGTCCAAAATACCGACGCCGATGGTCGTAAAGACCACGACCACGCCCGCGACAATGCCGACGTACAGCAGCTTGCTGCGCGTGCGGACCGAGCGGAGCATGAGCACGGCCGCGGCGACGGCGGCGGTCATAATCACGATGTCAACCAGTCCATGGCCGACCGCAAAGACCACGATCAGCGCCACGGCGGCCGAGAGCAGCAGCGCAAGCTCCTGGTGATAGGCGATGGCGATCGTCATGCCGAAAAGCAGCAGCGGGATTAGCTCCGCGTTCCAGCGATCTCGCGCGGTGACTTGGCAGAGAGCCACCGTCACCACGACCAGGCTGAGCAGCGAAAAGAACCGTGGCAGCGACCGAATCAGGACCGGCTCGCGATTCCAAACGTAGAAGCCGCAAAGCGTGTAGAGGGCGATGTACATGCCGAAGGCGGCGAGCGAGCGATAAAAGCTGGCCGCGAGCGGACGCTGATCGAGAAACACCGCATGCTCGGCCCGCAGCAGTGCCATGTCCGTCTCATTCAGCGCCGCCCCCGCCTTGGCGATCACGGTGCCCTTGCGGAAGATTTTGCGGACCGGCTCGACCGCTTCTTCGGCGGCTTCCTGATTGGCGAGCGTGGCCGCTTTGTTCAGCTTGAGCGTCGAGGGAAGCTGCGGCCGCAGCCAGGCAAAAATGCGATCGGCCGCTTCGAGCGACGGCAGTTTTTCATTGAGGCTCTGCTGCAGCTTGGCCGCGGCGCTCGCCTTGAGCACGTCGGCGACCGGCACCTCGACCTCGAAGCCGCTTTGGCCGATCGGCTTAACGAAGATTTTTTCCAGATTGCCTTCGTGTTCGGGCGGCAGCTCGTCAATCAGCCCTTGGCGCTCCAGCGGCGCAAAGGCCTCGGCCAGCGCGGCCTGATACTGTTCCAGTGCCCCTTCGGCCGTGAGCGCTTCGCGGAACCGCTGGTATTGGGCGGCGCGTTCCTCGGCGGTCGGCTCGGGGGTCGCTTCGGCGCGGGGCGGCTCGAACTGTTGCCACTCGCGGAGGCCAAACTCCTCCAGCGTCTTGGCCCCCACAATGCGGCTGAAGGTGTCATTGGTGAGCTTGGCCCGCAGTTGCTCCAGCGCCTGGGCGTCGTGATCGTAGACGGCGTAAGCGAGCGAGCGGGCGCGCTCGCGGGCGCGGAGCGTCTCCTCCTCGTCGATGCGGTCAAAGTCGACGCGGGCGAGCACATCGCGCACCGGCACGTCGCCCTCGCGGAAACTCAACGGCGGCGCCCAAGCGCCGGTGATCGCCCAGAGCAGAATCGCCGCCAGCGCGCAAAGCGCCAGCCGCAACAGCACTTCGCCTTGTCGCAGCGAACCGACCACGCGGCCAAACAGGCCGGGGGGCAACTCAAGCGCCGCGACGCGCTCGGATCGGGTACGTTTGTAACTCCCGCTAGCCATGATCGTCTGGGGACCGCGCTACCGATGCGCTACCGCCCAGAGCCTGGTCCCTCCTCGTAGGCCTGCACAATCTCTTGCACCAGTCGATGCCGCACGATGTCGGCATTGGAGAGCTTGACGTGGCAAAAGCCCTGCACGTTTTTCAGCCGCTCCAGCGCGTCGTTCAGCCCGCTACGCGTCTGCGACGGCAAATCGCTTTGGGTCGTGTCGCCGGAGCAGACGATCTTGGACTTCATACCCATCCGCGTCAAGAACATCTTCATCTGACCGATGGTCGTGTTCTGGGCCTCGTCAAGAATGATAAAGGCCTCGTTCAGCGTCCGGCCGCGCATGTAGGCGAGCGGCACCATCTCGATGATGTCTTCGTCCTGGTAGCGCTTGATCTGGTCGTAGTCCATCATCTCGCGCAGCGCATCAAGCAGCGGGCGCAAGTAGGGGTTGATCTTGGCTTGTAGATCGCCGGGCAAGAAGCCGAGGCTTTCTCCCGCCTCGACCGCCGGACGGGCGAGCACGATCTTGCGGATCTGCTTTTGCTTAAATGCCTCGACGGCCATCGCCACGGCGAGATAGGTCTTGCCCGTGCCAGCCGGGCCGGTGGCAAAGACCAGATCGTGCGTCCGCATGGCCTTGAGGTATTCGGCCTGCCCGGGCGTGCGGGGGCGGATATGGCGTCCGACGGCGCGAATCTCGACCGTCGCCCCGTCGCTTTGCTCTCCCTGGCCGGTGACGTTAGAGATTGTCTGCACGACCAACTGCGGATCGACCGACCCGTAGCGGGAGACGAGCTGCTTCAGCTGCTCCAGGATCTCGGTCGCCTGGGCGACCGCGTGTTCTTCGCCCTCGACGTGGATCACGCCCTCACGGGCGGAGATTTGGACCGGCAGCGTCTCGCAGATTTTGCGAAGATGCTGATCGCGGGTGCCAAAGAGCGACACCAAGGTCTGCGGGTCCGCCACCGGAATGGTTGCTGCAAACATTAACTAAGGCGTGAAGGCCACAGAGGCATCACGCCCCCTGCGTAAAGAAGTCGTAGTTCCGTAAATACAACTATAGCTAACGCCGCCGGCAAAAAAACAGCCCAG
>CAYZVT010000464.1:0-3059 GCA_964481585.1 uncultured Pirellulales bacterium
TGCGGCGCGTCCAGCAGCGCTTCGGCCGCGACTCGGTACGCGCGATGCAGACGGCAGTCCGCATGCCGCCGAGTTAGTGGCCGTCAGAGGCAGACGCGCGTCGCGCTGGGCAAGCACCAAGAACCTCAGTTATTGCTGAAGCCGCCGGGCGGGCCGCCGTCGCTGCGGGCGCCGAGACTGCGGTAGAGCGCCAGATCGATGCTTTCGGAAAGGAAATGAATCGACCCGTCGGCAAGCGCGAAGAACGCGCCGCCGGTGTGGTTGCTGCCGAAGGTGGAGCTTGACGTGGCGCAGGTCCAGATCTCGGTCGGATCATCGGAGGAGGAATTGATGGCGTTCATCGTGGCGGCCAGTCCACTGGGGAAACTGTAGTCGCCCGTGCCGTACACCCGCAGGGCCGAGTCCCAACCGCTAAAGGGGACCGAGCCGCTCTTGGCGTCGGGGTGGGGGCAGTACTTCGTTTCGCCCAACAGGAGCACATTGCTCGCGCCGTCGCGGAGGTGGGCGAAGCTGATCGCGGAATTGTGGTGAAACACGCCGTTGTGAAAAAAGACCCGCTTGCCGGGGCAACAACTGGCCGAGCATGCCGCGTCCGCCGGTCCGCCTCCACCTTGTACGCCGTAATAGTTCGTCGTCGGCACGTCGGGCCGTGCGTGCGGATCAGAAGGGCAGTGGAACTTCGGGTTCGGCTGAAACTGAACCGGGTAGTTGGGCAAACTCGACTCCCAGTTGGTCGGCGCGAAGGCCGCTTCGAACTTGTAGCGATCGTAGCGGGCCTGGTCTTCCAGGAAGGGGAGCGTCATCACCGTCCACGGCGCGCCGGGCTTGGTGCCGGAGAGCCACGTCAGCCGACAGCGCTCCAGCTCCGTCGAGGGCTTCACCCACGTCACTACGCCGCCCGGCGGAAACTGCGCATGGGCGGCATGGTAGTTGTGCAGGGCCAGCGCGAGTTGCTTCATCTTGTTGCTGCACTGCGTCCGCCGCGCCGCCTCCCGCGCCGCCTGAACCGCCGGCAAGAGCAGCGCGATGAGAATCCCGATAATCGCGATCACCACCAGTAGCTCGACGAGCGTAAAGGCGGAAAGCCGCCCTAAGCGGTGCGGGCATGCGCCGGGTGTAGGTTCCGTGTTCATCGGGTCGAGCTGCGCGAGATGAGTCATGCGAGAGGTTGACGCCTACTTCTTCCTCCGCCGCAAGACGGGCCACAAAGCCAGTGCGCCCAGCGCGAGCAAGAGATAGGTCGAGGGTTCGGGAATCGTGGTGGCCATCGCCATCAGCGCGATGTCGGTGCCGCTGCCGGAAGTGAAGTCGCTCGTGCTGGCGTTGACGTTGTAGCGGATCTGCCAGAGGAACTTGTCCGACAGGAAAATATCTCCGTTCGCCAGTCCGTCGAAGAAGGACGTGATCGTGTCGTCGCTCGTGAGCACAAAGTAGGTGCTGCCGAGCACCGGCATGTAGTTGTCGAGCCGTGTGACGGCGATCGTGCCGCTGCCGAGTGTGGCGGTGCCGGCAACGTGGAGCACGTCGTAGCTGCCGGGCGTCGTGCCGCCCAGCTCGAAGTCGAGCTGGCCGCCGTTCATGGTGAGGTTGCCGATCGTGAAGGCACCGGCGCTAGCGCCGGGGGCAAGATGGCCTCCAGTGTTGACCTGGACATCGGCCGAGAGGGTGCCCGTCCCGCCAAGCGTCCCGCCGGCGTTGATCGCATAGAGCCCGCCGCCGGTGTGCGTGCCGTCGACGAGCAGGCGTCCGCCGTTGACGCTCGTTCCGCCGGTGTAGGTGTTCGTGCCAGTGAGGACGGCCGTGCCGTCGGTGGTTTTGGTGAGCGCGCCCGCTCCGGTGAATCGGGCGCTGGCGGAACCGGACTGCATGACGAACGAGTTGGCGGTGAGCGAGCCGCTGGTGCTGGTCATCGAGCCGGAGGCGAGCGTCACCGTGCCGACGGTATCGGAAAAGGTGCCGAGACTCAAGACGCCGCCGTGGACGAGAACGCCGGCGTTGTCGGCGAGCGTATCGCTCGCGCCGTAGGCGAGGGTTCCTCCGTTGACGCGGGTGACGCCGGTGTAGGTGTTGTTGGCCGCGAGCGTGAGCGTTCCGGCTCCGAGTTTCGTCAGCCCGCCGTCGGTGGTGCTGTCTCCACTGATGTTGGAGTGGGCCAGCGCTTGGCCGAGCGTGAGGTTGAAGTTGCCGGTGTCGATGACCGCTCCGCCATCGCGGACGTTGACGCGGTTCAAGCTCTCGAGCAGTGTCCGATTGTCGCGGCCGGGGCGAAACGTGCCGCCGTTGAAGTTGAACACGCCGGTGCCCGAACTCCGAAAAACGGCATTGGCGGTGAGCGTGCCGCCGTTGAGATGCAGCGTGCCGCTGCTGGCTTGAAAGCTGAGCGTGGTAATCGTGGCGGAGCCGCTGTTGAGGGTTAGAATCCCAGTTCCGCTGCCGCTGATGCCGATCCCGATTCCCGGCGCGCCACTGGCGTAGCTGCCGCCGTCGATCGTCAGCAGCCCGGTGTTGGCGTTCTGCCCGAGCACATCCGGGGAGTGGGCGAGGCCGCTGGAGAACGTGCCGCCGGTGATGCGCATGGAGCCGGAGCCGCCATTGGCGACCCCGCCGATGACGAGACCTCGGCTGCCGCCAGAGCCGGAGACGGTGGTGCCGAGCGACGCCTCGTACACCAGTTCGTGATTCAACCCGTTGTTGACGTTCAGCCGGGTCAAGGTTCCGCTCGGCACGGTCGCGGGAACCCAGTTGCCCGCGGTTTGCCAGTCGCTGCTGATCGAGCCGGTCCATTTCCACTCGGCGGCAATGGCCGGCTCGGTAGCGAGCGCCAACGCGGCGACCAGTGCCAGCGCAAACAGACCGGCCGCAGATTGCGGAACGCGCGGCACCTTTGGGAAGCGGAGCAGCAGACGTGCGAATGAGATCGGCGGTCGCGGGACGAACTTCACGGTCGGTATCCCTTTACATCGCGGGTTGGGCTGCATAGCGAAATTCGAGCATCGGTCCGGGCAGATCATCATGCTCGCGGCTGGCGAACTGATGCACGACACGATCCTCGCCCTGGG
>CAYZVT010000465.1:0-3054 GCA_964481585.1 uncultured Pirellulales bacterium
TACTCTCTAGATTCCCGCCTGCGCGGGAAGGACGGTTGGCGACTTCGCCGCTGAAAGCTGACACCTGACCGCTGACGGCTTTCTTCGCGGCCGCGCGGGCGTCACTGGCGGATCACGACCTGCGAGCCGACGGTGAGAATGTCAAAAATGTCTTCGGCGTCTTGTGGCGCGAGGCGGAGGTAGCCGCGCGAGTCGGTGCTGTGGAGCGAGGCCGGGTCGTTCGTGCCGTGGATGCCGAGTGGGCCGCTGTAAGCCCCGTCCTTGCTAATCAGCCCGACCCAATGTTCGCCGAGCGGGTTGTCGGGGTTTTCGGCATCAATCGTTTGGTTGCGGCCGAAGTAGGTCGGGTTGGTGTACTTTGTCTTGACCTCAAACTCCCCTTCGGTCGGCTGCCACTCTTGGCCGATGGCGATTGGGAAGCGGCCCGCGTAGCGGCCTTCGAGCGCCAGCGTCAGCTCCCGCTGCGAGAGGCTGACCAGGGCCGTGAACGGACCCCGCACGACCTTTAGTTGCGTGCCCGGCTGCAAGCGGGCGGGGTCGGCGATGCCGTTGATCTTGGCGAGCAATTGCGGCGAGACGTTGTAGAGCTTGGCAATGTCGGCGAGCGTTTCGCCCGACTTGACCGTGTAGGCCGGTTCCAAGTGATGCTCGGTCGAGTAAATCAGCGTACCGGCAAGCTGGCTCAGCAGTTCGACAAGCTGATCGCGCATGACCGGCGTAAGACTCGCATCGCCATACCAATTCGAGAGCAGCCGATGCGCCGCGTCGAGCTGGCCTTGTTGCAGCAGTCCTTGGGCTTCCTTCCAAGCGTCGTCATACGAGCCGGCGCTCGGGAAGCTCGCCGCCGCCGCGGCGCTCGTCTGCTGGACGAATGGATCGGCGCTGACGCTTCCGCCGGCCAGGCTGTCGCCACCCGTTGCGGCAGCGCCGTAGCGTGGGGCTTCGCCGCCGTGGGGGAAGGGAACGGCGGTCGCGCTGAGGTCCGCCGGCGGCGCGACGGCAGCCGGATCAAATGCCGGAGCGGCGCCGCCCGCGGCGGCGGGATCAAACGGCGGCGCTGCGCCACCGACCGAAGTTCCGTCGAAAGGGGGCGCGGCGGAACCGGCCTGCGCGGCATCGAACGAGGGGGCCATGCCGCCGCCGGGCTGCGCCTCGGTCAACGGCGGCAGCACCGCGTCAACCGGCGAACCGAGACTGCCCAGGTCAACCGACGGCGCTTCCCACTCCAGCGGAGCGGCCTCCGGGGGGGCGGGCTGCGGCGCGCTGTTGATCTTGATATAGAGGCCAATGCCGGTCGCCGCCAGCAGCGCGACCGTGGCCAGCGTTTTGATCGAGTTCACAGCCGTCCTCCTTGACGCATGTGAGGGGCGGGGACAGAAGCCCCGCCGACCGATAAGATAAGCGTGTCAGGCGCAACCGCCGACGAGGAATCCCGGCCGGCGTCGATTCGTTCCAAAAATTTCTTTCTGCGACAGCGCAGGTGAGTTCGCAATGATGGACTGGTCCGACGACGATCTCCGCGACGAAGAATTTCCCGACGAAGAGGAAGCGGATGACGACACGGAGGATTCGTACACGACGCCTTGCCCCGAGTGCGGGGCGGACGTGTACGAAGACGCCGAGCAATGCCCCGTGTGCGGCCACTACCTCACGCCCGACACCCGCCCGCTGGCGGGCCGTTCGCTCGGCTTCGTGCTCCTCGCCGCCGCCGGCATCCTGGCCGTCCTGGTAGCCCTCATCGCGGGCGGACTATAGGAAAGTTCGCCGAGGAGGGCCAGAGGGAAAATGAAAGCGGAAAGCGGAAAGCGGAAAGCCGGCGCTGGCGCGTTTCGCATCGCCAATCCGCCGCGTCTCATGCGTCAGCATCCGCTTTCCGCTTTCCGCTTTTACTCCCCTCCGCCTTCCCCACGCAGCCTCGCCCTGATCCGCTCTAGCCGCGCGGCCAGCTCTTTCTCGAAGCCGCGGGGCACGGGGCGGTAGTACTGGCGCTGGACGCCGAGATAGTCTTGGGCGGCGATCCCTTCTTCGGCGTTGTGGGCGTACTGGTAGCCCTCTCCGTGGCCGAGTCGTTTGGCTCCGCCGTAGTGGCTGTCGCGGAGATGGACCGGCACCGGCAGCAGCCGCCCTTCGCGCACGTCGCGGCGGGCTTCGCCGATGGCGACCGTGGCGGCGTTCGACTTGGGAGCACAGGCAAGATAGACAGCCGCCTGCGCGAGCGTCAGTTGGCACTCCGGCAAGCCCACGAACTCGCACGCCTGCATCGCCGCCACGGCCAGCGGCAGCGCCTGCGGATCGGCGTTGCCGACGTCTTCGCTCGCCAAGATCACCAGCCGACGGGTGAGAAACCGCACGTCTTCGCCCGCCTCCAGCATCCGCGCGAGCCAGTAGAGCGCCGCATCGGGATCACTCCCGCGAATACTCTTGATGAGCGCGCTGATCGCGTCGTAATGGGCGTCGCCGGTTGCGTCGTACTGGATCGCCTTCCGCTGCACCGACTCGGCCGCCAGCTCGCGCGTGAACTCGACCGGCCGCGCGTCGGTCGAGAGCACGCCGATCTCCAGCGCTCCGAGTGCCCGGCGCGCATCGCCGTCGCTCACCTCGGCCAGGAAGTCGAGCGCGTCGTCGTGCAGGTGGACCGCTTGCCGCCCCAAGCCCCGCTCTTTGTCGGCCAGCGCGCGGCGGATCAGATCCTTAATGTCGTCGGGCGAAAGCGGCTGGAACTCAAAGACCTGGCTACGGCTGACCAGCGCGCTGTTGACCGCGAAGAAGGGATTGGAAGTCGTCGCGCCGACCAAGATCACCACCCCTTCCTCCACGTCGGGCAGCAGCGCGTCTTGCTGCGCTTTGTTGAAGCGGTGGATCTCGTCGATAAACAGCAGCGTCCGGTTGCCGCCCGCCGAGAGCCGGTCGCGGGCTTCTTCGAGCACCTCGCGCAGCTCCTTCACGCCGCTGGTGACCGCGTTGAGCTGACGAAAGCGGCTGTGCGTCTCGTTGGCCAAGAGCCGCGCGAGCGTCGTCTTGCCGGTACCGGGCGGACCAAAAAAGAGCACCGAC
>CAYZVT010000466.1:0-3045 GCA_964481585.1 uncultured Pirellulales bacterium
AACCCGACTTCGTGGGCGAACCGCAGGGCTTCGTCTTCCTCGGTAATCACCCCCTGGCTGCCGGGCACGACCGGCACATTGGCGGCGCGGGCCATCGCGCGGGCTTCGTTCTTATCGCCCAGCCGGGCCATCGCCTCGGGCGAGGGGCCAATGAAGTCGATCTTGCAGCTACGGCAAACCTCGTTGAAATGGGCATTTTCCGCCAGAAACCCGTAGCCGGGATGAATTGCCTGGACGTTGCCCACCTCGGCGGCGCTGATGACGCTACTGATTTTCAGGTAGCTTTCCGATGCCTTCGCCGGCCCCACGCAATAGGTTTCGTCGGCCAGGTCGAGATACGCGCTGCCCCGATCCCCCTCGCTGTAGATGGCAACCGTTTCAATGCCCAACTCGCGGCAAGCGCGGATGACCCGCAGGGCGATTTCGCCTCGGTTGGCGACCAGGATGCGTTGGAACATAGCGAAAGACTCGTCTGGGGGCGGGAAACCAAAACCGGCTGGAGCCGAAATCAGAGCTGGGGCGAGGCGACGGAGGCCGGGGCCAAGATGGCCGCCTCGCTGCTGGGCAAACCGCAGCGGCCGGATCTTGCACCGGCGATGGCACGGCGAACGCCCGGAGCGGAAGAGCTAGCGGCTGGCGTCGACTTTGAACAGCGGCTGTCCGTATTCCACGGGATCGCCGTTCTCGACGAGCGCGGCGACGATCTTGCCAGAAACTTCCGCCGGAATTTCGTTGAAGACCTTCATCGCCTCAATGATGCACACGGTCGTTTCCGGGCCGATCGCATCGCCCACTTTCACAAACGGGGGCGAATCGGGATTGGCGGCCGAGTAGTAGGTGCCGACCATGGGGCTTTTGACGAAGACGACGTTCGCTTCCTCGGCGGCCGCCGCCTGCGGCGCGGCGGGTGCTCCCGCTGCCGGGGCAGGAGCCGGAGCGGGCGCGGCCATCGGGGCCATCGGCATCCCGGCGGTCGTCATCACCGGCTCGCCGCCGCGACGGATGCGAATCCGCTGATCGGCTTGCCGCAGATCAATCTCGTTCAGGTCGTGGTCGTTCATCAACTCGACGAGGCGGCGAATCTTGCGCACGTCGAAAATATCGCCCCCGGCAGCCCCGGAATTCCCCATGCCATTTCCTCGTGATTCTGTCATCTCGGTTCTAGCCGGTCGCCGCCGGCCGCGTTGGGTTTAGCGGACGAAGCAGTCTTCCCACTGCTTGGGAACATCGCTGAGCAGTTCGTAGCCGGTGCGGGTGACCAGCACGTCGTCTTCAATGCGGACGCCGCCCCAGCCCGGTAGGTAGATGCCCGGCTCGACCGTCACCACCATCCCCGGCTTGAGCGTCCGTTCCTGACTTGGCCCCAGGCGGGGAGCCTCGTGAATTTGCAGGCCGATGCCATGCCCGAGGCCGTGGCCGAAGTGCTTGTCGTGCCCGGCTTTGGCAATCAGAGAGCGGGCGATGCGGTCGACCTCGCCGCAGGGGACGCCGGGGCGAATCGCCTCGATCGCCGCCTGCTGGGCATTTAACACAACTCTATATATGCGTTCAAGTTTGGGCGGTATCTTACCTGTCACTAAAACCCGCGTCAAGTCGCTCACGTAAAGCCCCTCGTTCGCCCCCCAATCGACCAGGACGAAGTCGGCGTCGCCGATTTTCTGCTCGGTGGGACGAGCATGCGGCAGCGCCGCGCGGGCACCGACGGCAATGATTGGCGTGAATGAGCAGCCGCGCGCGCCGAATAGCCGTAGCTGATGTTCCAGTTCTGACCAAACCTGCTTCTCCGTCTTTTCCGGCGTCAGCGTCGCCCGCAGCGCCGCAAAGCCCCGCCGCGCGTAGTCGGCCGCACGGCGGATCGCCTCGATTTCCTCGCGGTCTTTGAGAAGCCGCAGATCTTCGACGAGGTCTTTCGTCGGCAGCAGTTCGACCGGAGCGAGTTTTTCGCCGAGCATCTGATAGAGCGCGACGTTGAGCGTGCTGGCTTCGACGCCGAGCTTTTGGACCTTCGCCTTCGCCACCAGCTTCGCGACCGAGTCGGTCATGCGGATGCCGGAGGAGCGAATTTCCAGTTCCAGCCCCGGACATTCCTCGCCAAGCTGCTCCTCATAGCGCGAATCGCTCAGCAGCACCTCGTTTTGGGCGGTGACGAGCAAAAAACTATCGTCGCCGGTAAAGCCGGTCAGGTAGGTGACGTTCGTGAAGTCGGTCACCAACAGCGCGTCGGCCCCGGCTTTGCGCAGCGCTTTGCGGAGCTTGTCGCGGCGTTCGGCAAAGCGGTCGCTCATGGGGCACTCGGAAAATTCAGCAAAGCAAAGCCTAGAACCGCTATTGCTACCTTTTCCCCCAAGAATTGGCAAGACCAGCTCACGCGCGACGAATGGCGGTGTGGCGGGGCGCACCGCGACAGCGGAAGCCCCCGCCACACCGCGTCCTTCCCGCGCAGGCGAGAGGGACGTCCGCCGGCCTGCCCTTCTCCCAGAGCGGCGCGGCCGGGATAATGGTCGACGCGGCTCGTGCCTTTCTCCTTACTGCTGGGACGGAACCTCATGCCTGACCGACTGCTCGATTTTCGCAGCGATACGCTGACTCAACCCACAGCCGAGATGCGTCGCGCGATGGCGGAAGCTCCCGTGGGAGACGACGTCTACGGCGAAGATCCCACGGTCAACCGGCTCGAAGCGCGCGTGGCGGCGCTGCTGGGAAAGGAGGCGGCGCTGTTCGTCCCGTCGGGCACGATGTCGAATCAGGTGGCGATTCGCACCCACACCTCGCCCGGCGATGAACTGCTCTGCGAAGCCGAGAGCCACATCTACTACTACGAGCAAGGCGGCCCGGCGCAGCTGAGCGGCGTCACCTGCCGTCCGTTGCAAGGCCGGCACGGCGTGCTCTGGCCCGACCAGTTCGAGGGAATGATCCGCCCCGGCAACGACCACTTTGTTCGCACGCGGCTGGTCACGCTCGAAAACACGCACAACCGCGGCGCGGGCACGATTCAGCCCTACGAGGCGGTGCAGGGAATCTGCCGCTGGGCGCACGACCACGGGC
>CAYZVT010000467.1:0-3040 GCA_964481585.1 uncultured Pirellulales bacterium
CGATCAAGGCTGGCTGCTGATCGGCTCGGTCAACTGGGACCCGCGCAGCCTGCGGCTGAACTTCGAGTTCAACCTGGAATGTTACGACCGCCAGCTTGCCGCCCAAATGCAGCAGCACATCGACACGCGCTTGCGCGGCTCCGAACAAGTCACCGCCGAGCAACTCAACGCTCGCCCGCTACTACTGAAGCTCCGCGACGGCGTGGCACGGCTGGCATCGCCGTACTTGTAGTGGTGGGGCGGTTGATTTTGGCGGTGTTTGTGGTATAAAAGGCTGCAAGCTGCGGGCTACAGGCTGGTAGGCTTTAAGCTACAAGCTGTCAGCTCTTAGCTTTCAGCTTTTCTCCAGGCCGGTTAGCCGCTTTGGTGCTGCGGGGAAGCATGTCAGGCGCTGATCCGCTGTCGGAGAGAGCGAGACGGAAACGGGGCGCGCCGCCGGATCGTGGTGACTGAGCTAAAGTGAGTCTGATCCAAGGTTTATGCTTTTTGCATAGCCCGCTGCCGGGGCGCTGCGCCCCGTGTCGCAAAGGGGCAGGGGAGCGTAAGCCGTTGCGGAGGAAGAAGATAGCGAAACTGGGGCGCGCGGCGCGTGTGAAAAAGCGCCTCAAAGCGCCCCATTTTGTCTCGCGGGGTGCCACTGCTGGCTTGTCCCGCAGTGTCTTTAAGCGACCGGTGGCGGGACCGCACCGCAAGGGCGGAAGCCCCGGCGAACACGATGATCTTGGCAGCACTGCTGGACAAGCCAGCAGTGGCACCCGGCGAGCTATTCGCTTTCGCTTACCGTGCAGCCGACTTCTTGGTCTTTGGTGATCTCGAAGCCGAGGTCGCGGATCATCTCGTAGTCGGCTTCCGGGGCTTGGCCTTGCGTGGTGAGATAGTCGCCGACAAAGAGCGAGTTGGCGGCGTAGAGGCCGAGCGACTGGAGGCTGCGGAGGTGGATTTCGCGTCCCCCCGCGATGCGGATTTCGCGGTCGGGATTGACCAGACGAAACATCGCCAGCACTTTGAGGCAGTAGCGCGGGTTAAGCTCTTCCAGCCCGGCGAGCGGCGTCCCTTCGATCGGGTTGAGGAAGTTGACGGGAATCGACTGCACGCCCAAGTCGCGCAGTTCCAGAGCCATCTGCACTACGTCGCGGGGCTGCTCGCCCATGCCGATGATGCCGCCGGAGCACATTTCCATGCCCGCCTCACGCACCGCGCGGAGCGTGTTGACGCGGTCCTGGTAGGTGTGCGTGGTGCAGATTTGCTGATAAAACTCGCCGCTGGTGTTGAGATTATGATTTACGCGATCGACGCCACAGGCTTGCAACTCGGCCGCTTGGTCGGGCGTGAGCAGCCCCAGGCAGGCGCAGATTTTCAGATCGTAGCGCTGCTTAATCTCCGGCACGATTTTGGTGACGGCTTCCATTTCGCGCTTGTTCGGGCCGCGTGCCGAAATCACGATGCAGTACGTCTTGGCCCCGCGCTCGTGGGCCACGCGGGCGCCATCGAGCAGCTTATCGCGGCTGAGAATGTTGTAACGCGGGATCTCCGACTCGGCGATTTTCGACTGCGAGCAGTAGCTACAATCCTCGGGGCAGAGGCCGCTTTTGGCGTTCATCAGAAAGTAAAGCTGCACGCGCTTGCCGAAGTGCTGCTGCCGCACGCGAAACGCCGCCGCGAGCAGATCGAGCAGTTCTTCGTCCGGCGATTGCAAGACCGCAAGTGCTTCTTGCTCGGTCAGCGCGTAACCCGCCAAAACCCGGTCGGCCACCGCCTGCCAGCGGCCCGCCGCCGTCTCCGCCCCCTTGTTCACCACCGATGCCATCGAACGCTCTCACCAGGATTCGTCAATTAGAAGGTTCCAGCCCCCTAGTATCTCGACTCGGCCAAGTCGAGCAAGGGGAAATCCTTTTGGGGGGAGAACTTCGCTTGGCACGCAGCCCGGTTCGGGACAGAATGTTGGATGTTGAATGGTGGATTGGGGGCTACAGGCTCTAAGCTCTCGGCCCGCAGCCCCCCGCTTTCCGCTTTTCCGCGTTTCTCTTTCCGCCTTCCGCCCTCCGCCTTCCCATGTCCACTCACCTCGTCCGCGTCGGAGCTATGGGTTACGTCGGCGTCTTTACGGCGGCCGAGGCGGTCTGCTATCCGCGCGATAGCGAGGTGGTGGTCCGCACGGGCCGTGGGCTGGAAATCGGCCGGGTGCTCGCGCCGCCGGCTCCACAGGGTTCGGATGGCGCGAGTGAGGGGCAGATCCTGCGCGGGATGACGGTCGAGGACCGCCTGCTTCAAGCCCGGCTGGAGAAGAACCGCCACGCCGCTTACGAAGCCTGCGTCGCCTTACTCAGTGAGCGGCGGCTGGGGGCGACGCTGCTCGATGTCGAGCAACTATTCGACGGCCAGAGTCTGTTCTTCTACTTTCTGGGCGAAGTCGAGCCGGAAGTCGAAGCTCTCACCGACCGCTTGGCCGAAGCCTACGAGGCGCAGGTCCAGATGCGGCAGTTTTCCGAAACACTTATCGCCGGTTGCGGCCCCGGCTGCGGAACCGACGAAGCGGCCGGCGGCGGCTGCGAGGGCTGCTCCGGCTGCGCCGTCGCCGACGCCTGCGGCCCACGCAAGAGCCGGCGTAGTAAGAACGCCCCCTAACCAGCGAGCAACACTCGCCAGTTCAGGACCGGACGGCGTTGCCTCCGGCTATTGGAGATGGATTCCAGCCAGCGGAAGACGACTCGAACTCGACTACAACGGAGGATTTCATGCGTCTGCTCACCGCTACGTTCGCGGTTCTGTTCTTCCTCAGCGCCCCTTGGGCTGCCCGCGCCGATGCGGCGGGCGGACGGCCGAACTTCGTATTCCTGATCGCCGACGACCAGCGCGCCGACGCCTTGGGCATTGCCGGGCATCGGCATCTGAAAACGCCGCACCTTGATCGGCTCGCGCAGCAGGGCGTGCAGTTCTCCAACGCCTTCGTCACGACCGCCATCTGCTGCACGTCGCGCGCTGACATGCTGACCGGCTCCTATGCCAAGCAGCACGGCGTACTCGCCTTCAACGAGCGACC
>CAYZVT010000468.1:0-3019 GCA_964481585.1 uncultured Pirellulales bacterium
CACCGCCGCCGGCACCGGCTGCATGGCGGCGCTCGACGCCGAACGCTGGCTATCGACCCAGGGCTTGCACTAACCGCACGCGGCAGCGGCAATTCGCTCCCACTTTTGGCGGCCGAGGCGGCTGCCGCTGCGCGCTTTCGCCGCTGCCAGCGGTGCATTATACTGGGAAGCCCACCCGTCCCCCGCACCCGCATCGGCTCTTTCCGAGGAACTATTGACTCATGGCGGAACCGCTTTCCAAAGTTGAAGCTGATCGGCAGCTTTTGCGCGAAGCGCAGGCTCGCGGCACCGGCGCCACGCTCGCCGCGTATCTCAAGCTGTCGGGTCCGGGGTGGCTGCAAAGTGCCATTACGCTCGGCGGCGGCTCGCTGGCCGGAGCGCTCTTTTTGGGCATCCTCGGTGGACCGAGTCTGATCTGGCTGCAGTTGATGGCGATCGTGATGGGCGTGGTGATGCTCTCGGCAATCAGCTATGTCACGCTCTCGACCGGCGAGCGCCCCTTCGGGGCCATCAACCGGCACATCAACCCGGCTCTTGGCTGGGGCTGGCTCGTCGCCACGATTATGGCCAACATCATCTGGTGCATGCCCCAGTTCAGCCTGTGCTACGAGGCGATCGACCAAAACCTCGCGCCGGGGCTGGTTGGTCATTCGCTCGCGGCGAAGCTCGGCACCTCGGCGGCAATCTTGGCGGTCGTCAGCATGGTCGTGGCTCTCAACGCACGACAGGGCGTGGCCGCCAAAATCTTCGACGTGTTCCTCAAAGCGCTGGTCGGCATGATCGTGCTCTGCTTTTTCGGCGTCGTAGTGTACCTGTCGATCCAGGGACATCTGGACTGGGGGAGCATCCTGGCCGGTTTCGTGCCCGACGTGGGGCAGTGGACGCGTCCTGCGGGCGACGTGGCGCAGCTTGTCGAGAGCCTTCCCACCGAGGTCGCCGCGTTTTGGAGCGAACGCATCATCCGCGAACAGCGGGCGATCATGATCGGCGCGGCCGCCACGGCGGTCGGGATCAACATGACCTTTCTCATGCCCTACTCGATGCTCCAGCGCGGCTGGGGCAAGACGTTCCGCGGTCTGGCGCGGTTCGACCTCTCGACCGGCATGGCCATTCCTTACGTGCTTGTGACCAGTTGCGTCGTAATCGCCGCCAGCCACGCCTTCCACGGCAAGGCGGACGAAGCCTTTTTGAGCAGCGATCCAGCGGTCTTTCAAACCAGTCCGCTCTTTACCGATGCCAAGAACATGCTCGTCGAGCGGGTGGAACCGGACCTTGCCGGCACCAAGTTTGACGACCTGAGCGAGCAAGAGCAGCAAGCGGTAGTCGCCCAAGCCGCCGCACTGCCAGAGGCCGAGAAACGCATTGCCTCCTCACTCGTCAAGCGCAACGCCTTCAAACTCTCCAAAGCTCTCGCGCCGCTACTGGGGCAAAACATCGCCAACCGCATCTTCGGGCTGGGGATCTTCGGGATGGGCTTCTCGACGATCATCATTCTGATGCTCATCAACGGCTTCGCCTTCTGCGAAGCGTTTGGCAAGCCCGGACGGGGCGGCCTCTACGCCACGGGCTGTTTGGTGGCCGGGGTGGCTGGCGCGATTTGGCCGCTCGTGTGGGACGGACCGGCGAAGCTGTGGCTGGCCATTCTCGCGTCGAGCTTCGGCATGATGCTCCTGCCGATCGCGTATGTGACGTTCTTCATGATGATGAACAGCCGCACGTTGCTCGGCGACGAACGGCCGCGCGGCCTTTCGCGGCTGACCTGGAACACACTGATGGGCATTTCCGTACTCGGCGCGTTCATCGCGGCGGCGACGGCCATCTACGACAAAGTCACCGACAGGAGCAGCCCCACGGCCGAAATGGCGGGGCAAGTCGTGATCGCTATGCTCGCGATCTATCTGGTGCTGGTCGTGCTTGGCTTTCTGCTCAAGCGGAAGCACGCCGCGCCGGCCCCGTCGGAAACGTAAGGCGGCGGTTGACCGGGCTGCTACAATTGCGGGCGAAGGAGTGCCAACATGCAAAAACTGAGCGTCCGCGAAGCACGCGATAGCGCGGCCATCGGCCGCGCGGCTTGTGTCCGGGGCTGGATTCGCACCCGCCGCGACTCGAAAGGCGGGTTCAGCTTTCTAGAGCTGAACGACGGCTCGGCGTTCGACAATCTGCAGATCATCGCCGACGCGCAGCTTCCGAATTACGAAAGCGAAATCAAACGCCTCACCGCCGGCTGTAGCGTCTCGGTGCGGGGCGAGATCAAGCCGTCGGCAGGCGAGGGGCAGGCGACCGAAATGCACGCCCGCGAACTGATTGTGCATGGCTGGTGCGATCCCGAAACGTACCCGCTTCAAAAGAAACGCCACTCGTTTGAAAAGCTCCGCGAGTGGGCGCATCTGCGGCCGCGCACGAATACCTTCGGCGCGGTGGTCCGCGTGCGGAACTGCATCGCCCGCTCGATCCACAACTTTTTCCAAGAACAGGGCTTTTTCTACATCCATACGCCGATCATCACCGCCAGCGACTGTGAAGGCGCGGGCGAGATGTTCCGCGTGACGACGCTCGATTTGGAAAACGTGCCGAAGCAGAACGGCCGCGTCGATTACGCCCAAGACTTTTTTGACCGCCCCTCCTATCTGACCGTGAGCGGGCAGCTAGAGGGCGAGGTCTTTGCCTGCTCGCTCGGCAAGATTTACACGTTCGGGCCTACCTTCCGCGCCGAGAACTCCAACACCTCGCGCCACTTGGCCGAGTTTTGGATGGTCGAGCCGGAGATGGCGTTTTATGAGCTGGAAGACAACATGGATCTGGCCGAGGCGTTTTTGAAACGCATCTTCCGCGATGTGCTCGACCAGTGCCCCGACGACATGCGGTTCTTTCAGGAGCGGATCGACAAGGAAGTAATCGACACGCTGCAGGGCATCATCGACAGTCCTTTCCAGCGCGTCTCCTACACCGAGGCGGTAGAGCATCTTGAGCAGAGCGGAAAACCGTTCGAGTTTCCCGTCCGCTGGGGCATGGACCTGCA
>CAYZVT010000469.1:0-3017 GCA_964481585.1 uncultured Pirellulales bacterium
ACTTCGAGCCGCGCCGTCAACTCTTGCACGGTCGCCAAGGCTTCGGCTCCGTCCTTTTCGACGACCTGCAGTTCGCGATGCATGGAGTCGAGAATCGGACGGTAAAAACGGCTCTCCTCGGGGAAGGTTTGGCCGTAGGTGTCCATGTCCTTTTGGAACTGGGCTTTGATCGTTTCCAGATTGTCTTCGGCCGAGTAGCCGATCAGCCGCTTTAGTTCGTTGATCGTGTCGAGGTCTTCGCGCGCCAGGGTCGCGGTGGTGGCGACTTCTTTTTCGAGCTGCGCGACTTTCTTCTTTTGGTCGTCGTAGTACTTGAAAAACAGATAAGTGGTGACGGCCAGCACGACGACGAGCATGAAGAAGATCATGACTGCTGCCCGCAGAGCATCGTTTTCCCGCAATGCCATCGATTCTCTCTCCCGTAAAGTGGTTGGCGCTGGCGTGTCGCCGAGTTGGTTTGCAAAGGCTGCCGGTGTCTGCTGGCACTGGGCGCGAGGAGGCTTTGGGTGCCTGCTTTTCCGCCGGCTGGTCGGCCGGGCTTGCTCGTCGGGCTAGGCGGAATCGCCCTAACCCTTTTTGAAATAGGAACCTGAGTCGAGTGTAATCGGCCCCTCCGGCAGTGTCAACGAAACGGCAAGCGGCCCAAACGGGGACGCAGCTCTTTTTGATGCAGCTAGCGCGCCAATCGCTGCTAGCGAGCCTCCTGGTGGGGGCCGCAAACGCTGCTGGCCAACCGCTGCGATGCCCGCTTGACACCCCGTGGCGGAGGGGCGTAAAATTGGCGTAACTTCTTGTCTGCTCAGATTCTACAGCAGACGTTCCCTCCCGCCTTTTCTGGCTTCTGATGCCCTTATGCCCCAGCCGCTTCGCCAGCGAAATTTGCCGGGCCTGGACTCGGCCGATGATGCCGATTCGCCACAGGCCGTCGCTTCTGATGCTCAAACCGAACGCCCCGCCGCGCTGCCCCCCTTGGCGACCAAGGAACTGCAAGGGCGGACGCTGTATCTGGTCGATGCGCACTCGCTGATCTTTCAGGTCTTTCACGCCATTCCCGAAATGACCAGCCCACGCGGCGAGCCGGTCGGGGCGGTGTATGGCTTTACGCGCGATATGCTGTTTCTGCTGGAGCAGAAGCAGCCCGACTTTCTGATCTGCGCCTTCGACTGCCCCGGCGGCACGTTTCGCCACGAGCTGTTTGAGGAGTACAAAGCCGCGCGCGGCTCAATGCCCGAAGCCCTCTCGGTGCAGCTTCCCCGCGTGGATGAAATACTCGAAGCGCTGGGCATCCCCACGCTGCGGGTGCCGGGCTTTGAAGCGGACGATATTTTGGCGACGGTCGCCCGTCAGTGCGACGAGCTAGGCGTGCGGTGCTTCCTGGTCAGCGGCGACAAGGACTGTCGGCAACTGATCTCCGAGAACGTCTCGGTCTACAACGTCCGCAAGGACGAGATTTATGATGCCGTCTCGCTGGAGAAGGATTGGGGCGTGCGTCCCGATCAAGTTGTCGATTTTCAGGCGCTCGTGGGCGACTCGGTGGACAACGTGCCGGGCGTTCCGCTGATCGGGCCAAAACTGGCCCGCGAACTGCTCGCCCAGTACGGGACGCTGGAGGAAGTGCTCAATCGGGCCGGCGAGATGAAGCCGGGCAAGCGCCGCCAGAATCTGCTCGACGGGCGCGAGCGGGCCGAACTGAGCCGCCGCCTGGTCGAACTCGATCGCCACGTGCCGATCGAGGTCAACTGGCGCGCGGCCGAAGTGTGCCACATCGACCAAGGCCGCACCGCCGAACTGTTCGCCGAACTTGGGTTTCGCGGCTATGGCGAGCGCGTCAGCCGGCTGCAACGCCGCCCGGCAACAACCTGGGAAGCCGATTACCACGTGGTCGATACGCCCGCGAAGCTCGCTGAGCTTGTCAGGCAGCTAAAGAAGCAAAACCGCATCTCCTTTGATACCGAAACCACCAGCGTTCAGCCGCGGCAAGCGGAGATCGTCGGCTACTCTTTTGCTTGGCAAGAGGGCGAGGCGTTTTACGTGCCGGTCCGCGCGCCCGAGGGGGAGCCGCGACTTGATCCGGCCCAGACGCTCGAAGCGCTGCGCGAGGTGCTGGAAGACGAGACGATTGCCAAGATCGGTCAGAACCTCAAATACGACATGGTCGTGCTGCGCAGCGCGGGCGTCGAGCTGCGGGGGACGGCCTTCGATACGATGATCGCCAGCTACTTGCTCGACGCGGGCGAGCGGAACCATCGTCTCGACGATCTGGCGCGGCGCTACTTGAACCACACGCCGACGACCTACAGCGAGCTGTGTGGCACGGGGCGCACACAGCGGCGGATTGACCAGGTGCCGGTCGCCGAGGTGGCCGCGTATGCCGGCGCCGATGCCGACCTGCCAGTCCGGCTCGAACCGTTGCTGGCCGAGCGGCTCGACGAAGCGGAGCTGACGCCGCTGTTCCACGAGGTCGAAGTGCCGCTGGTCGAAGTGCTCGCGGAACTGGAGTTCAACGGCATTCGGCTCGATGTGGCGCGGATGGCGGAACTGAGCCAGCGCTACGAGCAGCGGCTGAGCGAAGTCGAACGCGAGATTTTTGAGTTGGCCGGGCAAGAGCTGAACATCGCTTCGCGCAATCAGCTTGCCGAGGTGTTGTTCAACAAGCTCAAGCTGCCGGTCATCAAAAAGACCAAAACCGGCCCGAGCACCGATGCCGATGTGCTCGCGCAGCTGGCCCGCGAGCATCCGCTGCCGGCGAAGATCGTCGAGTACCGCCAATACGCGAAGCTCAAAAACACCTACGTCGATGCGCTGCCGCTGCTGGTGCATCCAGAGACGGGACGGATTCACGCTTCGCTCAATCAGGTCGTGACCGCGACCGGGCGGCTCAGTTCGAGCGATCCCAACTTGCAGAACATTCCGGTGCGGCACGAGACGGGGCGGGAAATCCGCTCGGCCTTTCTGCCAGAGAAGGGTTGGAAGCTCCTGGCGGCCGATTATTCGCAAATTGAACTTCGCGTGTTGGC
>CAYZVT010000470.1:0-2996 GCA_964481585.1 uncultured Pirellulales bacterium
TCGCAAAGCAAAGGACCGCCGCGAGCGGTGGCACGACGGCCATGAGTCGCAACTGCTCGACGGCGTGGATTGGTTCGGCGACGCCTGGGGCGACGATCCCACCCCAAGCCAGCTTGAAGAGATGCGCGAGGCATGGCAGCAGCACGGGGAGCGGCTGTTGCGGGACTTCATCTATGAGCACCCCGGCAGCCGCCCCTGGGCGTGGTGGCGATGGGACGCGCCAGAGCCACGGAATAGCAAGCTGCCGGAACCGGAGCAACTGAATCGGCTCGGACTACTGCCCGCCGAGGAGTGCGGACGCCTGCGGCAGATTGAAGCGGACCCGGCGCGACCACAAAGGCCCTTCCGTCGCCCGTGGAGCTGGTGGCACGCGCACCCGCAGCGTGACTGGGCGAAACCGGAGGCGATCCAGCTTGTCGAACTGAATGCGCTAAACGACCGCGAGCGCGATTATCTCGACGACCCCAGCCAAGTCGCGACCGAGATCATTCTCTTGCACTCGCCGCTCACGGCCGCAGAAATCGAGTTCCTGAAACGAGGTGGCAGACATGAGTGAGAATGCGCACTCTCCCGACTTCCGTTGGTGTCGTCGTGGCGGGCAGGAGTTCTTTCTGAGTGAGAATCAGGCTCAAGTGCTCCGCGTGCTTTGGACGGCGGACGCCGATACGCCGGGCGTCGTGCTCTGCGATCGGTTCATTCTGCGCGAGGCGGCGCTGAACAGCGTTCGGCTACGCGACGCGTTTCGCGGCAGTGATGCGTGGGGCAAGCTGATTTTGCCCGCCGCGAAACCTGGCTATCGCCGGCTCGCGTAGCTTTCCCAAAGATTTCCCACCAGCTTCCCACGTGCAACACCAGACCCAAAACGGGATTTAGCGAGAATGGCAGTATGAGCAAACCGGAACTACGCACATTGTTTCAGATCGCCTACGACTTGCGGCTCTCGGTCGACGGACTGCAATCGCTGGCAGATGCGGGCAAGATTCCATTTCTTGAGGTAGGGGGACGGCGGCTGTTTTCCGAGAACGCGGTTCGGCGGTCGCTACTTGATCTGGCAGAACGCGGCGGACCGTATCCGCCCGAGCGATCCTGAACGGAGGCACACGATGGCAAAGAATGCGAAGCGGCGACTCACTGACGACCCGAAATACTCGGCTGCCCTGGAAAAGCTGAACGCTCTGCGGGCGGAGCACAACGCGACCGAGCAGAGGCTTCGGCAACTCCGCGAGGAGGCCGGCGATACTCGGCGCGAGGACGGCATCCGGGCCGAAGCGGCGGCACTGCTTGAGGGCGAGCGTGCCGAGCAATTGAAGGCAGTCGCGGCGCGGCGGGCCGAGCTGCCCGAGCTGGAACGCAAGAGCCGCGTCTTGCATGAAGCAGCCCAGATGCAGTCCGAGCTGACGCGACAGGTGGCCAAGGAGGCGAGTCACGCAGAGTGCCAGCGCGTGCTGCCCGAGTGGTGCGAGCGTGCAAACGCGGTGCTGGCGGCAGTCGAAGCACTGGCCGAGGCGATCGACGCGGAAAAGGAATTCCGGACGGAAATCTCCCGTCGCGGCTTCTCCATCGACGGGCCGCTGTTGAGGTATCAGGCCCTGTACGTCGGCCGCCCCGATCTGTGGGCACCGAGCGAGCAATTCAACAGCCGCTCCGCAGGCAAGTACATCGAGTTGGTGCGCGAGCGCGTGCCGGAGCTTTACGAATCTGTGGAGCACGCCTAATGGAACTGCGAACGCTCACGCTGCCGGCAGAGCTTCGGGCCACCCGCCAAGGTGACAAGCTGCGACTGGAAGGGCTGGCAATTCCCTACCGGGCGCTATCTGTGGACCTGGGCGGATTCCGCGAGCGGATTCTGCCGGGGGCGTTTGATGCGAGCTTGGCGGGCCCGGATGAGCTGTTCGGGCTGTTGCAACACGCCTGGCACTATCCGCTGGCTCGCACGGGCGACGGTTCGCTCCTGTTGGCATCGACGCAAGAGGGCGTCACCGCCAGCTTTCTCATGGATGACGACGAAGACACAAGGTGGGTGTGGCAGGAGGTCAAGGACCGAAACCTGACCGGCATGAGCTTCTGTTTCCGCACGCAACCAGGCGGCGACGAATGGGCTGTGGCGGGGCGACAGGTAACTCGCTCGGTCGTGCAAGGCACGCTCTACGAGGTGAGTATCGTCACCAGCCCCGCCTACCCGCAGACCCGCGTGGATGTATACCGCGCACCCACCAAGGCTTCCACCGCAACCCCGGCGCGGCGCTCGCGGTGGTTTACCGAGAACAAGCGGCGACGACTCCGCTTGATGGAAATGCTGTAGGAGAAACCAGCGATGCCTCACATCAACCTGCCCTCTGACGTGGAACGCGCCGATCAGCGACGGTCGAGCGAGGGCACCGTCGAAAGCCTGAAGCGCGCTATCCGCCTCCAACTCGACCTGGCCCGTGGCGAAATCGACTACGCCCGCTATGTTGGCTGCCCCGAGCGGGCGGCGGAACTACGGATCGACGCCAACGGGCGACTGGCCGACGCTGAATCGCTGCAAAATGTGCTGGATAACCTGACGCAGACTAAGTGAGAGTGGAGGTCCGCGCGAAATCGCCGCCGCGCGGCAACCGAGGGGGGCGGCGGTCTTCTGCCCCGTCGCCCCCCATTTTCAAGGAAGAGCGCATGCCAGACAGTGAAGCCGGTTGCATGAACTGCACGGACGGCCGGTGCGAGAACTGCCGCAAGCTGATGCGATCGCGCAACGATCTGCTGGAAGCCGCGACAGAGATTGAGCGGCGCGCAGCAGCGCAGAACCGGCAACTCTCCGCGCCGGAGCGCCAGCGGATTCGTGCGTTGCGGGAAATGGCAAACGAATCGCTCAACCTGCTGGAAGCGTGGCGGCGCGTCCGCAAGGTTTACGGTCGCATAGATAAGCTCACGGAACGAATAGCTCAATTGGACGATGGGAGCGAGTTCTAAATGGCGACGATTGCGAGCCTGAACACGAGTCTGATTCTGCGCACCGC
>CAYZVT010000471.1:0-2987 GCA_964481585.1 uncultured Pirellulales bacterium
GTCGATGAACATCCACCTAATCGGCTATCGCGGGACCGGCAAAAGTACCGTCGCCGCCGCGCTTGCCGCGCGGCTCGGCTGGGACTGGCTCGACGCCGATGTGGAACTGGAGCGCGCGGCCGGCAAAACCATCGCCGAGATTTTTGCCGACGAGGGCGAGCCAGCCTTTCGTGATCTGGAGTCGCAAGTCCTCGCGCGGCTCTGCCAGCGCGAGCGGCTCGTGCTCGGCGTCGGCGGCGGCGGAGTGTTGCGGGCGGAAAATCGCGCGATGCTGCGCGGCTCGGGCAAAGTCGTCTGGCTGCAAGCCGCGCCGGAGACGATTTACCGGCGTATCGCGTGCGACCCCACCACGGCATCTCGCCGGCCTAACCTAACCAATTCGGGCGGCCGGACCGAGATCGAGCGGCTTCTCCAAATTCGCGCCCCGATTTACCGCCAGGCGGCCGATCTGGCGGTCGATACCGAAGGAAAGAGCCCGGCCGAAGTGGCCGAGGAAATCCGCACCCGCCTGCAACTTTCCGCCGCGTCGGACGAGTCTCGGTGAATTTGCTGCTTGCCATCCCGCTCGAACTGCGACTGGCGGGGCTGGCCGTGCTCGGGGCGCTGCTGGGCAGTCTGCTGAATCTGGCGATCTACCGCTGGGCGTGGGACAAGCGCTCGATCAGCCCCTGGTCCGCCCCCGCTCCCCAAGCCCCGCCGCGCACGGCGGCCGACGGCGTGCCAATCGTCGGCTGGCTCTTTCTGCGGCGCGAGGCGCCGCTGCACGGCCGCGCGTTTTGGCTCCGCCCGATGGGGATCGAACTGGCCGTCGCCTTCGGCCTTCCCTGGCTCTACTGGTGGGAGACGGTCGCGCAGGCGCTGTGCCCGTTTCTCCCGACCTTGCCATCCGGAATCGTGCTGCCGCCGGAAGTGCTGCATCTGCAGTTTCTGAGTCACACACTCCTCATCGCGCTGATGATCGTGGCCTCGTTTATCGACATCGACGAGCGGCTGATTCCCGATCAGGTCACGGTTTTTGGAACGCTAGGGGGGCTACTGCTGGCCGCACTCGCCCCCTGGTCGCTGCTGCCGGAGCTAACGCTGGCCGCGATGCCACCGCCGGCCGAGCTAGCCATTCCACTCGCCGTGCCGCCGGAATTGGCCGCCGTGCTCGGCGGAAATGGGCTGTACTTGCAGTTTTTGACGCTGGCTTCGCCCAATCCCTGGCCGGCGGCGCTCGCCGCGCGGCCGGCGGTTGGGCCGCTCCTGCTGGCGCTGGCTTGCTACTGGCTGTGGATTTTCGCCATTCTGCCCCGGCCCTGGTACGGACGGCACGGCCTGCGCCGCGCGCTGCGGGTCTCGATGCGGCGGATGCTCCAAGCGCTGGCGACGCCTGCGCTGCTGGCGCTGCTGGCTGCCGGCACACTGCTGATTGTGCTCGTCTGGTGGTGGGGCGGGGCAGGCTGGGTCGGCCTGCTGACGGCGCTGGTCGGACTGGTCGGCAGCGGCGGAATCGTCTGGGCGGTGCGGCTGATCGGCGCGGTCACGCTGCGAAAAGAGGCAATGGGCTTTGGCGACGTGCTGTTGATGATGATGATTGGCACGTTTCTCGGCTGGCAGACCTGCATCCTCGTCTTCTTTATGGCCCCCTTTGCCGGACTGCTGATCGGGGTGCTGCAACTAATCATCCGCCGCGACCAAACGATCCCCTACGGACCATTCCTGTGCTTGGCAGCGCTGGTGAGCATCCTGTTATGGGCACGCCTGTGGGATTGGGCCTACCGCATCTTCGAGCTTCCCTGGCTCGTGCCCGGCGTGCTGGCCGCCTGCCTCGTGGTCATGACGGTTTTGCTGCTCGTACTGCGCCTGGTGCGAGAATCGGTGTTCAGGGCAAGAGGAGGACGATGAGAGGAAGGCGGAGAGTGACGGGTGGCGGGGGCGCACCGCGAGGAGCGGAAGCCCCCGGAGCAGAGGAAAGGCGGAAGGCGGAAAGCCCCCCTCCAGCTCGCAACTTATAGCTTACAGCCTACAGCTTTCCCCAAACTGCCCTTGCTGCGAGGCGAGGGGCTTGGTACTGTTTGCCGCCTCTACTTCTAGGAGTTGCGTCGATGCGCGGGTTGTGGGAGCACGGTGCGATCGGTCTGCTGCTGGCGAGTTTCGCCGGCTGTGGGCAGAATGCGTACACACTCCATCACCAGAACCAACAGCTTGCCGAGCAGCAGCAGACTTATGCGCTGCGGAGCGATGAGTTGCAGAACCGCGCTAGCGCTCTGGACCGCGACAACCAGGAACTCGAAGCGCTGCTCGCGCAGTCGCGGCAGCAGATTCAGCTCCTGAAAGACGAACTCGGCGCGGTGCGCGATCAATTGCGCGGCACGACGCAGCAGTTGGCCGATCTGCACAGCGAAAAGCAAGGACTGGAAAAACGTGCGCGGGCGCTGACCGCCTCGATGCAGCGCCGCGTGGGAGCGACAATTACGCCGAATAATAGCCTCGTCGGCGAGCTGACCGTCATCCATCTGCCGGGCATTGAGGTACGGCAAGACGGCGACTTGATCCGCATTGAGCTGCCGGGCGAAAAGCTGTTTCATCCCGGCACCGCCACGCTGCTGCCCGGGGCCGCTTCGCTCGTGGAAAGTGTGATGGGCGATGTGGTGCGGGCGTATCCGCGTCAGGTCATCGGCGTCGAAGGGCATACCGACAGCGACCCGATCGCAACGCCGCAGTTCCCGAGCAACCATCATCTCTCGACCGCCCGCGCGCTGGCGGTCTACGACCACGTGCTGCGGCGCTTTCCGCTTGAGCCGCAACAGATGTTCGTCGTCGGCCACGGAGCCAACCACCCGGTAGTCTCCAACGCCACCGCCGCCGGAAAGGCGCGCAACCGCCGCGTCGAGCTGGTCATTTATCCTGACCAAGTGCAGTGAAGGCGGAGGGCGGAAATAAAAAGCGGAAAGCGGAAAGCTGGCCTGACGGCTACAGGCTGAGAGCTTGAGGCTTGCGGCCTG
>CAYZVT010000472.1:0-2980 GCA_964481585.1 uncultured Pirellulales bacterium
TCGGGTCGCCGTGCAAAAACTGCGTCCGTGGATCGAGTTCCCACAGCGCGTCGGAGACGGCAAGCGCCGCGCGCACCAGTTGCTGCTTCAACTGCCAATCGCGTCCTTCGGCGAACGGGGAGACGACCTTGCCGACACACATCGCCCAGGTGAAGAACGAAATCTCGTTGACCGGCGTGAACACCAGCGGCTCATCGCTCAGGCCCGCCAGAAAGCGCGCCGCCGCGCGGGCAAAGGCCACGTAGCGGTCGATGAAGGCGGCGGAAAAAATGTCCAAGTCTTCCGGCCAGCCGTAGTGCAGCAGATCCCAGATGACCTGCACCCCTTGCCGCTCGGCCGCCTCGGCCATCGGCGCGAGCGACGAAAAGTCGTATCGCCCCGGCTGATGCTCAATCAGATGCCACCGCAGCCCATCGCGCACCGTGCGCATGCCGAGACTTCGCGCGCGGGCGTAATCTTCTTCCGCTTGCACGTCATGCTGCGTGGTCGCGATCAGATCCAGCCGCTCGCCGTAGCGGTTGCGATGCGTCGAGCACTCGAAGCCACCGATCCAAAACGAGCGGAAACGGGGCGTGACCGGCATCGGTTGGGCCTGCTGAGAGGTGTCGCTCTGGGTCGGAAGCGGTTGCGGGCCGAGCTGCGAAGTCGAGCTATCGTCAGTCGATGCCATCGGCGTCCTGTTTCTGCCGGAGGAAAAAGGTGGGGCTGCGGGTAGGCTTGCGTGCGGTTTCCTGAAAGTACGGGGCGCGGGAGCGTGGCTGCCAGAACCGATCGCAGCCCCGCTAACGGTGTGGGTCGGTTTGGTGTTCGCCCACCGGAACGGCGTACTGTTGCCACTGGGCGTTCATCATCCGCTCGCGCCACACCTGCTCGGTGCGCACGTCGTGCGCCGCTTTGGCGCCGGCGGTCGCCACGGCGATGCGTTCGATCGGAAACTTCGGCGTGCGATCAGCGTAGAGCAGGCCGTTGGTTTCTTGGTAGGTGTCGGCGAATTGCGTGTAGCAGTAGCCGGCGAGCATCCGTGAGCCGCGCACGGTTTCGAGCAGGCGTTCGTAGCGCTCGGCGAGAATTTCCGCATCCTCGACCTCGCTGTACCCCCAGCCGCCGTCGTCCCTCTGAGCGAGCGAAATGCCGCCAAACTCGGTGAGCATGATCGGCTGGTCGGCATGCGCTTCGTGATCGAGCGAAAGGATGCGCCCGCCCGGACGCTCGCGGCGAAACAGACGCTGCGCGGCATCGTCTTCCCCCCCGTAGCGCCGCGCGATGCTCTCCGGCTGGTCGTCGTAGTCGTGGATGCCGATGATATCGGTGGCGACGCTCTCCCAGCCGTCGTTGCCGACCACCGGCCGCGAGCGGTCGAGCGTTTTGGTCAGATGGTAGAGCGCCTGCACGTAATGCCGCTGGGCAGGGCTGCCGGGCAGATCGGGCACGCCCCACGACTCGTTGAACGGAACCCAGGCCACGATGCAGGGATGGCTGATGTCGCGGCGAATCACCTCGGTCCACTCGCGCGTCAAGCGTTCGATCGAGGGGGGCGTGAAGCGGTACGCGCTGGGCATTTCTTCCCACACCATCAGCCCCAGCCGGTCGGCCCAATACAAGTAGCGCGGGTCGGAGATGTGTTGATGCCGGCGCACGCCGTTAAAGCCCATCGCCTTGGCCAGCTCCACGTCGCGCCGCAGGGCCGCGTCGTCGGGCGAGCTAAGCCCGGTGTCGGGCCAATAACCTTGGTCGAGCACCATCCGCAAACTATGCGGACGGCCGTTGAGCACGAGGCAGTCCCCTTGGACGCTGACCGTGCGCATCGCCGTGTAGCTGCGCACCCAATCGACCGCGTGACCGTCGCGCTCGCGCAGCTCAAGCTCTGCCTGGATGAGGGTTGGAGTCGTCGGATACCACAAAATCTCGTTGCGGTAGTCATCAATGCCGGGGTCCGAGAGCGCGATGCGGCGGTGAACTTCTCCGGCAATAACCAAATAGTCGTCGTCGGCCAAAAGGTTGTTGCCGATCGTCAACCGCACGCGGAGACGCATTTCTTGATGATGCTCGCCATCGAGACGGCACTGGAAGTCGATTTCCCAGCGGTCGGCATCGGCTTTCCAGTTTAGGTTGCCGATCCGCGCCGCCGGGACGACTTCCATCCAAACCGTCTGCCAGATGCCACTGGTGCGCGGATACCAGATCACGTGTGGGTTGAGTTGCCAGTCCTGTTTGCCGCGCGGCTTCGTCAGATCGTGCGGATCATCCTGCGCGCAGACCACGACCGTTTGCGGCCCGCTGGGACGGAGCACGTCGGTCACATCACAATAAAACGGGGTGTAGCCGCCGACATGAGCCGCAACCGGGACGCCGTTGACCCAGACTCGCGCTTCGTAGTCCACGGCGCCGAAGTGCAACACCAAGCGCTGCCCCGGTTGAAGCGGCGGGGCGTCGAACTGCCGGCGATACCAAAACGCCTGGTAGAAGCCGGTGTCGCCAATCCCGCTGGCGGAAACCTCCGGCGCAAAGGGGACAACGATTTGGTGCTTCCAGGCCACTTCCTCGGGATCGCGCCACAGGCCCTGCTTGTCGAAGGCAAACTCCCATTTTCCGTTCAAGCACCACCACTGGTCGCGCACCAACTGCGGGCGCGGATAGCCATGACCACTCACGCTAAGATTCGACGCGCTGGCTCGCGAGATCATTGCTGCATTGCTTCCTGTTCAAGTGCAGGACCGGAGTGCGGTTGATGTTCCGCTGATTCGTTCCGCGCCCGCCCCCGGAGGGCTAGTGCCGGGAGGATTTCTGCAAACATGAGGCCGGAAACCGGTCGGCTGGCAGTTTGCCGACGATTTCGCCCCCGCGCGAGTGGTTCCGGCTCGATCGCCCGCCCTTGATCGCCTCGGCAGAGACACCGCAGCACCCGACCACCGCGTCCGCAATGACCGCGGCCTCGGTCAATTTGACGCTGCCCAGTCGCTTTGGCCGAGCGGCGACGCTA
>CAYZVT010000473.1:0-2972 GCA_964481585.1 uncultured Pirellulales bacterium
TGGTGGCCACCGGCACGCCGAACGGCTGCGTGTTCAGCCCGAAGTCGATAATCAACTCCTCCGGCGTGCCAGTCACGCGGCAGAAGTTGGCATACGTCGAGCTAACCTGCGAGTCGTCCACCTCCAACTGCCGCGCACGCTGCTCCTGGGCGGGAGCCTCGGCAGGCGGGGAGGCTTTTTTTTCGGGCGTTTCGGCCATGAAGAATTCTCCTTTTGTTGGGGGGCAGCCTCAGTTTAAGAAAATTGCGGCGGGCGGGCCAGTAGCTGCGGTCAGCGTTTAGCCGTCAGCGATTAGCGGTCAGCGATTAGCCATCAGCGATCAGCCATCAGCAAAATACGTCCTTCCCGCGCAGGCGGGAAGGACAGACGGTGGACCGTGCGCTCTGGATTCCCGCCTGCGCGGGAAGGACGGACTTTCGTATTACTGACCGCTGACCGCTGACCGCTCCCAAAGGAATCAGCGTTCGGACAACTTGCCTTCAAAACCCATCTGCGCGAGCGACTTGCTTTTAACGACATCGACGATTTTGATGGCGGCGATTTGGTTGTAGGGGACGATCAGCTTCCGCGCGCCCATCGTGTCCGGCGCGTTGCGATCGACGAGCACAAAGGCCTCGGCGGTGAGAAAGCCGCTAAAGAGGATCTGCTCGTTGAAGTTGGTCACGAGCACGCCCCGCCGGGGCATGTCTGCGGGCCAGCTTTCAAGCAGTTCTTTCCAGGCGTGTTGCAGTTCCATCGGTTCCGGTGCTCCTTGCAAGGGGTAACGCCGCTTAGTTGCTTCCCGGTTTGCGCCGCAGGCGCAGAATCACGTTCTCCGCATCGCTGCCGGGGGTGACGTAGCTGGCGGCGCGGCGCAGCTCGATCGCGCGGAGCGAGCCGAGATGCCGCGCCTCGCCGCGCTCCTCGACCCATTTGCGTCCTTTGATCGCGAGCAGCTCGTCGAAGTGGTCCCAGTGCGGCGCGAGCCAGGTGAGCATCTTGTGCAGCGAAGCGACAGCCCGCGCCACGAGCGTGTCGTAGCGGCGGCGCTGGAGCAGGTCTTCCGCCCGTGCGTGGGCGACCTTGACCGGCACGCCGACAGCCCCGACGAGCTGCTCGACCGCGCGCGCCTTTTTGCCAACCGAGTCACAGGCGGACACCTGCAAGTCGGGCCGCACGATCGCCAGAATCACGCCCGGCACGCCGCCGCCGGTGCCGATGTCGAGCACCGATCTGCCTGACTCGATTTGTTGCGCCAGTTGCAGACTATCCACCACGTCGCGCGTGACGAAGCGCTCGAAGTCGGTGTGCCGCGTGAGGTTGATCTGCTCATTCGCCGCCCACAACTCCTGCCGAAAGCGGTCGAGCAGCGCGATCTGCTCCTGCGGCAGTTCAATTCCGTGGCGCGTCAGGGCGGTGGGCAAAGTGTCTGCGGCAGAGTCCAACGTCGCGTCTCTCCTACTTCTGGGCGGAAAGCGCCCATCATACAGGTCGGCCCCGCGGCTGACCAGCACGACGGCCGTTCGTTGCAATGCCCCCTTGGCGGCGTTACGATCGGAACGAGGCGGTTGCGGCGTGTGCTCGCCGGTGACGGCCTCGCCCTCCGCGTTTGTCCCCCCTTGGCCGATTGCCCGCCCACCCTCGCAAGGATTCTTTATGGCCCGGAATCTCCACCGTCGTGATTTCCTGCGTCAATCGGCTGCGGCTTCGGCCTCGCTTTCGACCATCGGCTACTTCACCAGCCGCGCGGCCGCCGAGTCGAAATCGCCGAACGAAAAGCTCCATCTGGCCTGCATCGGCGTCGCCAACCGTGCGTCAGCGAACATCGCGGGCGTGCAGCACGAAACCATCGTTGCACTGTGCGACATCGACGAGCGCTTTCTCGGCAAGGCCGCCGCGCGTTTTCCCAAGGCGACGCGCTACCACGACTTTCGCAAGCTGCTCGACAAGGAGCAGGGCATCGACGCGGTGGTCGTCAGCACGGCGGACCACACGCACGCGCCGGCGACGATGAGGGCGATGAAGCTCGGCAAGCATGTTTATTGCGAAAAGCCGCTGACGCATACCGTCTCCGAAGCACGCCGCTGTGCCGAGACGGCCAAGAAGATGAAACTCGCCACGCAGATGGGCACGCAAATCCACGCCGGCGATAACTACCGTCGCGTCGTGGAAAAAATCCGCGCCGGCATGATTGGCCCGGTACACAAGGTCCACTGCTGGGTCGGCAAAGGTTGGGGCGGCGGCGAGCGACCTGAGAAGGCCGATCCCGTGCCCGCCACCTTGCACTGGGATTTATGGCTTGGCCCCGCGCCCAAGCGCGCCTACGCCCAGGGGCGCTACCATCCCGAACAGTGGCGGCGTTGGTGGGATTTCGGCGGCGGCACGCTCGGCGACATGGCCTGTCATATTATGGACCTGCCGTTCTGGGCGCTCGACCTGCGGCATCCGACGACCGTGGCCGCCGAAGGCCCGCCAGTCCATCCTGAAACCTGCCCGCTTGGACTCAAGGTGACGTACCAGTTTCCCGCGCGCGGCGATCAGCCGGCAGTGGAGATCATCTGGTACGACGGCAATCTCGCGCCCAAACAACTCGAAGGCGTCGACCTGCCCGGCAGCGGCGTGCTGTTCGTGGGCAGCCGGGGCATGTTGTTCTCCAACTATTCCACGCACCGGCTCCTGCCCGAATCCGAGTTCGCCGGCGCGGCGGCGCCCGAGCCGACGATCCCCAACTCGATTGGGCACTACCAGGAATGGATCACCGCCTGCAAGACCGGCAGCCCCACGACCTGCAACTTCGACTACTCCGGCGCGCTGACCGAGACGGTGCTGCTGGGGAACGTCGCCTACCGCACTGGCCAACAACTCCAGTGGGACCCGGTAGCGCTGCGGGCAACGAACTGCCCCGAGGCCGATCACTATCTCCAGCGCCCGTACCGGCCGGGTTGGGAACTGTAGGCACGAGAGCGCATTCCACATAAGTGTCGCGTCACTTG
>CAYZVT010000474.1:0-2972 GCA_964481585.1 uncultured Pirellulales bacterium
CTTTTCAGCCGCCACGCCGTCGGGGGCAAGCAGCAGCGTCGTCTCGTTCGCCTTGCCGGTGATTTCGCCCCGGTCGATCAGCTTGCGCACCAGCCCGCCCGTCGCGCCGTCAAGTTCCGTCGCCGCCGCTGTGAGCACGCCGTCGGCAAAGACGCCGACGACCATCGCCGTGGCGGAAGTTTGAGTAGCGGAGCTGGTGATCGCGCGAACCTGCATGAGAGCGAGCCTTTCCTGGGGCGAGAAACCGAGGGGGAGCCGGTCCCGTCATTGTAGCCGACCGCCGCGAGCCGCCCAGGGCAGGGCTTTGTCCTCCAGCGCGGGCGGGTTAGGATGGCGGGATTGCGAATACTTTTTTCACGCTCTTTGAATTAAAAAGGCGGCTCTGGCGAATCGGATGGCCTATCGTAGTCTCAAAACCTGTGTCGATAATCTCGCCCGCACGGGGCAGTTGGTGCGGATCGAGCAGCCGATCGACCCGCATCTGGAAGCGGCGGAGATTCAGCGGCGCGTCTTTCAGGCCGGCGGGCCAGCCCTCTACTTCGCCAACGTGCGGGGCTGTCGCTTTCCGATGGTGAGCAACCTGTTCGGCACGATTGAGCGGGCACGCTTTCTCTTTCGTGACACGCTCGAAACGGTGCGGCGGCTGATCGAACTGAAGATCGACCCGAACCAGTTCTGGCGTTGCCCAAGGCGGTATCTCGGCGCGCCGCGCGCGGCGCTGACGATGCTCCCGAAGCGCGTCCGCAGCGGTCCGGTCCTCGCTCATGAAACGACGGTTCGCGCGCTACCACAATTAAAATCCTGGCCCGACGATGGCGGCGCGTTTATCACGCTCCCGCAGGTCTACAGCGAACACGTCGACGAGCCGGGGCTGCGAAAGTCGAACCTCGGCATGTACCGCGTGCAGCTGGGGGGCAACCACTACCAGCCCGACCGCGAGATCGGCTTGCACTACCAGATTCACCGCTCGATCGGCGTGCATCATGCCGCCGCGCTGCGGCGGGGCGTGCCGTTTCGGGTGAATATCTTTGTCGGCGGACCGCCGGCCATGACGCTTGCCGCCGTGATGCCGCTGCCGGAAGGTTTGTCGGAACTCACTTTCGCCGGCGCGCTCGGCGGGCGGCGCGTGCGGATGATCTGCCGCGAGGGCGAACTGCCCATCGCGGCCGATGCCGACTTTTGCATCACCGGCACGGTCGAACCCGACAAGCAACTCCCCGAAGGCCCGTTCGGCGATCATCTCGGCTATTATGCTCGCGTGCATGATTTTCCGGTGCTGCGCGTCGAGCGCGTCTATCACCGCGAGGGAGCAATTTGGCCCTTCACCGTCGTCGGCCGACCGCCGCAAGAAGACACGATTTTCGGCGAACTGATTCACGAGCTGACCGGCCCCGTCATTCCCACCGTACTGCCGGGCGTGCAGGGCGTGCATGCCGTCGATGCGGCGGGCGTGCATCCGTTGCTGTTGGCCCTCGGCAGCGAACGCTACCGGCCCTATGCCCCTAATGACCGGCCGCAAGAATTGCTGACGCAGGCCAATGCGATTCTGGGGCAGGGGCAACTCTCGCTCGCCAAGTATCTCTTGATTGCAGCCAAGGACGACGCGCCGCAGCTCGACCTGCATGACATCCCCGGCTTCTTTGCGCATCTGCTAGAGCGCGTCGATTGGCGGCGCGATCTGCACTTTCAAACTTGCACGACGATCGACACGCTCGACTACTCTGGCAGCGGGCTGAACGAAGGCTCCAAACTCGTGATCGCCGCCGTCGGGCCATCGCGGCGCGAGTTGCCGCGCGAGGTTCCGGCGGAGCTGCGACTGCCGGAGGGTTTTTCACGGCCCCGGCTTTGCCTGCCGGGCGTGCTCGCCGTGCAAGGGCCAAGCTGGTCGGCCGAAGGCGAGGCGGCGGCGGAGCAATTTTGCCGGGAAGGGGAGCAGATCGCGGCGCTGGCGGCTTTTCCGCTCATCGTGCTCGTCGATGACAGCCGCTTTACGGCCGAGACGCTGAACAATTTTTTGTGGGTGACGTTTACCCGCAGCAATCCGGCCGCCGATGTGCATGGCGTCGGCGCGTTTACCGATCATAAACACTGGGGCTGCCGGGGGCCGCTGGTGATCGACGCCCGCATCAAAAGCCATCACGCGCCGCCGCTGGTGGAAGACCCCGAAATCACCCGCCGCGTCGACGCCCTCGCCGCGCCGGGCGGACCGCTGCATGGCGTGATTTAATCGCGCCGCCCCAAATGTAACCCTACCGCGAGTTGCCGCGATGCTCGTTGCCCAAACCGAGTGGACGATTCTCCAGCAGCTTGTGCTCGCGCTCTGGCTCGCGGCGCTCGGCGGCTGCATCGGCAGTTTTTTGAATGTCGTGATCTACCGGCTGCCGCGCGGCAAAAGTCTGGTGCATCCCGGCTCGGCTTGTCCGGCGTGTGGTCATGCGATTCGCTGGTATCACAACGTGCCGGTCGTGGGCTGGCTGATGCTCCGTGGCCGCTGTTACGACTGCGGCACGGCGATTTCGCCGCGCTACCCAGCGGTCGAGGCGGCCGTCGCACTCGCCTTTCTTGCGCTGGGGATCGCCGGGCCACTGAGCGGGGGCGCGAGTCTGCCTCCCGGCGTTCCGGATGAAATGCTGTGGGGCGTGTTTGCCTGGCAGGCGACGCTCCTCTGCGTGCTGCTGTCCTTCGCCTTAATCGAGTACGACGGAGGCGCAGCCGGCGAAGTGCGCTACCCCTGGTCGCTATTTGTGCTGCCGATGGTCGCCGGACTCGTAGCGTTAGCAGTCTGGCCGCAGCTTTTTCCGCTGCCGGCCGCAGACGACCTGCCGCGCTTTACCGGCGGCATCACCAGCGCCGCACTCGGGGCCGCCGCCGGAGTGGGGCTAGGGCTGCTTGCGCTGCCGGCGATGCGCACGGGGTCGATGGAGCGGCAGGGCCGACACTACGCGCTGCTCAGCGCCGTGCTCGTCGGCTTC
>CAYZVT010000475.1:0-2956 GCA_964481585.1 uncultured Pirellulales bacterium
AACCGTCGGCATGCGCCCCGTCATCGTCCACGGCGGCGGCGCGGCGATCAGCCGGGCGATGGACGAAGCAGGCATCGCGCCGCAGTTCATCCAGGGACGCCGCTACACGGACGACGCCACACTCGGCATTGTCGAAAAGGTGCTCGCCGGCGAGATCAACCGTTCGATCGCCGATCAGATCGAGCAACTCGGCGGCCGCGCGATGACGCTCTCCTTTCAGGACGAGGCCAATGTGCTCTTTGGCGAGCGCCTTGGGCTAAGCGACAGCGATGGCAGCCGGATCGATCTGGGGCACGTCGGCCGCGTCACCCGCGTCGATCGCTCCGTGATCGACAACCTCTGCTATGCCGGCCAAGTTCCGGTGATCCCGTCGATGTGCATCGGCGAGGATGGACAGAAGCTGAACGTCAACGCCGACACGGCGGCCACCGCCGTTGCCCAGGCGCTGGGCGCGGAGAAGCTGGTCTTTCTGAGCGATGTGAGCGGCGTGCTGGCCGACGTGGAAGACGCCGACTCGCTCGTCCACTCGCTCACTGCCGCCGAGGCGCGCGAGATGATCGACTCGGGGCAAATCAGCAAGGGCATGATCCCCAAGATCGAAGCCTGTCTCGAAACGCTCGATCATGGCGTGCGGAAGATCCACATCATCGACGGCCGGCTGAAGCACTCGCTGCTACTGGAAATTTACACGAACCAGGGCGTGGGCACCGAGATCATCAAAGCCCGCACCGCCTAAAGCGCCGTGCGGGCGGCTCGCCTTGATTCGCGCCCTTTCGGTCGTGTCCCGGTTCTCGCTTCCTGGCGTTCTGCGTTTCATTTTTGGGGTAGTCCATTGAGCACTTCTTCGACGCTGAGTTCGGCGGAAACGATCGACCTGTTCAAGCAGTACGTGGTGCCCAATTATCCGCGCTACCCGGTCTCGCTCGTGCGCGGCGAAGGCTCGTTCGTCTGGGATAGCGAGGGGACGCGCTATCTCGACTTCTTCCCCGGCTGGGGCTGCAACTTGCTCGGACACTGCCCGCCAGCGGTGGTCGAAGCGGTCCAGGAACAAGTGGCGACGCTGATCCATGTGCCAAATACCTGGCACACCGAAGCCCAAGGCCGCTGGGCGCAGATGCTCAGCGAGCGGAGTTTTGGCGGGCAGGCGTTCTTTTGCAACTCGGGCACCGAGGCGAACGAGGCGGCGATTAAGCTCGCGCGGCTGCACACGCCGAAGGAAAAGTACCGCATCATCACCTTCCAGGGCGGTTTTCACGGCCGCACGCTCGGCGCGACCGCCGCCACCGCGCAGCCGAAGTACCACGAAGGGCTGGGGCCGCTGATGGCCGGCTTCAGCTACGCCCCGTTTGGCGATCTGGCGGCGGTCGAACGGCTGATCGACGACGAAACCTGCGCCATCCTGGTCGAGCCGGTGCAAGGCGAAGGGGGCGTGCGACTGCCGCCCGAAGGATTTTTGCCGGGGCTGCGCCGGCTGGCCGATGATCATGGGCTGTTGCTGATGTTTGACGAAGTGCAGACCGGCTGCGGCCGCACGGGCGAGTGGTTCGGCTATCAGCACTTCGGCGTCACGCCCGACGTGCTCACGCTCGCCAAAAGCCTCTGCGGCGGCATCGCCGGCGGGGCCATGCTCACCACGGCCGAGATCGCTCCCAGCCTACGGCCCGGCATGCACGCCGCCACCTTCGGCGGCAACCCCATTGCCGCGCGGGCCGGCATCGCCACGCTCGAAACCATCGAACGCGAAAGCCTGCTTGCACGCTGCAAGGCGATCAGCAACCTGTTCCGCGAGCGCTTGGACAAACTCGCTGGGCAGTGCGAAATCATCCGCGAGGTGCGCGTGCTGGGCGTGATGATCGGCATCGAACTGACGGTCGAAGGCGGCCCCATCGTGAAGCAGTGCTTGGACAAAAAGCTGCTGATTAACTGCACCCAAGGCAATGTGCTGCGCCTGCTGCCGGCGATGAATCTCAGCGACGAACTTCTTCACGAAGGCTGCGATCTGCTGGCCGAGGTGCTCACGACCCAGATGGCCTAGCTTGATGCTGCCGCGCCCCCCCGCGTCGGTTGACCGAGTCTGATTCATTCCCTCTTTTCAACCTTGATTAACGCCATGCGTAGCCTCATCACGCTCGCCGATTTGAGCACGGGAGAGGTCGATCGGATCTTCTCCATCACCGAAGACCTGAAGTCCAAATACCTCGACGGGATTCGCGAGCCGCTTCTGCCCGGCCGGGTAATGGCGCTGTTGTTCGCCAAGCCGTCGCTGCGCACGCGGGTGAGCTTCGAGGCAGGCATGAGCCACCTGGGCGGCACGAGCCTGTTTCTGGGCGAAGACGTGGGCTTCGGCAAACGCGAGAGCATGGAAGATTTCGGCCGCGTGCTGAGCGAGTACGTGGACGTAATCGTGGTACGGGCCAAGGAGCACAAGACGGTGCTTGCGCTCGCCGAGCACGCTTCCTGCGCGGTCATCAACGGCCTGACCGATCTGTACCACCCCTGCCAAGCGATGGCCGATCTGTACACGCTCCGCGAAATCCACGGCACGCTGCGCGGCGAGCAGCTTACCTATGTCGGCGATGGCAACAATGTCGCCCGCAGTCTCGCCATCGGCTGCGGCAAGGTCGGCATGAAATTCGTGCTCGCTTCGCCCGATGGCTACTCGTTCGACGAGGAGTTTCTTGCTCTGCTGAAGCGCGAGGTGCCGAAGCTGGAACTCGAACTGACGAAAGACCCGCTCGCGGCGGTCGAGCGCGCCACGGCCGTCTATACCGACGTCTGGACAAGCATGGGCCAAGAGTCCGAGGAGCAAGCCCGCAAGAAAGTCTTCGCCGATTACCAGGTGAACGCCCGCCTGATGGCCCGCGCCCCGAAGGAGGCGAGTTTTATGCACTGCCTGCCCGCCCGCCGCGGCGAAGAAGTCACCGACGAGGTGATCGACGGCGGCCAGAGCGTCGTC
>CAYZVT010000476.1:0-2936 GCA_964481585.1 uncultured Pirellulales bacterium
GCTGGTCGATGTCAAAGGTTCCGAGATCGGCAACAGCGGCTATCTCGAAGACGTAAACCGCCGCGAGGAACTTGGCAAGCTGGTTGCCAAGTCGGAGTATCTCGAACAGGCGATCGTGAACCGCTACTGGGGCCGCTTTCTCGGCTACGGCTTTACCAAGCCGATCGACGACATGGGCCCGCACAATCCGCCGAGCCATCCGGAACTGCTCATCGAGCTAGCCACCGAGCTACGGAAGCACAGCTTCGATCTGAAGGAGCTAATCCGCTGGATCACGCTGAGCGAGGCGTATGGCCTGTCGAGCGTGATGAACTCCGGCAACGAAAAAGACGATCCTTCGCTCGGCACGCGGCCGATGTTCAGCCACTTTTATCTGCGGCAGATGGAAGCCGAGCAGCTTTACGAATCGCTCATCGTCGCCACCCAAGCCCACAAGACCAGGGGGAGCTACGAGGAGCAGGAGCAATCGAAGCGGGCGTGGCTCGGGCAGTTCGCCACCGCGTTCGGCACCGACGAGGGTGACGAATCGACGACCTTCAACGGTACGATTCCGCAAACGCTGATGATGATGAATGGCGAACTGGTCAAAAACGCCACCAGTTCCGAGCCGGGCAGCTTCCTGCACACGGTCGCCACGAACAGCGATTGGAGCAACCCGACCAAGATCAAGTATCTCTATCTGGCCGCGCTCTCGCGGATGCCCGACAGCCGCGAGCTATCGGTCGCCAACCAGCTTTTGGCCGCGCGCAAGGGCAACACCGTCGAGGCGCTGCAAGACGTGTGGTGGGTGCTGCTCAACTGCAACGAATTTATTTTGGTGCATTAGTTCATTCGCTCGGCGGCCTCTCTCGCCATCTTGGGAGAGGATGCACGGCAAACCTGGATCTAACGATTTCTTTGAGCCTGGAGAGGACCATGACGTACCGAGACATCCCGCAGGGCATGAACCGCCGGCACTTTCTGAAACACCTGGCCGGCGCGTCGGCGATGGTCGTGCCGGCGATGTCCTTCACCAATGCGATCCAGGCCAACGCCGCCGAAATGAAGCGGAACCACAAGTCGGCAATCATGCTCTGGATGAGCGGCGGTCCGCCGACGATTGACATTTGGGATCTCAAGCCGGGCGCCGTCACCGGCGGTCCGTTCAAGCCGATCTCGACGACCGGCGACATGCAAATCTGCGAGCACATGCCGCTGATGGCGAAGCAGATGAAACATCTGTCGGTGGTCCGCTCGATGAGTACCCGCGAAGCCGACCACGGTCGCGGCCGTTACTACATGCACACCGGCTACGTGCCGAACCCGAACGTCGAGCACCCCAGCTACGGCGCGGTGGTCGCCCACGAGATGGCCCCCCGCGTACCCGATCTAGAGATCCCGCCGTTTGTGGCCGTCGGCGGCGGCAGCGTCGGGCCGGGCTTTTTGGGCATGAGCTACGCCCCGTTCGTCGTCAGCAGCAACGGCGACGTGCGCAATTTGAAGATGGGCGTCGACCAGTCGCGGCTCATGCAGCGGATGCACGCGCTGGCTTCGCTCGAAAAAGGTTTTATCAAGGAGAATCGTGGGGCGTCGGCCGCCGACCATGCCAAGATTCTCGACAAGACGCTGGCGCTGATGACCAGCAAGCAGATGGAAGCCTTCAAGGTCAACAAAGAACCGAAAGAGATTCAAGACGCTTACGGCACGTCGAGCTTTGCCAAGGGCTGCCTCATGGCTCGCCGGCTGGTCGAAGTCGGAGTGCCGTTCGTCGAAGTCGATCTGGGCGGCTGGGACCTGCACCAGGGGGTCCACACGGCGCTCGAAACGAAGCTGCCGGAAATGGATCAAGCGATGGCCGCGCTGGTGGCCGATCTCGATGCACGCGGGCTGCTGGAAACGACCGCCATCATCTGGATGGGCGAATTCGGCCGCACGCCGCGCATCAACGGCGGTGCCGGCCGCGACCACTGGGCACGCAGTTGGAGCTGCGTCGTCGGCGGCGCCGGCCTCAAGGGCGGGCTCGCGGTGGGCCAAACGAGCGCCGACGGCGGCAGCGTCGAGACCGAGCCGTACACCTCGCAAGACCTGATGGCCACGGTCTGCCGTGGGCTGGGCATCTCGCTCGAAACGACCTTCACCAGCAAAAACGGCCGCCCGATGAAAATCGCCAACGGCGGCAAGGTGATCAAAGAGCTGGTGGGCTAACCGCTGCCCACTCGCACGCGACCGCAACAGGGCCGGAGAAAGCCGCTTTCTCTCTCCGGCCCTTTTTGTGTTCCAGGCACTGATAGAGTAAACGGTATGCTGATTTCACGCCCGCGGAGATTCGTCTTTATCCACATTCCGAAAACAGCGGGAACGAGTGTTGTCAACGCGCTTCTGCCCTACACATTCCCCATAGGGGGGGGGTGGCTTGCTGGGCATTGCGGTTGGCAAAACGCGATCCGGCGGAGCGACACTACGCTCGGCTGCCAGGCGGCCTGGATGCACACGCAACCGCTGCGCAAGCACGGAGCGCTATTGGCGCAGATGAATACGATGCGTTTTTCCGGTTCGCGTTCGTGCGCAATCCTTGGGACTTGCGTGTCTCCATCTATCACTACGTGCTGCAACGACCGGCAAACCAGTGGCACGACTTCGTCAAGGCCTTCGGTTCTTTTGACGCCTACGTTGAGTATGTAGCGACGCACCAGATTAATACGCAGTCCAGCTATCTTGTCGATCAGGATGGGCAGTTGCTAGTGGACTTTGTCGGACGTGTTGAAAACGCTAAAGACGACTTCGCTCAGATCTGTCAAACAATCGGTGTTCACGCCAACTTGCCCCATTTGAAACAGAGCAGGCGTGGAGACTACCGCACCTATTACACAGATCGCACTGCTGAATTGATAGCCGCATGTCACGCTGAGGATGTCGAGCGCTTTGGCTACACATTCGGCTAACCACTCGTTCTAACT
>CAYZVT010000477.1:0-2917 GCA_964481585.1 uncultured Pirellulales bacterium
AGACCCCCAACGACGAGCATGACCGTAAAAGTGCCGTCGAGGAGCGCGATCGAGGGCTCGCGCCGGCCGTCTCCCTCGCCGCTGAACGGCTGATACGAGCGGGCCGTCATCGCCACCAGCACGAGCGCCGTTAAAAAACTGTTGATCAGATCGTGCAGCAACGTCTGCTGCGCGACGTTCACCAGCGGCGTGATGCCGGTGTAGATGGCCTGCGTCGGCACGCCCGTCGCGTGCTCGTAGCCTTCCAGAACCGGATCAACCCGGTCGCGGATGGCCTGCATCAGCGTGGCGTAGTTCAGATCGCGCGTCGCCGGCACGCGCGTCGAGACGCGCCACGACTGCCAATCGTCGCCCTGGTAGAGATAGTTGGCGGCGGCGAACTGGTCGAGTTGTCCCCGGATGCGCGAGCGCTGCACGCTGCGGCGGATCGTCGCTCCGACGCCCGACTCCTCCGGCGCGACGGGCACGAACGACGCGGCCGAGAGCGAGCCGCCGAGCAGCTCGATCTCTTCCAGCGCGTGCTCGACCTCGCGCAGTTGCTCGACGCGCGCGAGCAGGTCGCCTTGCTCGTCGGCCGGAAACTGCACGACAATTTCGATCGGCACGACCGGCGCGAGATGCGTTTCGATCCAGCGATAGTCTTGCACGACGCGGCTGCCGGGGGTCAGCAGATCGAGCACGTTGACGCTCGTCCGCAGCTTGGTCAGTCCCCAGCCCAAGCCGGCCATTGCCAGCAGCATGGCGACCACGATCGGCGTGGCCCCCTGGCGCACCGCGACCGCCAAGCGGTGCCAACTGCGGGGGGGCACGCCTTCTTCGAGCGGCAGATCGCTTTTGGGCTGCTTCTCCCCCTTGGGCCACTTTTCCATCAGCCCCGGCAAGAGCATGAATAGCAGCGCCGTCACCACCAACACCCCAATCGCCGAGATCACGCCGAAGTGCTGGACGGGGACCATCTCGCTCACGGCGAGCGAACCCATGCCGATCGCGGTCGTGACCGAGGCGAGCGTGCAAGGAATCCAGCCCGCCGCCAGCGCCCGATGGGCCGCGCCGCCGCGCCCCCGCAGCCGCACTTCATCGCGGAAGTAGTTGACCAGGTGAACGCCGGAGGAGACGGCCAGCACAAACATCAGCGGCGCCATCACCGTCAGCACGGCGTTCATCGTCGCGCCGGCGAAAAAGACGAGCGCGAGCACGAAAATCTCGCCGAACGTGGCCACCAAAATGACCGCGAAGGTAAAACGCCACGAACGCAAACAGAGCCGGCAGAGCAGCAAGACCAATACGGCCGACGGGAGCAAGAAGCGGTTCATCGACCGCGCGCTGGCCGCGTCGATCGCCACGCTATCGACCGGCGTGCCGGCCAGGTGCAGCGCCGCCGGCGGCACGCCCGCCGTCTCGATGGCTTCGTGCCGTAAGGCGGCGACGGCCGCTTCTTTTTCGGCCATGCCTTGCTCGGTGAAGGTCACGACCGCGCAGGTCGTGGCGCCATCGGGGCCGACCAAGACGCCTTGCAGCCGGTCGATCGCTTCGGCCCGCGACAGTTCCAGCGGCGGCCCGACAAACTCGCGCAGCATCTCCGTGCCGGTGACGACCGGACTGAACAGTTCCGTATAAGGAGTGCCCGACGGCAGCCGCTTCTCCGAGCGCAGCGCTTCGGCGAACCGGCTGAGTCGCGGATCGCCCAGGGTGCAGCCCTCCCACGTCACAATCGCCGCATCGCGGACCTGAAAGTTATCGCGGAACCACTCGTACTCGACGCGCTGCGGGTTGTCCGCCGGAATCCACAGAATCGGCAGGTTGCGCATCGTCAGCGAGCCGCGCCACGCGCCCCACAGCACCACGGGCATCGCCAGCGCAATGCCGAGCACCGTGAGCAGAAACAGGCGAAAGTACGACAGGCGGATCATCGTTCCCCTTCCGTCCAAAGATAGCGCTCGACCGCCCGCGGCGCGCCCCACACCGCCAGCGCCGCGCGGTAGCCGGCAGCCGGCTCCTCGGCGGCGAGCCAGCACTCGCCCGCCGGCCGCTCGGGGCAGTCGAGATGCAGCAGTCGCGGCGGCTCGTCGGGAGCGAGCGTGACGGCGATTTTTTCCAGCGGGAAGGACAGGCCCGTCCCGAGCGCCTTGAGGACCGCTTCTTTCCGTGTCCAAGCGGCGAAGAAGGCATCGAGCCGCTCCGCCATCGGCAACTCGCGCCAGCAGCGTTGCTCGCCGGGGCCGAGATACCGGCGGGCCATCCCCTCTAAATCCGCCAGCGGCCGAATCTGTTCCAGGTCGACCCCCAGCGCTTCGCAGCGGCCAAAGGCGTAGAGCGCCAGCGCGTGCGAATAGCTGACGCTGAACTGCAGGCCGCTTTCCGCCCAGGGCGCGTCGCAGGCCGGCTTGCCAAAGGGGCCATAAGCGAAGCGGAGCCGATCCGGCGCGGTGTCGAGATAGCTGCCCAACAGCGTTCGCAGCAGAGCACGGCCGATGGTAAACCGCTCGCCGTGGCGGGGCCAGCGATAGCGGGCTGCCCGCTTACGCTCCGGCTCGTCGAGCAACTCGGCCATTTCAGCCAACCGCTCCGGCGGTGCCGTGAGCGGCGCGCACCAGAGATGCAATCTCCCCGGCTCAAGGGCCGGCGTGCCGGTCGGGCGTGTCCAGCAGCAGGGCATGGCAGGATCGAGCCGAGAGCGCGGGGGAAGGGGCCAAGGCAGGCGCGGCAAGCACGCGAGCGTGCAATTTACCGGCATCCTACGTCCCCGCCCCATGAGCAGCAAGCCGCCCCGGACACGGCAGGCACGGCAGGATGGGCGGGGTGGCGGGGGCGCACGCGAAGCGAAGCCCGCGGGCCGTCGCGCAAGGCCGGCATTCCCGCGCCGTCAGCGGTCAGAGGCCGTGAAGTAATTTGGGACCGGAGACTTTGGTTGCAGCGG
>CAYZVT010000478.1:0-2882 GCA_964481585.1 uncultured Pirellulales bacterium
ACGACTCGCCGGCGTCGTCGCTGCGCATCACGTCCCAATGTTTTTGCATAAATAGCACGTTCGGCCGCGAGGGGTGCATGGCGATGCGATGCACGCAGTGGCCGACCTCGGCGTTTGGATCGGGGATGTACTCGGACTTCAGCCCCCGGTTGATCGGCTTCCAGGACTGGCCGCCGTCGTCGGTGCGGAACGCGCCGGCGGCCGAGATGGCGATAAAAATCCGCTGGGGGTCGCTCGGATCGAGCAGGATCGTGTGCAGGCACATCCCGCCCGCTCCCGGCGCCCATTTGGCTCCTTGCTCGGCGCGGAGAGCCGGCAGTTCCTGCCACGTCCGGCCGCCGTCGGTCGTGCGGAACAGGGCGGCGTCCTCCACCCCGGCGTAAACGGTGTCGGGATCGGTCAGCGAGGGTTCGACGTGCCAGACGCGCTTGAACTCCCACGGGTGCTGCGTGCCATCGTACCACTGGTGAGTGGTAAGTGGCTTGCCGGTCTCGGCCGAAGCGTCGTAGACGAACTTGTTGCTTTCGCCGGCCGGCGGGCCGGTGGGATCGGGCATCTTCTCGCCGCCCGGCGTGCTCCACGTTTTCCCGCCGTCGTCGGAGCGCTGGATCATCTGCCCAAACCAGCCCGATGACTGCGACGCATAAATCCGGTTTGGATCAACGGGCGAGCCTTTGAGATGATACATCTCCCAGCCGCCGAAGAGCGGGCCGTTGACCTCCCAGCGCTCGCGCTTGCCGTCGGAGGTGAGAATGAAGGCCCCCTTTCGCGTTCCGACCAGAACCCGCACGCCGCTCATCGCTGTCTCCTTCGCCCAGTTGCCAGAGCCGCTCGCCCGCCAGCGGCGCGCTCCGTTGTCGTCCAAGTGGTGAAAATCAAGTCATGCGCCGCACTGTCTGCGAGCTCGGTCTGCCTACCCCTCTACTCTAAAAACAGCTTCGGCCGTCCGCTCTGCGAGGACTTGGGCAGGGGCAAGTAGTGCCCGACCGAGTACCGGCCGGGGCCGACAATCAAAATCGGCGCAAGCAAACCGATGAGGGCCAGATTGAACTCGAAGCCCATCGCCTGCGGATTCTGCCCCAGGAAGAATCCGTGCTGGCCGTGGACGGTGGCGATGGCGCCGAGCATGATCACGATCAGCGCGGCGGCAGAGAAGCGGGAGAGAAAGCCGAAGATCAGGCCCAGCCCGCCAAAAAATTCGCCGATCGTTACGGCATAGCCGAGCGGCCCCATCATTTCGACAATCGCCTGCAAACCCGGCCCATCAAAAGCCCCAAAGAGTTTTTGAGCGCCATGCGCGGCAAAGATCACCCCCACCACGATGCGCACGATCAGAAGCGAAGCATCCACCGCCGCGCGATCGTTGGGCACGGATTTTTCGGTCGCCATGACTGTACCTGTTGCTAGGAGAGGTTTTGCCCCTTGGGCACGAAGATGACGTGACGAGCGAAGTCGAGCGATATCCTCTGGCAAAATAGAGGTTCTTGTCAAGAGCGTCGCGGCCAGGGGCCGCTCTTTTCGCCCCGCAGCGTCCACGCCGGATAGCCGTGTAGGTGCTACCATCAATCGTGAAGCGCGCCGCGGCCCACAGGGGAGAGTTCGCCTCCGAGAATGGCGTCAAAAATCCGCGGCAGATGGTCCAGCGCGTCGCCGGGCCAATTCTGGCTCTCGGCGTAACGATCGAGCTGGTCCAGCGCGAACTCCTGGCGGCTGCGGAGGGTGACTTTGCGGACGACGCTGCTTGTCGGATAGGTGCCGGCATAGGCGAACTCCGTCAGCCGCACGCCGGCGAGGATGCCGCAGTCGTCGCGCGTCGTGGGCAATCCTGACCGCAAATGATGCAGCCGCGCGCGGCCGCCGCTAGTGACGAAGGCGTGTAGCAGGAGCGGGTCGCTTCCGCTTCCGTCGCCAGGCTGGGCGTGAAGAAAGGCGAACTCGTAGTTCGGCCGCGTCGCGTTGCCGGTCGCGGTGCGCGGTTCGAGCAGATGCCGGTGGACCAGGGCCACGGTGCGCAGCTCGCGATATTCGGGCGCGGCATCGGCTGCCAGCAGCAGGCCCAGGCTGCGAAAATCCTGCACCGCCGAGACCACCGCCGCCTCGGGCTGCTGCGTCAAATGCGGGCCGGCAAACGCGGCTGCCGCCGCCAGCGGCCGGTGATGCAAATACCGCTCGCCCGTCAGCGGGTCGCGCTGCACGCGCGCCTGGATGCTTACGAAATGGTCGCGCAGATAACTAAGAATCGGCCCCCGCGTGACGAACGGAAGCTCATGGGCATCGGTCGGCGAGAGCTCCAGCCCCACGGCAAACGCACTGCGCCGCAAGCTCGGGTTTGGCGGAGCGTGCGCCGCGCCGGCGGCTCGATCGCGCTGCGTCAGAGAAGCGGTGAATCGCGTCAGCTCTAGCGGCTCGCCCGTCGGCACCAACTGGCAACGATTGCTCCGCGCACGCCGGAAGGCTGCTTCCAACTCCGCGTCGGTACGCGGCAGACGCCGGACGATTTGCAAACCCGCCGGAGGATTCTTTTGTGAGGGGCTTGGCCTTGGCGGCCTGTCGCGCGGCGCGGCGCTGGGTTCCGGGGGAAAGGCGATTGGCTCGGTGGCAACGGTTTGCGGCGGCGGCTCGTATTCCGGCGGCGGCGGTTGCCGTTTTGCGCTGCCCTGCCAGATCATCACGCTCGAAGCGAGTAGCAACAAACCAGCGAAGGCAACGGCCGCCCACCTCCCCATCGGGCGCTGGTCAGCCTCTTTTATGAACATCATGGCCTCACGGACGACGCTCGGGGGCTACTTGTCGGAAAACTCAGGGCGAAGTGGTGCGGCTCGGCCGTGCGCTTTGTGCCGCGGCGCGTCAGGATCGCGCCGCCAGGCGCGATGGGCACGCAG
>CAYZVT010000479.1:0-2875 GCA_964481585.1 uncultured Pirellulales bacterium
GAAGCGTCCCTCGGTGGCCGACCGCGCGATGGGCCGTGGCTTTGAAAAATAGTTCCGGCCGATCGGCGTGATAAACGCGATCATAAAAACTGCCGCCGCCGGCGACGGCGGATTCCTCCATCCGCGCCGTGCGGCTGCGAAGATAGGTCACGCCCGCCGCCCAAATTTCCTGCGACTCTAGCGGCGGCAAAAGATCCCCATCGAGCGCCGGCGGCTCGGCCAGCGGCGTCTCGGTCTGCAGCGCTTTGGCGAGACGTGCGGCAAGATAGTCGTCGTTGAGCAGTTCATCCCAAGTCGCGTCGCGCAGCGCAATGTATCGCCCCTCGTGCTCGACGCAGGGGCCGCGGGTGGTTCGGTAGAGAAGCATGGGAAGGGCTGTAGGCTGGGGGGTTGTAAGCTGTAGGCGATGTCCGCAGCCCGCAGCTTTTAGCCTCTAGCTTACCGCCTCCAGCTTCTCGCTTACAGCCCACCCCTTTGAAGCCCGCCGCGAAGCATCTCGGCCGATCCTCTCATCCCAGCTCGAAGCGGCCGGCGCGAGCGATTTCCCGGCACGCGTCACGGGGTCTGCGACACCGGTCATTCCCGCGCAGGCGGGAATCCAGAGCGCACCGGATCGAGAGCGGAGTCGAGCGAGAGACACGTCAGGACGCTGGATTCCCGCCTGCGCGGGAATGACGTTTTCCAGCCTATAGCCTATCGCTCACCGCCTCCAGCTTACGCCTTGCGAGAACTTGAAGCCCGGCGCGATGCGCTCCAGATACGCCAGGCTGCGGCGGATACCGGCCTCGGTGTCGTGGGTTGGCTCGTACTCGATTAAGAAGACGCCGTCGAACTGCATTTCCTCCAGCAGCGCGCGGTAGTCGAGATCGTCATCGCCGATCGCGCACGCTTCCCAGCCGGTGCCGCGCCGCCGCCAGTCTTTCAGGTGGCAGTAGTTGATCCGCTCGTTGATTACATCGAGGCAAAGCCGACGATCTTCTGGCGCGGCGGCTTTGACGTTGGCGGGATCGTAGTTGAAGCCGACCGGCTCGGGCAGTTCCTTTACGAGCCGCGCCAGCGCAGCCCGGTCGGTCGTGGCGGTGTGCATATGAATGGCCGAGCCGTCGGCCGCGTCGGCGATGGCACCGTGTGTTTCAATCGCGATCCGCAGTCCGAGACTGCCGGCCAGGTCTTGGCAGACGTCGAAGGCTGCCAGCGTCTGCTGCCAAAGCGGCTCGGTCATGGCCGTCAGCGGCGTGAAGCCGGCAAAGAGCCGCACGTGCGTCGCGCCACAGTGCTGCGCTGCCCGCATTTGCTCCAGCGCTTTGTGGAGCATGGCGGCGTGCGCGGCGGGATCGGCGAGCGTGAAGTCGTTCTCGATGCAGCAGAAGGGCGTTTCGATCCCGAACCGGCGGCGCAGTTGCCGCAACTCGTCGATTTCGTCGTGCGTCGGCTGCTCGGAGAGTCGTCCGAGACGACCGCCGCCGATGCCAAACTCCAAGTAATGAAAGCCGAACCGCTGGGCAATGCGAAAATGCTCCGCCCGTGGCAGATCGCGAAAGCCCCATTCCCCACAGCCAACCAGCACGGCAGAATCCTTTCTGGGAGAGCTGTAGGCGGCAGGCTGTAAGCTCAAAGCTACAGGCCACATGCTATGAGCTAAAGTTGACCGCCTACAGCGTCCAGCCTAGAGCATCTAGCTCGCAGCCTTTTAGCAGCGCTTCATGCGGCGCACGCCAAGCAGCAGCAGCGCGGCGGCGAAGCCGGTCAGGATCAGGCTGGAGGGTTCGGGGGCAATCAGCGCGGTGGGGGCGTGCCCTACAGCGTAGACGGCGAAGTTGTCGAAATCGCTGTAGCGTGCGGTGCCGTCGATGTTGTTCGACGTGGGACGAATCGCGAGCGATCCGCCCGCCCCGCTCACTTGCGACGCGGGGAACGTGTGCGCGGCGGTCATCAGCAGCGTCTGGGAATTGAACAATACCTGCGAATCGTAAAGATTTAGCGTCGCCTGCAAATCCCCCCCGCTCAAGGTTTGGACGGTGAGTCGGACATGATACCAACTGTCATTGCCGGTGAGAGCGGTATCGGCGCTATCCGCGTTTCTGAGCGTGCCGGCGCCGAGGTCGTTGCGAGTCGCGTGGGAGAACCAGCGCACGCGATCCGCGCCCGAGACCGCGCTTTCGTCCAGACCAACGACCGCCAACAACCCCAAGTTGCCATGGCCGCGAAAATAGATGCCCGTGCTCCCGCGATCCGAGGTCTTGAGGCGGAAGTCGTAGTCGAGCACAAAGTCGACGAAGTTGGTAATGGGCGTGTAGAAAGCGGCGGTGGTGTTGCCGCTACCGGGCGCGCCGGTGGCGGTGCGGAAAAAACCTCCTGAACCGAACCCGCCATCATCGCCACTGGCGTAGCCCACGCTCCCTGACGAGCCACCCTTCACCCTAATGTCAAAGTTATTGCTTACGTCACTGGAGACACTGAAGTCGATGCGATCGACATAGGCGATGGCCGCCGCCTTGGTGATCGTGGGGGCAGAAAGAAGAAGAACCGCAATGGCGAGTGCGCGCGGCGCCGCCGACCGCCACTGCCGAGGTTCCGTTGCGCGATGCCGTTCCCATTGCCTGATTCGCATGAGGTTCGCTCCTTTAGAAGTCGCGGCGAGGGCGGCTTCACTTCGGCTGCCGAATGGACCGGCCAGAATTGGCGGTGTTTGTTATGTAGAATAGATAAATGGCAGATAAAACGCAACGGTTGGCGCGGCTTTTTGCTCGGCAGCCTTTTTACGGGCTCTGGGGCTGGTCGAGGTGGTCCATCCGGTTGTCATTGTCGCCGTCGAGCGGGGCGGCTTCGTCGGCGTTGGCGAGGCCGTCGCCATCGGCGTCGGGGCTGCTGGCGG
>CAYZVT010000480.1:0-2869 GCA_964481585.1 uncultured Pirellulales bacterium
GATCCGGGGAGGCTGCGAGCTGCGAGCTACGGGCTACGGGCTGCGGGCTGCGAGGGATTTCCTGGCATACGTCCTTCCCGCGCAGGCGGGAATCCAGATTCTCAGGTCCACTCTCTAGATTCCCGCCTGCGCGGGAATGACGCTTCCGCGAAACTAGCTCCGAAGCGGTGGCTCACAGCCTACAGCCTATGGCCTACAGCCCAAAGCCTCTAGCTTACAGCTACAGCCTGTAGCCCGTAGCATCCTTTCCGCCCTCCGCCTTCACAACGATGCCAGCGCATCGGCTTCGCGTTGCTCGTACGGCTGATACTCGACCATCCGCACGCGGCGGGGGCCTTCGATCGTGTAGGTGACGCCGCGCCATTCGACGCGGCGGAGACGGGTGACTTTCAGTAGCGCGGCGGCGTAGACGAATTGGGTCAGGGGAATCGCCAACAGCGCTTTGAGCAGCATCGGCAGGCGAAGTCTCGATGTGGCTTCACTCCGTGCGCGCACCACGCGCCGCACGGCATGTTCAAGGAGGGCAAAGAGCGCGATCATGCCGAGCAGGTAAGCAGTCAGCCCGCCGGCTAAGGCCACGGCGGCACTTGAGACGCCGAGGGCGAGGCTACCGGCAAGCCCAGCGAAGGCGGCGGCGAGCACGAGCGTTGTGACGAGGCCGTGCGTGAAGACAACCGGCCAGCCGGGATGGTAGAGCCGCGCGACGACCATCTGCCGCTGCACCCAGCGGAAAAAGTTCGGCAGCGCGCAGGCTTCGCGGTTGACCATCATCAGCGACGGCACGAAGGCCGTCTGGTAGCCGTGCCGGCGAATGACGTTGTAGATCACCGTGTCGGTGGAGACGGAGGTTTTCCAGCTTGCGAGCAGATCGCCTTGGCGGAAGATTTCCGCCCGCAGCGCGACGCTCCCTCCCCAGGTAAAGCGGTTCCAGTACATCTGCACCACGGCCGCCGCGTTCCAAAAGTAACGCACGAGCGAGCCCCACCCGGCGTCTTGCGGCATGTACCAGCGATTGCCCGAACTGACACCCACCCGCTCGTCGCGCAAGGGGGCGACCAACTCGCGGAGCCAGCTTGGGTGTGGCAGCGTGTCGCCGTCGAGCAGGGCGACCACTTCGTATTCTTCATCCAGGTCGGTCAGCGCCTGAATCAAGCTGCTGCACTTGAGCGAGCAGGTTTCGTAGCGCTCCACGAGCGGCTCGACCGAGACGTGGATTGCCCGCTGCCGCGCGAGCACATCTTCGACCACCTGCCAAGCTGGGTCTTGCCGCTGATCGACGATGATTCGCAGATGAAAGTTCGGGTAGTCCTGCTCCAAAAGCCCGGTCAGACAGCGCTCCAGAAATGGATCGCTCCCCCGCAGACAGAGCACGACCAGCGCCGTGGGGCACTCCGCGTCCGCCAGCGGCGGCGTCGGAGCGCGGCGCAGCCGCCGGGCAAAGGCCCAGGTGGGGACTGCTTGCAGTGCAAACAGTAGCAACAGTAGCACAAGCACGCTCGCTGCTAGCAGCGTCACGGAGCATTCTCCTGATGGGCGACCACATCCAAAATCCGCTAGCGGGCCACCCTGCCCCGTCTCATCCGATCCGGTCCCAGCGTAACGTCCCGCCCAGGCGGCGCAAAGCCGCAAAATCTTGCCTTCCGCCCCCTAGTTGCGGCATGCCTGGGCGGCTGACCATAATGATCCGGCCCACCGTCCGCCCCCCTTCTTGCCGCAAGCTGCGTGCCCTGATGAACAAACTCAGCGTCGCTCAACTGACCCAGGCTCAAGAAACGCTGCTCATCCCGCTCTGGGCGCGGGCGGTCGAAACCCAGCAGCCGCAGCCGATCCTGCAGGACGAGAAGGCGGTCGAGTTGGTCGCGGCGCTCGACTACGACTTCGACCAGTTCAACCACAATCACCACAGCCGCCAAGCCGGCTACTGCATCCGCGCGGTGATTGTCGATCGCTGGGTCCGCAGCTTTTTACGCGACAACCCCGACGGCACGGTGGTCGAAATCGGCGCGGGGCTGGATACGCGCTTCGAGCGGCTCGACAACGACCGGCTCCGCTGGTTCGATCTCGATCTGCCGGAGGCGATGCAGGTCCGGCAAACCTTTTTTGAGGAAACGCCGCGGCGGAGTTTTCTCAGTACCTCGGTGCTCGAACCCGATTGGATCGAGACGGTCGCCGAGAGCAACCCCTCGGCCACGCTCTTTGTCGCCGAAGGCGTGTTTTATTTTCTGACGAAAGACGAAGTGAAGGTCCTCTTAACACGCCTCGCGGATCGGTTTCCGGGAGCATCGATCGTGTTCGATAGCCAGTCGCCGTTTTTTCTTTGGTGGGCACGCGCGACGCATCCGCTCGCCAGCTCGAAGGCCGATCTCAAATTCTGCCTCGGCCAGGTGCGCGAGATCGAAAGCTGGGACCGCCGCTTCCGCGTCGAAGAATCGGCCGGCTTCGGCGATGCCGAGTACTACGCCGAGCACTTCCACCGCCTGCCGCTCTTTTACCGCGCGGTGCGGCGCGTCTTTCCGCCGGCGCGCAACATGTTCCGCCTGACCCGCGTGCGGCTGGGGTAGGCGAGAAGCCAGGCTCTCAGCGGTTAGCCATCAGCGGTCAGCCGTCGCTACTTGGTATTGGCGAGCCAGCGGTGGTAGGCGCGGGGGAGCCAGAGATTGCCTAGCCCGATCAGCGCCCGGCCGCCGACGCCGAAGGAGGACCAGACGATGCTGAAGGCGACGAGCGTGGGCATGTCGGGCGGGACGAGGAACGGGTCGAGCAGGATCAAGAGCGTCGCTTCGCGGGTGCCGAAGCCACCGACGCTGATGGTCAGCCGATCGACCAGCGCCACCAGCGGCACGATGCTCACCACGACCGTCGCATGCAG
>CAYZVT010000481.1:0-2834 GCA_964481585.1 uncultured Pirellulales bacterium
ACCGTCGGACGATTGCACGTCGGCTTCATGGGCTGCCACGGCGCGCTGAACGCGCTCCGCGCGGCCGAGGCATTTGTCGCCTCCGACGCGCAGGCCAAGGTGCTGCTCTGCGCGGTGGAGCTATGCAGTCTGCATTACCAGTATGGCAACGACCCGCAGCAACTTGTGGCGAACGCGCTCTTTGCCGATGGCGCCGCGGCGATGGTCGCTGCGCGCGATGCCGCGCCGCACCGCTGGCGGCTTGCCGGCTGCGTATCGCTGCTGATGCCCGACTCCGCCGCCGAGATGGGCTGGGTGATCGGGGATCATGGTTTTCAGATGTCGCTCTCGCCGCGCGTGCCGGAGCTTTTGCAACAGCACTTGCGGCCCTGGCTCGAACGCTGGCTGTCGGAACAGGGGTTGAGCTTAGAGCAGATCGGCAGTTGGGCGGTGCATCCTGGCGGTCCGCGCATCGTCAGCGCGGTCGGCGAAGCGCTCGCCCTGTCGAACGAGGCACTCGCCCCGTCGCTGCAGGTGCTCGCCGAACATGGCAATATGTCTTCGCCCACGGTGCTGTTCGTGATCGACCGCTTGCAGCGCGCGGCGGCCCCACGGCCCTGCGTGGTGCTCGCTTTTGGTCCGGGCTTGGTCGCCGAGGCGGCGCTGTTCCGGTAGAGACGAGACGAGGAAAATTCGGCGGGATCGATTCGGCGGCATCGGCCTTGCCGGCGGTTGCCGTGCCACCGAATTTGGTTATTCTTTCCTAAGGCGGTTTGGTTGCGTCGAACGAGGCCGGGCGTCTGGCGCTTCGGGGATCCCTAATCAGGAGTTCAACGATGGCAGCGAACACGGAAGAAGTGATCGACATGCTGAAATCGGCGTACAGCATGGAGTTAGAAACGGTCATGAACTACCTCGCCAATAGCATCAATCTCGACGGCGTGCGGGCCGAGGAAATCAAAAAATCGCTCGCCGCCGACATCACCGCGGAACTCGGTCACGCCCAGCAACTCGGGCAGCGGATCAAGCAACTCGGCGGGCTGCTGCCCGGCTCGACCTCGGTGCAGCTTGGAGCGCAGATTCAGCCGAGCAACGATACCACCGATGTACAGGGCGTGATCCGCGCCGTGATTGCCGCCGAGGAGTCGGCGATTGCCCATTATAAGAAGATCATCCGTGCGACCGACGGCGAAGATTACGTGACCCAGGATCTCTGCGTGCAACTGCTGGCCGATGAGGAAGAACACTTGATTCTTTTCAAGGGCTTTTTGAAGGAATACACCGACGTCAGATGACGCGCCGCGCATCTCTGGCAAGAGCATCCATGAAGTCGCTGCAAGGACATCTGCTCGTCGCTGCCCCCACGCTGGTCGATCCGAATTTTTTTCGGAGTGTCGTGCTGTTGGTTCAGCACAGCGAGGAGGGTGCGCTGGGGGTGATTCTGAACCGCCCGTCGAAAACCACCGTCCGCGAGGCGTGGGAACAGGTCCGCCAGAGTGCCTGCCATCAGCAGGGGCCGCTTCATCTGGGAGGCCCCTGCCAGGGGCCGCTCATGGCGCTCCACTCGCTTCCGGCGTGGTCCGAGAGCGAAATCTTGCCCAACGTTTATTTCAGCGCCGGGCCGGAAAACCTGGAACAATTGGTCGCCGTGGGCGATGTGGAGATCAAGTTCTTCATTGGCTACGCCGGCTGGGGTGCGGGGCAGCTTGAGCAGGAGCTAGAAATCGGCTCTTGGGAGACGCTCCCCGCGAGGGAGAAGCACGTCTTTCCTGATGGTCCCGACCTGTGGGAGCGCACGCTGCGGGAGGCCGCCTCGCGGCGGTTCCTCTCGGCGCTGCGGATCGACCAGGTGCCGGACGACCCTTCGCTCAACTGACGCTGTTGTTTCCCGTTTTCCGTCCACTCCGCTGCCCTGCTCCGCAATGCCCGCTCCGCTGCCGCTGACCGACCTCTTAGCCGTTGACCGCACGCGGCTCGCCAACGAGCGCACGCTGCTGGCGTATCTGCGCACGGCGCTGGGGCTGATCGTACTGGGAATCTCGTTCTTGCATTTTCTGGAAGCGGGCTGGTATCACGTCGCGGGCTATTCCTTTTTTGGCTTTGGGGCCGTAATCTTGGCGATCGGAGTTTATCGCTTCGCGCAGGTTCATCGCCACTTGAGCCACCTGCGCGTTCACGGCAATCTAGAAACGATTTCAGCGGCCGCGCCGCCGGGGAGGAACGATGGCTGAGGATCAGCAGCAAGAGAGCATCACGATCAACGTGGTCGAAATGGGCGTCGGCTGGATCTTTTTTGAATTGGGCGAGATCAAGCCGCGCGGCCACCAGCTTGCTTACACGCTCAATCGGGCGATGTACGACTGGCTGCAAGACAATCCCCGCGTCGTGATCCGCACCGCGCTGCCCATCGTCGCCGACGGCATGACAACCGGCATCCATCTCTGGTATGACGAGCGGGAGTAGAGTTGGGGACCGAGCGGTTAGCTATCAGCGGTCAGCCATCAGCGGTCAGCAAAGCACGTCCTTCCCGCGCAGACGGCAATCTTCGCGTAGCGGCGGGGTCAAAGCGGCTAACCGGCCTGGAGGCCGCGGGCGAAAAACTTCCCCCCGGTCCCTCGCCCCCTCATCCCTCGTCCCTCGTTCCCAATCCCCGGCTCGCTTCAAAGACCAAGTCGCGTGGTGCGGAGCCGCAGCGCGTTGGCGACGACCGAGACGCTGCTCAGGCTCATCGCGGCGGCGGCGAGCATCGGGCTGAGGAGCAGTCCGAAGAAGGGATAGAGCACGCCCGCCGCAATCGGCACGCCGAGCGCGTTGTAGATGAAGGCGAAAAAGAGGTTTTGGCGGATATTGCGCAT
>CAYZVT010000482.1:0-2827 GCA_964481585.1 uncultured Pirellulales bacterium
GGCACGCTGACGATCGGCGTCGATGTGCTGCCGCCGCTGCCGAAGCACGCCGGCGACCGCAACCGCACCAGCCCCTTCGCCTTCACCGGCACTCGGTTTGAGTTCCGCGCCGTCGGATCGAGTATGTCGGTCTCCGGCCCGATCGTGGCGCTTAACGCGATCCTGGCCGAGTCGCTCGACTACGTGGCGACCGAATTGGAAAAATCCACCGGCGGCGATCCGGCGAAGCTCAGCGACGGCGTGCAAAAGTTGATCCAAACGATCATGAACGAGCACGGCGCGGTGATCTTCAACGGCGACGGCTACTCGGAAGCCTGGCATCAGGAAGCCGAGCGGCGCGGCCTGCCGAACCTAAAGACTTCCGCCGACGCGCTGCCGACGCTGATGGAGCCAGAAGTCGTCGAACTGTTCAGCAAGTATGGCGTGCTCTCGCAGCGCGAGTTGCAGAGCCGGCACGACGTTTATCTGGAACAGTACTGTAAGACGATCGCTCTGGAGCGGGCGCTCTGCTTGGAGATCGGCAGGACGATCATCTTCCCGGCCGCGATCCGCTACCAGAACGAACTGGCCCAAGCGGTGGCAAACCTGCGGGCGGTGGATATCGTGGTCGATACCGATACGCTCGACAAGGTGACGGCGCTGATTAAGGGGCTGCAAGACTCCTTGACGGCGCTTGAGGCGACGGACGAGCCGGAAGGACACGACCCGGTCGACCACGCCAAGTTCGCCTGCCATAAGGTGCTGCCGCTGATGAACCAGATCCGCAAATACGCCGATGGCCTGGAAAGCCTGGTGGCCGACGACCTGTGGCCGCTGCCGACGTACCAGGAAATGCTGTTCATCAAATAAGCGGAGCGTACTTCCGCGACGGCTTTTCCTTCGCCCCAGGGCCGGCTCGTTTCGCTCGCGAGCCGGCCTTTTTTTGCGCCGTGTAGCCCCGTCGTTCCGCGACGTGGATTTGGCGCGCTGAGAAAACTCGCGGCATGAAAATGGCGCAGCTGGCGGAGCCTCTCGGTCCAAGCCGCTCCAGCGGCTTGGCTACACTGCTGGCGCATTGTTTTGATTGCGGCTAGCGCGTTGGCTTGCGAAAGAGCCAGAGCGAGAGCAGGCCGCAGAACTCGATCGTCGAGCCGATCGGGTTGAAGGGAAACATCAGCAGCGTCCAGCCAAGCGAAGCCCGGCGGCGCTGTTCGCCGTCGATCGAGCGCAGCTCGTCGGCGAGCCGACTGGCGTCGTCGGTCGCCCAAACGTCGGCGTAGCCGTTGCGGTCGAGAAAGTCTTGCAGCGCTTGCAGCGAATCGGCCTGGCGCAAGGCACGGTACCCGGCATAGTCAAAATACATGCCGATTTCGCCCCGCCGCCGCAACTCGCAAAGCAGTTCGTAGCCGAGGTGGCGTGCCATGCGCGGCTCCCAGACCCAAGGGGGAATGTAACCGGAGGATGTCCCCCAAGCTCCAATAGCCCACGCGGCGCGCCGCCGCGCGGGACCGGCGAGCGTTGCTCGCCGGCTAAACCTGCGAGAATTGCAAACCGCCCTTGTGCATCTTCCATGCCGCGCGAGCGACGCCCGCAAAGGTTACTTCAGTTCCAGACTCCGCCAGCAGTACCAACTGGCGATGCTGGCGTAGGGACGCCACGGCGCGGCGATTTGGTGGCTTTGCTCGCGGTTGGGCAGTTCGTCGAGCGCATAGAGCTTGCGCAGTGCCGAACGGATGCCGAGATCGTCGTGCGGAAAGACGTCGGGGCGGCCGAGCGAGAAGATCAAAAACATCTGCGCCGTCCAGCGGCCGATCCCCTTGATCTGGATGAGTTGCTCGATCACCAGTTCATCCGACAGCCGCCCGATGCGGCGAAGCTGCACCGTGCCGGAGCTAACTTTGTGCGTCAGGTCGAACAGGTAGCCCGCCTTCTGCGGCGAAATGCCCGCCGAGCGCAGCTCGTCGAGCGAGAGCCGCGCGAGTGTCTCGGGCGTGATCGGCTCGGGGGCGACGAGCGCTTCGAGCCGGCGGCGGATCGACGCGGCGGCCGACGTGGAAATCTGCTGCGAGATGATCGACCGCACGAGCGTTTGAAAGCGGTCGCGCTGCAGCCGGAGCGTAAACGGCCCCACGTCTCGAATTAGGCGGCGCATCACGGGATCGGAGCGCCGCAGGTGCCGCAGGGCACTTTCGGTTTGGGCAGTTCGGGAGGTCATCAACTCTCTTTCTTCCAGATGCGCATGGCCTGTACCCAGCGTGCCGTCGCGCCGGCTACAATGATCGCAGCCGAGAAGAACCGAAGCAATCCGCCCCGCCGAGAAATGCCCATGCCCGACGAGCCTCAACCGATTCGCCTCGACCAGTTTTTAAAGCTGCACGGCGTGGCTGCCACCGGCGGGCAGGCAAAAGTGCTGATCCAGTTCGGCGAAGTCCGCGTCAACGGCGAGGTCGAAACCCGCCGCGGCCGCAAGCTCGCCCCCGGCGATACCGTGGAAGTGGGCGAAGAAAAGCTCCAGGTATAACGGCCAGCGGCGACACAGCAGACAGCACACCGTTTAGCCGCGTCGCTGGCGCGACGCGAAGGCGCGGCGGGAAAGTGCGCGTCGCGGTGCGACGCGGCTAAACATTGATAAACATTGGCGTGGCTAGGTCGGTCGTTTGCTCAGCAGCGCCGTGGCCCAGGCGGCCAAGAGGGTAATCGCTCCGCTGCCGGCAAGGAGCGGCAGCGCGTACTCGCTCGCCGAACTGCCGAGCATGGGGAACTGGCGCAGCAGCAATCGCCACAGGAGTAGCCACAGGACCGTGGTGACGCAGAGCAGCAGCGACCAGGGAACGCGGCGCGAAAGGAA
>CAYZVT010000483.1:0-2816 GCA_964481585.1 uncultured Pirellulales bacterium
GCGAGCGAAGCGGGCATCAGCTGCACGAAGTGCCGACGATCGAGCGCGGCGTCCCACTCCGAAGCGTGCTGGGGAAACTCGCGGTGCAGCGCTTGCTGGAACTGCTCCGTCTCGGCCAGCTCTTCCAGACTGCGCCAGTAGTGCCGCCCCTGCTTTCCAGAGAGTCGCGCGCCGAGGGCGTTCAGGTCGGGTTTGTCGTCGGAGGGCGGATTGATCATAGGGACTAAGGAGCGAATAGGCGTGGGCGCGGGCGTCCTCGCTTAATGAAATTTTTGGTAAATGCTATTTTTCTTTGCTGGCTCGGTGCTCGCGTGCTGTTCGGCTAACGGTGGCAAACCGAGCAATTGGTGAGCTTCTCAATCTGGTACTGCTCCACGAGCTTCTCGCCCGCGTGCGGGTCGTCGGCCGGCGGCACCCATTCCATGTTGAAGACTTCTTCCCGCGGCCGCACATACTTCTCGGGATTGCGGTGGCAGTCGAGGCACCACTTCATGTACAGGCTCTCGTTCCGCCACATGAGCGGCATGCGATCCACCGGCCCGTGGCACGTTGCACAGCCAACGCCCTTGGCGACGTGGATGCTGTGATTGAAGTACACGAAGTCGGGCACGTCATGCACGCGCGTCCACGCCAGCGGCTCGCCGGTGCGATAGCTCTCGCGCACTAGTTCCAACTTGGGGCTGTCGTTCCAAATAATCGAGTGGCACCCCATGCACGTCTCGGTGGGGGGAATGCCGGCGAACCCACTGTCTTCGACCGACGTGTGACAATACCGGCAATCGATCCCCAGCCCGCTGACGTGATGTTCGTGGCTGAAGGCCACCGGCTGGTCGCGGACGACATCGACCTGGGTGACGTAGGAGGAATCAGCGAGCACGACCAAGATCCAGGCGATAACGGCGAGGATGAAGATCGCGCCGAAGATGCTGAATCGGGAAAAGGTATTCGTGCTGGGGTGGAAGATCTGCGGCATTCGAGCTTCAAGGCACTCCAGGCTGGGCCGAGTTCGCCCGGCGGCGAACGGGTCGGCCCGGAGCGTGCGATCGACCAGGTTGATCCGGGAAGGTATGGAGCGGCACCGGCACGTGGGCCGGGCTGCCCGCTTCTAGCGTGCTGCAAGCCGGGGGCAAAATGCCCTCTCTGATCACTCTAGCGCCCTGGTAGCGGGTTTGCCAGCGTGAACGCAGCGAGACTTTCAAACGCCGCAGTTCCCCTGCCGCGCCGCAGCCGACGGAGCAATGTTGGCTGCCTCTCAACTTTTAACCTCGAAGGCCGTAATTGGACAAGGAGCCGACTGGCAATTTTTTGCTTTTTTTCCAAACCTTGCGCCGGAAATTTCACGCTGCCGCCATGACGAACGAGAACTACATCGGTTTCCGCGGCGCCCGTCTCAAACGAACCTGCGCAACATCGCTCAACCCGCGCCGTCGGCGCCCTTGCGCAAGGCCCAACAAAAAGATCCCCCGCAGGCCGGATCTGTGGAGATCAGGCTTGTGGGGGATAGAGAAAATTTTCGGTTCTTGTGGTTTCTTTGTTTCGCGCCCCGCTGGAGCGGGAGCGGCCTATTGCCGCTCGGTCGTCGCGGGCCGCTGCGCCGCCGCCGGCGTTTGCGTGATTTGCTGCATAAGCTGTCGAGCCATTTGCAGATGTTTGCCCGTCGCCGTCTCGGTCTGTTGCAGCAGCGGCTTCAAATCTTGCGAGGCATGCTGCTGGAGCACTTCCAATGCCGCGAGCATTTGTAGATGGGCCAGCACCTGCTGCCCGATATAGGCCTCATCGAACTGCGACTGCGGGTAGCTTTGCAGCTCTTGCTTTGCTAGTTCGACGTAACGGTTCGTCAATTGTTGCGAAAGCCGAATCAGTTGCGCGTTTTGCTGCGCGGCCGCTTGCAGGCCTTGCCCGCGGCGCTGGCCGGGCTGTTGCTGTTGTTGCGTCCGGCCGGCTTGCTGCTGGTCGTTCTGAACATCCACGCCCAGGGCAACTTGGTGGAGCTTTTGAATGACCTGGGTGTGCTCCTGCACCATCTCTTGAGCGAACTGCTTCACCTGCTGGTTCTGCGCGCGCTCGATCGCGAGTTGGGACAACTGCACTTCCGCCTGATTTTGGCCGATCAACAGTCCCGCCACCTGGCTGTCGGTGAGCATCAGACGTTGCTGACCCTGTTGCTGCTGACGTTGCTGCTGACTGGCCTGCTGCTGGGCCTGACGCGACGGAGCCTGGCCCGGGACGGTTTGCGGCGCGCCGCCGCGCTGTGCCCAGAGCGAGCTTTCCGTGGCCAGTGCCAAGCTGACGGCCAGCGCCGTGAAGGTGAGGACGCGGCTGTGGTGAAACATGACACGAGTTCCTTTCCTGCAGGGGAACGAGAGGGGAAAGAGGTTGGCGGTTGCAGGTTGCACATCTAGTGCCAATGAACTGCCACTCTAGCGGTCAGCGATCAGCGCTCAGCACCCACAAAAAACCCTCCCGAGAGCGCGAGGTTCTCGGGAGGGCGTCCTGCTTGGCGGAAGGCGGCGTTTGAGCGATTCATAGAAGCTCGCCTTCCGCCCCGGGCCGCACCGTGGTGCGGCCGAACGATTCAGGCAGCGCGTCACTTAATGATGCGCGGCTTGAGCGTTGACCGACTGCTCCGCAATCTCGGTGAGCTTGTGGTCGGTCGCTTCTTCTTCGTCGAGCGTCTCTTGCAGCAATTGCGCGGCGCTGGTCAAGCCCAACTGCTGCGCGAAGCTGCGAACGGTTCCATAAGCGGCGATCTCGTAGTGCTCGACGCGCTGCGCCGCGGCGATAAGCGCCGCATCCCGCACGTCATGGTCACCCTT
>CAYZVT010000484.1:0-2805 GCA_964481585.1 uncultured Pirellulales bacterium
CGCGGCTTTGGGCTTTTTAGTATCCGCGAGCGTCTCGAACTGTTGGGCGGCGAGCTACAGATCGAAAGCGGCGCTGGCCAGGGCGCCAAGGCGACCATCACGGCCCCCCTCGCCGAACCGATTGAAGCGGAACTCACGCTGCCACGCGATGCAACCGCCTCCGCCGCGCAGCCGGGTCGGGCCAAGCCGACGCGCGTGCTGTTGGTCGACGACCACAAGATTGTGCGGCGCGGTCTCGTCGCGCTGCTGGAGGAGTTGCCCGAGCTAACGGTCATTGGCGAAGCCGCCGATGGCGCGGAAGCGATCGAACTGGCGCGCCGGCTGCGCCCCGACGTTGTCGTCATGGACATCACCATGCCCGGCATGGATGGACTGGAAGCGACACGGCGACTGAAAGAAGAATTCCCCCACCTCCGCGTCGTCGGGCTGTCGATGCACGAAGCCGAGGAGCTTGACTCGGCGATGCAGGCCGCCGGAGCGTGTGCCTTGTTCGCCAAAGGCGAACCGCTCGACTCGCTGACCACCGCCATTCTCGGAACGCCGGAAGCGGAAGCTTGACGGCCGGGCACGCGCACCTAGGTTCGGATTCGCCGGGCTTCCCGCTTGCTAGACACCGCACGGGAGCTTTCGCCGTGCGCCCCCACCACCCGTCGATGCTTTCCCGGGTTGCCGCCTGCGCGGGAACGACTTTCAAAACAGCGGCTCGGCGATGCCGGTCTCATCGACCCGCCAGGGAAGCCATACCAGCGCGACGCGCTCGACATCGACCTCACTTTTGCGCGGCCGCACCGCTTGCGCTTCGAGCGTCAGGCGCTCGGGCGCGAGGCTCGTCTCAAGCTGCGTGACTTCATCGCGTAGCGTCGCTTCCAGCGACTCGATCGCGGCCTGGGCCGTCTCGACCGTGTCCTTCGCGCGGCCGATGTCGTTGTGCTCTTGCGCGCTGCGCGTGGCACTGCGCATGGTTGCGGCAGTGCGCGTGGCGCTAAAGCGGCGGCCGGAAAAAACGCCGAGCAGCGAGGAGCTAAAGTTGATCGCGGCGGCGAGCAACTGTTGGTTGAACTGCGACTTTTGCCGCGCGACCTCGGCTTCGGCGCGATCGAGCCGGGCCTTGGCCTCGGCGATCTTGGTGGCGTATTTTGCCCGCAGTTTCTCGACCTCGAGGTCGCGGTGCTCACGCGCTTGTTGGGTCAGGCGGATGCGGAACTCTCCTTCGGTTTCATCCGGCCCCGAAGTGGCGTCAAGTGCCGGCGCGGTCCAGACGGTAAGCCGCTGGTGGCGGTACAAGTGCTCCGCCAGTTCGCCCGCCCACGTCTCGTAGTTCTTCGCGCTGAGCAGCGCCGCCGGCAGCGCGGCGAACATCGCCGGATCGGCCGGAGTCGCCTGCAGCGCCGGCGCCGCCGCGCGCATTTCGGCTGCCGCCCAAAGGGCTTCGGGCAGTTCGCCATAAACCGGCAGCAGCGCCGCCGCGTCCTGCCAATGATCAACCTTGTGCTTCGCGTCCACAAAGTGCAGTTTCGCCACGCCCAGCAGCGCCGGCCGGTACACCCGCCGCGTCGCGGCGGGCTGCGGCTTTTGCTGCACGGCAAACGCCTCCTTCGCCTCCGCCGGCACGATCGGCCGCTGCCCAACGGCCGCAGCGGGTTTGGACGTAACGGCGGCCGCCGGCGCGCGGGGTGGAGCGGCGGCCGCTTTGCGGCCGGCCATGAGCGTGCTGATCTGTCCGCGCGTCAGTGGCCCGCGCAGGTACGAAAGGCACCAGCGAGTTTGAAACACGACCGGCTGCGGTTCATGTACGCTGCTCATCAGAAACACGCGGCTTGTAAGCCCCGCGAGGGTCGCTTCCAGTTGCTGTCGATCAAATGCCGCCCCCGCCGCCGCCGACGCGCCTTCGAGTCCATCCAACACCCGCGCCTTGTCGCGTTCCGTCTGCAGCCGCCCCAGAAACCAAGTGCCGGTGTTGCCGAGCGCCTTGTAATCGAGATCGACCGGGTTTTGCGTCGCGAGCACCACCCCCAGTCCATACGCGCGGGCCTGTTTGAGGAGCGTGAGCATCGGCAACTTGCTCGGCGGATTCGCGGTCGGTGGAACGTAACCAAAAATCTCGTCCATGTAGAGCAGCGCTCGCAGACTCGACGTGCCCGGCTGTGAACGCACCCAAGCCAGCACTTCGTTCAATAGGAGCGTCACAAAAAACATTCGCTCTGAGTCCGACAGATGCGCGATCGAGAGGATCGACAGCCGTGGCCTGCCTTCGGCCGTGTAAAGCAGGCGTTGGATGTCGAGCGGCTCGCCTTCCAACCAGCCCGCGAAGGTGGGCGAGGCGAGCACGTTGTTCAGTTGCATCGCCAGCGCCGTGCGATCTTTGCTGGGGAAGAACGTCTCCAGATCGACAAACCCCACCCGTTCAATCGGCGGCGTCTGGATCGCGCGGAGCAGCTCGGCCATGTCCAGATCACGCCCGCCGCGCCAGGCCTGGTCGAGCAACTGAGAAAGCAAGATGTGTTCGCGGCTGCGAATCGGATCGGCGTCGATACCCAACAGCGCAAGCAGCCCCGAGACGGCCGCCGTCACGCGCTCGCGCAGCGCGTCGGCATCGGCCACGACCGCCGCCGGCGGGGCGGCAAAGGAGCGAAGCACGCTGAGCGGCAAGCCGGCACTGCTGCCGGGCGTGTAGATCGCCAGATCGGCTGCCGCGCGGAATCGCGCGATGCGCTCCGGCGACTGCCCCCAATGGGCAAGCCCCTCGCGCCACGTCTGCGCGGTCTGCGCCGCGTACTGCTCGGGCGTTAGCCCGCGCCGCGTGGC
>CAYZVT010000485.1:0-2799 GCA_964481585.1 uncultured Pirellulales bacterium
CGTTCGCAGCGCGCGGCGAACACCTCTAGCTCGATGCGGTTCAGTTCGGCCTTCATCCGCTTGGCCAGTTGCTTCGCCTCGTCGCCGCCCGACTCGCGGGCGCGCTGGTCGGCCAGTTCGTACTGCCGTCGGCGACGGCGGATTTGGTAGTCTTCAAGCCGCTCGCGGAGCTTCAAGTCGCCGCCGCCGGCCGTTTCGAGCGCCTTTTGCACGAGCCGTTCGGCCTGGTCGAAGTTGTCTTCGTGCAGGTAGATTTCCGACAATTCGATATAGTTCGGCACCTCGCCGGGGCGTTCTTCAATCGCCTTTTTCAGCCGCTCCTTGACCGACAGTTCCTCGTCGGTGCGTAGCTGCGGCGCTTCCGCCCGCGCCGCTCCCTTGGGAGCCGACTGTCCGCCGGCCGGACCGCGCGGGTCGGCTTGGCGGCTGCGGGGCATCTGCCGCTTGACGGTCAGGTCCGCGATTTCCTTCGGCGCTTCGGGATCGTTCGGCAGCGCCTGCTCGACGCGATGCCAGCAGACAATCGCCTGATCGAACTGCCCAATCCGCGCGAGCGCCTGGGCGCAGATGCGGTTGATTTCGGGGTCTTTGGGATTGGTGTCGAGCGCGGCTTTGAGGAAGTAAAGCTGCGGCTCGTCGGCCCGTGCCTGCTCGCAGACGTTTGCCATCGACAGCAGCACCTGCGTATCGGCTGGGTTGAGCCGCAAGAGGTCAATCGCCGCTTTCAGCAGCGCGTCCCAGTCCTTGCGGTCGCGGGCCTTTTTCCAGGCCATGCGGGCGGCGGCGCCTTTGAAGCCGGCCAAGGCGCTGGCCTTTTTGTCCTTGCTGAACTTCTTGTGCAGCGTCTCCAAAAAGCTCTGAGCGTAGACGAAGTTGCCGGGGTCGCCGGCCAGGGCGTTGCTGAACATCTCGATGGCGTAGTCGAAGTTGCCGCTGGCGACGTTCGCCCGCCCGTATTCGAAGCACTGTTGCAGCCGGCGGCGCTTGGCCGGCGAGACCGGCTCGGGCCACTGCGATTCGGGAGTCGGTTCCGTCGAAGCCATAGAAAGGTGTCGCGCCGCGAAATCAAGTCAAGGGAACGAGGAGTGCGCCGCAGGAGCGCCGGCCCAGCGCCACAGGACGAGCGAAGCGCACCGGTCCACCAGCGGTTCCCGTCGCAGGCCCGCGAAAAAGTCCAATCCACCCTATCCCTGTTCCATCGCCTATTCTAGCATGCCGTGTGGGGAGCAACAACGCATGCTCACCGCTGGGTGCGAGCTACAAAACTGGCCGCAAGAATGGGAGGAATCTGTGAAGCGCGGCAAGGTGTTCTTGGTCGGCGCTGGCCCCGGCGCAGCTGGGCTGATCACGCTGCGCGGCTGCCAGTGTCTGGCGCAGGCCGATCTGGTGCTGTACGACTATCTGGTCAATCCGCAGATTCTCCAGCACGCCCCGCCGGCAGCCGAGCGGGTCTGCCTCGGCCGGCACGGTCACGGCAAGCTCGTTCCTCAGCAGGAAATCAACGAACGCCTCGTGCGCGAAGCGGCCCAGGGGCGCACGGTCGTGCGGCTCAAAGGGGGCGACCCGGCCGTCTTTGCCCGCGCCGCCGAAGAACTCGACGCCCTCGGCGCGGCGGGCATCGAGTTTGAAATCGTGCCCGGCATCACCGCCGCGCTCGCCGCCAGCAGCTACGCCGGCATCCCGATCACGCACCGCGACCTGGCTTCGAGCGTGGCGCTTGTGACCGGCCAGGAACGGCCGGGGAAGGAAGCCTCAGCCGTCGATTTCGACGCGCTGGCCCGCTTCGCCGGCACGCTCGTCTTTTACATGGGCGTCACCACCGCGCCGCAGTGGACGCGGGCGCTCATCGCCGCCGGCAAATCGCCCGACACGCCCACCGCGATCGTCCGCCGCTGTAGCTGGCCCGATCAACAGGTGATCGAGTGCCAGCTCGGCGAAGTCGTGGACACGCTCGCCCGCAACCGGCTCCGGCCTCCGGTGCTCGTCATCGTCGGCGAAGTCGTCCGCCTCCGCGAGACGGCAACCTGGTTTGAACGGCGACCGCTCTTCGGCCAAGCCGTGCTCGTCACGCGGCCCGAGCATCAGAGCGGCGAGCTGCGCAGCAAGCTCGAAGAACTCGGCGCGCAGGTGCTCCTGCAGCCGGCGATCACGATTTCCGATCCGCCCGACTGGGCGCCGGTCGATCGGGCCATTGCGGCCCTGGAGCGCTACGACTGGCTCGTCTTTTCAAGCGCCAACGGCGTGCGCTATTTTTTGAACCGGCTGCTCGCGCTGGGGCATGACCTGCGGCGGCTGGGAGGCCGCAAGCTGGCGACGATCGGCCCGGCGACGACCGCAGCGCTGGCGGAGTATCACTTGCGGGCGGACTTGCAGCCCGACGAGTACCGGGCCGAAGCGCTCGCCGAAAGCCTCGCCACGGCCGCGCGCGGCAAGCGGTTTTTGTTGCTCCGCGCCAGCCGGGGCCGCGAAGTGCTCGCCGAACAGCTCCGCGCCGCCGGCGGAGAAGTCGAGCAGGTCATCACCTATCTCAGCCGCGACGTGGCCCAGCCCGACGCCGAAATCGCGGCCGCTCTCACGGCAGGCAAAATCAGCTGGACGACCGTCACCAGTTCGGCCATTGCCCGCTCGCTCGTGCAACTCTTTGGCGACGCCCTACGGCAAACCAAGCTCCTCACGATCTCGCCCATCACCTCCGACACGCTCCGCCAGTGCGGGCACGAGCCGGCCGCCGAAGCGAGCGAGTACACGGTGGAGGGGGTGGTGGAAGCGGTGGTGAAGGCGGAGGGAGGAGGGTGGAAG
>CAYZVT010000486.1:0-2799 GCA_964481585.1 uncultured Pirellulales bacterium
CTTCGCCCGCCGCTACGAGAACCCGGTGCTGGTCTCCTGCGCCGACGGCGTCGGCACAAAACTTCTCGTCGCCCGGCTCGTCGGCCGGCACGATTCGATCGGCGTCGATCTGGTGGCGATGAGCGTCAACGACGCGATCTGCTGCGGTGCCGAGCCGCTGTTCTTCCTCGACTATGTCGCGATGACCAAGGACGATCCGACGCTGCTGGAACAACTCGTCGAAGGAATCAGCCAAGGCTGCGTCGAAAGCGATTGCGCCTTGCTCGGCGGCGAAACGGCCATCATGCCCGATGTGTACGCTCCCGGCGATTACGATCTAGCCGGCTTTTGCGTCGGCGTGGTCGAGCGGAAGCGGCTGATCGACGGCCGAGCGATTGCGCCGGAGGATGTGGTGCTCGGCGTCGCCTCGTCGGGCCTGCACTCCAACGGCTACAGCCTCGCGCGGAAGATCGCCTTTGAAATCGGCCGGCTCACCGCCACCGACGCCTGCGAGCCGTGCGGCAAGACGGTCGGCGAAGTGCTACTCGAACCAACCCGGCTTTACGCCCGCCCGGTGCGGCAGATTCTGAACCACTACAAAGTCAAAAGCGTCGTCCACGGCATTGCCCACATCACCGGCGGCGGGCTGCACGAGAATCTCGAACGCATCTTGCCCGAGCAGATTCGCATCACGATCGACCGCGACAGTTGGCCGGTGTCGCCCGTCTTCCGCTGGCTGCAGCAGCTCGGTGAAGTCGAGCAGGACGAAATGGACCGCGTCTTCAACATGGGCATCGGGCTGGTGCTCGTCGTCAGCCCGTACTACGCCGACAGCATTCGCCACCGGCTCGCCGATCTCGGCTACCAGTCGTGGACGATCGGCCGCGCGCAAGCTGGCCCGCGCGGCGTGGCCTGGGCGTAAGCTCCGACGGGTGGCGGGGGCGCACCGCGAGGAGCGGAAGCCCCCGAAAGCGCAAGAAGGTGGAAGGCGGAGGGCGGAGGGTTGACGATCGCGGCTTAGCGCCGCATGGCTGTCTCGATTGGCCCCGGTTGCGATGGGCCGGCTTGGCGCAGGGCTTCGAGCAGCGCCGATTTGGTGTAGCCGCCGCGAAAGACGATCGGGTTGTCGGGCTACCCGGCCGGAAAGATCGCCACGACGGGAATGCCGTTGCTCTGCAGCTTGTCGAGCATCTGCTGGATGTCGGGCGGGTAGTCGGTGTAGTCAGCCAGCAGCGTCGCCACGTCGTTTTGATCGACCAGCTCGATGACTTCGTCCGTGTTCAGGACCGTCTGTTCAAGCGTTTTGCAGGTCAGACACCAATCGGCGGTGATGTCGACGAGAACCGTCTTGCCCTGCTGCTTAAGCTGAGCGAGCTTCTGCGGCGAGAAGTACTGCCAGGGCAGTTCGCCCTCCTGGTGCTCGATCTGCTGGCCGCTGTGGCGCGCGACGTATTTATCGAGGCGGTACTGCATCACGCCGTACAAGCCCGGCACCGTGCGCACGACCGGAAACGTGCCGACCGTCTCGGCGAAGGAGACATACGCCACGACGGCCGTAATCGTGCCCGCCACAAGCCAAGCCTTGACCTTCTCGCCCAGTTCGGCGGTATAGGGCGTGCGCGAAATCCACCAGCACGCCGCGGCGATGCCGGTCAGCAACAGCACCGCCGGCAGAATGCGGGCGTAGTCGATGAACGTCAGCAGGTAGATCACCGTGCCGAGCAGGACAAAGCCCATCACCTGCTTGAAGGTGACCATCCACTCGCCGGGTTTCGGCAGCAGGCGAATCAGCCCCGGAAACGCTCCGATCGCCAAATACGGGCTGGCCATTCCCAGCCCAGCAAAACCAAACACGGCATAGGTATTCGCCGGCGGCTGGCTCACCGCCCAGGTGATTGCCGTTCCTAAAAACGGCGCGATGCAAGGCGTGGCTAGGATCGTGGTGATGATCCCCTTCAAAAACGCGCCGAGCGGCCCTTCCTGCGACGAAAGCTCATGCGCCGTCGCGCCACCGACAAAGCCGGGGATGGGGATTTCCCACACGCCCACCAAGCTCAGCGCCATCGCAAACACAATCGCCGCCAGCACAATCGCAAACGCATCATTGCCGAAATGCTGGCCCCAGGTCATGCCGGCCGCGACGGCGAGCGTCGCCAGCACGAGAAACACCGACACCAGCCCGGCTGAGTACCAGAGATTCAGTGCGAGCGCTTCACGGCGGCTTTGGCCGGCTTGTTCGACGAAGCTCATAACCTTCAGCCCGATCACCGGCAGCACGCACGGCATCAGATTCAAAATCAGTCCGCCAAGAAAGCCGAGCACCAGCATCTTCGCCAGCCCCTGGCTCGCCAGCGACTCGGCCGAAGCGGCAGCGGGCGCGGCAGCCTCTGGCAGTTCTGGCTGCGCGGCGGCGGCCTGTGCGACTTGGCGATAGGCGACCGGCTCGAACGCCAGCGGCACCCGTCCATTGCTTGGCTCGGGTCCAATCGTCAGCGGCGCGGAAAAACTCGCTCCCAGCGGCGGCTTGCAGCCACGATCGACGCAAGCCTGCTAGCCGATCAGGCCAGAGATCGTATAGCTTCCCGCCGGCGCGTCGCTTGGGATGCGTAGCTCAATGGTCCAACTGACCGGCCCCTCGTGATAGTTCTCTGTCCCGACGCCGGGCAGTTCGGACTCCTTCTCCACAACCTCGGCGGCGGTCCTCGGAGCGGTCGCTTGCAGCGGTCCCGGCTCGACGACAATCAACGTCGGCTTCCCTTTGCCGACAATCTCCGGGTCGCGGGCTTCGCGGGCGTAGACGTGCCAGCCTTCGTCCGGCTC
>CAYZVT010000487.1:0-2792 GCA_964481585.1 uncultured Pirellulales bacterium
CGGGTCGCGGCGCTGGCGACGAGCAGCACGCGAGTCTTGCGGTCGACAATTTCCACGTCGGCTTCTTGTTTGTTGTCGCTGGCATTAAGATCATCACTCGGCCGATCGACCAGCAATCGGTAGGTGCGGCGGCCGACGTGCTCGGCTTCTAGTTCAAACTTAACGGGTACAATCTCGCCATCCACGCCGAGCGTCACCCGCCGCGTTTCTTCGAGCATCCCCTGCCCTTCCGGCGCGGCGGCGTCTTTGGAGTAGAGTTCAACCGTCACGGTGCGGCCGGACAGCCCTTGGGCCTGCACGTAGCCGGTGATCGTGAAGGCGTCGCTCGGGTAGGCGCGGCTGGGAGCCACGAGATCGGCGATACGCACGTTGACCGGCCGGCGGTCGGAGCCGATGCCGATAGCAAAGATCGGAATCTTGGCCGTGTTGGCGGCTTCGATCACCGAAGCCGGAGCGACACCGGCATTGTGCGCGCCGTCGGTGACGACCACCACGGCCGAAACCGGCGCGCCTTGTTCCTCGTCGATAAGCTGCCGCAGTGCTTGGCCGAGCCGCGTCTCCGAGCCTTGCGGGAGCAGCGCCTCTTTCCAGTTCGGCTGCGTGGAGGCCGTCGAGGACACGGGGCTCGTGGTAAGCGTCTCGCCTTCGGGAGAGCCGGCTTCAGCGGTGTGCTTGGCGAGCGAAGCAATGCGCTCGCTGCCACGGTCGAATCGCAGCACCGTTACCTCGTGAACCCGGCGCAGCCCATTCAAGAACTTGCCTTGTTCGAGTGCTTCGACGACCTGCGTGATGCGGCTGGGGCTGGCGGGGACCGACGACGAATCGCTGTCATGAAAACCCATGCTCTGGCTCGTATCGACGAGCAGCAGCACGCGCGACGGGTTGACGACTTGCCGCTCGGTCCGCTTTTCCAGGTCGAGGAAAAAGACCAACATCCCCAGCAGGGCGACGAGCCGCAATCCCAGCAGCAGCACGCGGACGCTCGGCCGCAATTCGGCCGCGTCGCGGCGGTACATGAATAGGACGAACGCCACCAGTGCCGCACAGACCACGGCCAGCACCGCCCACTGCCAGCGCTCGTCGGCGTAGGACGGGAGCCAGCCGAGCCGGTAGGTCGTGCGGGTGGTCAGCTCCGCCGCTTGGCTGTCAAGTTGTGCAAGGAGCGCGGAGAACATCAGCGGGCGGCCTCCTTGCGCGGTGGGTGGTAGCTGGCCGAGTAAGCCAGAAGCTGTTCGCAGATCAAAATGCCCACCAAAATGTAAAGCAGCATACGGCTGAGATTAAACCCCGCCACGTCCTGCGGATCGTAGTTCAAGTCCTCCGCCCGATGGAATTTGTATTGCAGTCCATCCAGCCGGGGCGTCAGTTGCTCGCCGTCGAGCGTGTGCAGATCGCCTTCGGTGGGCGAGACGTTGAAGGCGAACCGCCGCTCGTCCGTCTCGCCGTCGATCCGGTCGAGCCGTGCGGCGTAGACGCCACTCGTGCCGGTATTGGCGAGCACCGCTTCGAGCCGGTCTTGCCGCCGCGCGGCATCAACTTCCAATTCATCGCTCCCGCGCTCCGCCGGAACCGCGAACCGCACGCGCGGCTGATAGCGCTGCGGATCGAGTTGCACCTCAAGCGGCGTCCCGACGGCACGCACCGGGTCGGCGTGGCGGCCTTCGCTCAGGTAGCCTTGCAGGTTGAGCAGTACGAGCAAATAGCTGTGGTTGCGAGCCCAGTTGTTCCAACTCCCGAGGCTCGTGACTTCGGGTGAAGCCTTGGTCAGAAACGCGACGACGCGCCCCTTGCCGAGCTTCTGTTCCACCACGAGCGGCGCCCCGTTGCGGAGCTTGGCGAGAATGCGCGTGGTCGAGTCGGTCGCCGGCTGCCAGTCCTGCGGCACCGAGTAGTAACGCTGAATCAAAACCTCGTCGAGCGGGTTGTGCCGCATGGCGAGCAGCGTTTTGAACAGCGGGTGGTCGGCCGCTTCGATGTCGGGGGCTTGTTCCAGCCGGTCGGGAAGCAGATCGGTCGGCAGCAAGAGCGGCACCGGAAACAGCCCCTCGCCGTCGCGGTAGAGCGCATCGTTAAAAAACTCCTTGCGCGACAGCTCGCCCACGAAGAACGCCAGCCCGCCTCCCTGACGCACGTACTGTTCCAAGGCTTCAATCTCCGGCGCATCAAGGCGTTCCAGATTCGCCAGATAAATAGCGTCGAACTTGGCAAGCTCGTCGTGCTTGCGGAGGAAGCTGGGCGGCTCGACCTGCGGGCTGAGGCCTGTCTGCACCTTGCCGCCGGGATTCAGAGCCGTCGCCAAAAAATAGCCATCACGCGCCTTGGGGCTGCTGTCGATGACGAGCACCGGAGCCGTGTCGGGAACCGTGACCACGGCGAAGCGGCGGTTGTCGGCGAGCACGGCGTCGGCTCCCAAGCTCGCCGAGAGCGTATGTTCGCCAGCGGTCGGGAAGTTGACGCGAAAGCGGCGCGTGACGGTCTCGCCGGGACCGATCTTGTCGATCAGTACGCCCGGCCGTGCATGCCCATTTTCTTCGAGCCGTACCGAAACTTCGGCCACCGGCGTGTCGGAAAAGTTTTTGACCGCTAGTTCCACAAACAGTTCCACGCCCGTCGCACGGATGCCTTCGAGCGGCTTGAGCTGCGTAATCGCCAGATTCGCGTGCTCCCGGTCAACGCAGTGGACAAGATGAATTTTTGTTCCCTCCTCGTCCATCTCCGTGAGCGCCTCGCGCAACTCGTCCGGCTCGTTCCACTCGCTGCGGCGGAAGTCGGAGACGAGGTACACGATCCGG
>CAYZVT010000488.1:0-2762 GCA_964481585.1 uncultured Pirellulales bacterium
TTATCAGGAGCTTCGGGAAGCGGCTCATCGCAAAGACGAGTTTCTGGCGATGCTGGCCCACGAGCTGCGCAACCCGCTGGCGCCGATTCGGAGTGGCCTGGACATCCTATCGCTCGACGCGGTCAGTTCCAAAGAAACGGTGAACCTGATGCGCGAGCAGGTGGAGCACCTGGTTCGACTGGTTGACGATCTGCTTGATGTCTCGCGCATCACGCGCGGGCGCGTCGATCTCCGCCGGCAGCCGGTCGAGTTGGCCACCGTGGTGCGCCAATCGGTCGAAGCCGTGCGAGGTTCGGTGGAAGCCCAGCAGCAGCAGCTTTCGGTGCATTTGCCCGAGCAACCTGTTTGGCTCGTAGCCGACCCGGTGCGGGTCGTTCAGATCGTCGAAAACCTGCTCAACAACGCCTCGAAGTACACCGATGAAAAAGGCCGCATCGAACTGCGCGCTGAGCTTCACGACGGGCAGGTCGTGCTCCGCGTGCGCGACACGGGCATCGGCATTGAGCCGGAACTGCTGCCCAAGGTGTTTGACCTGTTCACGCAAGCCTCGCGGTCGCTCGATCGCGCCAAGGGTGGTCTGGGGATCGGACTGACGCTGGTGCGCAACTTGGTGGAGATGCACGGCGGCGCGATTGCCGCTTACAGCGAAGGGCCGGGAAAGGGAAGCGAATTTGTCGTCACCTTACCGACCGGCGAGGCTCCGGGGGAAGTCGAGCCTCCGCCCGAAACGGAGGCCCAAAGCCAGCCGCGACGCGTGCTCGTGGTCGATGATAACCACGGCGCGGCCCGAATGCTCTCGCTCTTGCTCAGTCGCCTGGGGCGGCACGAAGTGGAAGTCGCACACGATGGGCGCTCCGCTCTGGAAAAGATCGAGCAGTTCCGACCTGACGTGGTTCTGCTCGACATCGGGCTACCCGGGATCGATGGACACCAAGTCGCGCGCATGGTTCGAGCCGCGCCGCACTATCACGATCTCTTTCTCGTTGCCTTGACTGGGTACGGGCAAGCCGAAGATCGCCGCCGATCGAAGGAATCGGGCTTTGACGAACATCTGGTGAAGCCCGTGGCGGTGGACGATCTTCAGCGGCTGTTTTCCAGCGAGCGCTTGCAGCGCCGCCCGCCGGCCGCGCCTCTTGCCCAGCGCGGGACGCTTGCCAGCGAAGCTCCCGCGCAGCCGGCGATGCAGCGCGGCGACGGGGCGATGTCGGCGGAGGCGGGCGAGTTTTTCCGCGAGCTGGTGCATGAGGTGGGCAACGCGATCCTGCCGGTTCAATTAGTCGCGCAGTTGCTTCGCCGAGATCACTCCGATGCTGCGGTCGTCGAACAGGTGCGCGAAATGCTCGAACAGCAGATCCCCTCGCTCAACCGACTGATGGACGAGTTGCGGCGCGTCGGACGTGCGATACGCGGCGGCGAACCGCCACGCCCCGAGCAGGTGGAGCTGATGCCGATCGTCGAGCGGGCCGTCGAGGCGGTGCAGCCGCAGATGGAACAGCGCGGCCAGAAGCTCGCGGTCGATGTGCCAAGCGTGCAGCTTATCGCCGACCCTGATCTGGTGGGGCGGGCGCTGGCGCAGCTTTTCGAGAATGCTTCTTACTACACGCCGGCGGGCGGGCAGATCGAACTGCTGGGGCAGGTTGACGGCCAGGAACTTTCGCTCGTCGTGCGCGATTCGGGAGCGGGGATCGCCTCCGAGTTGCTCCCGCAGATCTTTGACTTGTTCATCCGGGGTGAAGGCGAGTTTGACTTCACTGGTGGGCGACTAGGTGTTGGCTTGGCGATGGTCCGCCAAGTCGTGACCCAACACGGCGGCACGGTCGTCGCGCGGAGCGAGGGACCGGGCCAAGGAAGCGAATTTATCGTGCGGCTGCCAATCGCGAGCTAGACTTGCGAAAGGCACTGAAAAAATTACTTGCCAGTCGACGACCGAACCATCGAGGAGCATACGATGCGAGGGAATTTTCAAACCGCCATGAGCGTGGCCCCCGTTCTAGCGGCGGGCGCGATCCTGGCCTGTCTGTCCAGTGGTGAAACGACTCGCGTAGCCCACGCAGCCGATCCCGCAGCGGCCGCCGCGCAGGACCCGGCTCCTCAGGGCGTGCCGGTTGAGCCGGACATGCATGAGTTCATGGAGTACGTCTTCCAGCCCTCCTACCGCCGGCTCAAGCCAGCGATGGCCGCTGCGTCAACGGAGAGCACGGACTGGAACACGATCAAAAGCGAAGCCCTTTTGTTGGCCGAAGGAGGAAACCTCTTGCTGCTTCGGCCATCGGACGAAAACGTCGACGACTGGAAGGCCCATAGCGTCGCCGTGCGTAAGGAGGGCGGAGAACTCTATGCCGCTGCGCGGAAAAAAGATCTTCCCACAGTAAAAGAAAACTACCAGCAGTTGATCAAGGCATGCAACGCCTGCCATCAACAATTCGCGCACGGCGAATATCAGCTCAAGCCGTAGTCACAGCGACCGGCCAGCATAGCCTTCTCCTCGCCCCAACGGGGCGATATCCGAAAGCCCAGGGCGCAGCCCCGGGGAAGCGCTAAAGCCTTAACGCTTGGCGCTTGGCTTCGATGAATTGGACGTGGTGCGGAATGTGGTTGGTGATCCGCGTAAGAAGCGTTTCGAGCGTGATCGGACCGTCGGCCGAGTGCCGCCCCGTGCGCTGAAAACTCTCGGCCGGCAGCGACCTTAGGATGCGGCCCATCTGGCTGCGGACGATCTCGATCAGCGCCAGTTCCTCTTCCACGTCCCGCTGGCTGTAGGC
>CAYZVT010000489.1:0-2745 GCA_964481585.1 uncultured Pirellulales bacterium
ATGCTCGTCGCCGCCGACTTGCAGCGCCCGGCGGCCATCGACCAGTTGCATGTGCTCGGCGAACAAGTCGGCGTGCCAGTCTACTCCGATCGCGAGTCGAAAGACCCCGTCAAGGTCTGCAACGACGCGGTCAAAGCGGCCAAGCAGCGCGGGGCCGACCTGATTATTCTCGACACCGCCGGCCGGCTCCACATCGACCAGGAGTTGATGGACCAACTGCGGCGGATCGACCGCGACTGCCATCCGCAGCAGATCTACCTCGTCGTCGACGGCATGACCGGCCAAGACGCGGTCAACAGCGCCAAAGCGTTCAACGACGCGCTGGAACTCGATGGCGTGGTGATGACCAAGCTCGACGGCGACGCCCGGGGCGGCGCGGCGCTGTCGGTGAAGCACGTCACCGGCGTCCCCATCAAATACATCGGCACGGGCGAGAAGCTCGACGGGCTGGAAGAATTTCACCCCGACCGCCTCGCCGGCCGGATTCTCGGCCAGGGCGACGTGCTCAGTCTGGTGGAACTGGCGCAGCGCGAGTTCGACCAAGAGGAGCAAAAGCGGCTCGAAGAGCGGATGCAGCAGGGGCAGTTCACGCTCGACGACTTCCGCAAACAGCTTCAGCAAATCGCTCGTCCCGGGCTGATGCAAAAGATGCTCGGCCTAATGCCCGGCATGGGCGCCATCAAGGAAATGATGGACGAGGTCGATGCCGAAAAGGACACGCGGCGGCTGCTGGGCATCATCGACTCGATGACGAGCGAGGAGCGCCGCAATCCGACCAAAATCGTCGACCAAAGCCGCCGCCGCCGCATCGCCGCCGGAGCCGGCGTCGAACCGCATGAAGTCGGCGCGCTCATCAAGCAGTTCGACGCGATGGCGAGCATGATGACACAGCTTGCCGGCAAGGGCGTACGCGACCGCATGAAGCTGGTCCGCGAGATGCAACAATCGGCGATGAATCCCAACGGGCTGGCGAAGCAGAAAAAAGGGACCGGCAAACGGCTCACCAGCGCCGAAAAAGCCAAGCTCAAGAAAGAGCGCGAGAAGGAAAAGCGCCGACGCAAAAGGAGATAGAGCTGTACGTAGCGGTTAGCCGTTAGCTAGTGAGCTAGTAAGCCAAAAAAATGCTTGGACGGCTTAACAGCTCAACAGCTTAATAGCTAACAGCTCAACAGCTAATAACTCATACCCATTTCTCAATAGGAGACTCACGTGGCAGTTCGAATTCGGCTGAAGAAACTGGGACGCAAGCACCGTCCGTTCTATCGGGTTTGTGCGATGGACGCCCGCAGCCCACGCGGCGGCAAGGTGCTCGAAGAACTTGGCACCTACGATCCGATGGTCCGTGACACCGACGCCCGCGCGCTGCTCAACGGCGAGCGCATCCAGTACTGGCTCGGCGTCGGCGCGCAGCCGACGGAGAAGGTGGCCGTGCTGATTAAGAAGTACGGCACCGACGGGACGCACCTCGAACAGCAGAAGGCGGCGCTCGACAAGCTCGGCACGCCCAGCCCCTACACCTCGACTGGCCCGGCGCTGATTAAGAAGGAAGAACCGGTCGCCGAACCGGCCGCTCCGGCCGAAGGCGAGCAACCGGTCGCCGAGCCAGCCGCAGCCGAGCAGCCCGCCGAAGAGACGGCCGCGGCTCCGGCCGAAGCAGGCGGCGAGGAGCAGCAAGACCAGCAGCAGCAAAGCGAATAATCCGTGCGCTTCGACGTGCTGACCTTGTTCCCGCAGATGTTCTCCGGGTACTTGAGTCAGAGCCTTTTGAAACTGGCGATCCAGCGTGGGCTGGTGCAGGTCGATCTGCACGACATTCGCGACTGGGCGGTTGGCAAGCACCGCAGCGTCGATGACCGCCCCTTCGGCGGTGGACCGGGCATGGTGCTCCGCTGCGAGCCGGTGGTGGAAAGCGTCGAAGCAGTGCGGCAGAGGGACGACGATCCGGGGCAACTGGTCTTCTTCACTCCGCAGGGCCGCCGGCTCACCCAGCCGGTGGTCGAGGAACTGGCCGGCCACAAGCGGCTGATCCTCGTGTGCGGGCGGTATGAGGGCTTTGACGAGCGGATTTACGAGATCCTTCAGCCGCAGGAAATTTCGATCGGCGACTTTATCCTCAACGGGGGCGAAGTCGCCGCGATGGTCACGATTGATACCGTCGTCCGGCTCGTGCCGGGCGTGTTAGGAGATGAGGACAGCAACCGATTCGATTCGTTTTCGGGCAGCGACCGGCTTTTGGAACACGCTCAGTACACGCGGCCCCGCGAGTTTCGCGGGCATGAAGTGCCGCCGGTCCTGCTCAGTGGCGATCACGAGCGGATTGCTGCCTGGCGAAAACAACAAAGTCTGCAACGCACCCAAGCACGGCGCGCTGATTTACTGGAAACGCCGCTTGAGCAGCGTTCCCCGAACCAACCGAACCACTCCCCACTTAATCCAAACGAGGAAGAGTCGCCATGAGCCAAGAACTATTGGAAAAGGTCGAGCAAAGCTCGCTCAAACCGGAAGTCGCCCACTTTGAGGTCGGCGACACGGTCGATGTCCATACGAAGATTTTTGAAGGCCAGAAGGAACGTATTCAGATCTTCTCGGGCGTGGTGATTGCCCGCGCCGGATCGGGCAGTCGCGAGACGTTCACCGTCCGCCGGATCGTGGCCGGCGAGGGCGTGGAGCGAAAGTTCCCGCTGCACTCGCCGCGCATCGACAAGATCGAAGTGAAGCGCTCCGGCGTCACCCGTCGCGCCAAAC
>CAYZVT010000490.1:0-2738 GCA_964481585.1 uncultured Pirellulales bacterium
CAACGAAGGCAAGTTCTCGCGCCTGCTCGACTTCGGCAGAGCCTTGCCCGATCTGCGCGCCCAGGTGGAGCAGGACCTGCATCTGCGCAGCCATTCGCGGGACAAGGTGCTGGCGACGGTGGTGGGGTTGCTCGACCTGACGTTTATCCGTATCGGCAACATGCAGTACTGCCAGCAAAACAACGCCTTTGGGCTGACCACGCTCCGCGATAGGCACGTCGAGATTGAAGGGACGCACGTGACGTTCGAGTTCCAAGGCAAAAGCGGCGTGCAGCGGACCGTGAACTTGCAAGACCGCCGCCTGGCGCGGATCATCCGCGAATGCCGCGAAGTGCCCGGCTACCGGCTCTTTCAGTATTACGATGAAGAGGGCAAGCGGCAGCCGGTCGATTCGAGCGACGTGAACGAATACTTGCGCGAAGTAAGCCGCTGCGACTTTACGGCGAAGGACTTTCGCACCTGGGGGGGCAGCGTCGTGGCGCTCGCCGAGCTGCGCGACCGCCCGCTGCCGGAGAGCGAAACGCAGCAGAAAAAGCAACTCGTCGAAGTGACCGACCGCGTGGCCGAACGGCTGGGAAACACGCGCGCCGTCTGCCGGCAGTACTACATTCACCCGTCGGTGTTTGCCGCCTATCAGGAAGGCTGGCTCACGCAGGCCTGCCGAGAAGCGCACCGTCGCTACCGTCAGAGCAGCACGCATGAGCTAAGCCCGGACGAACAGGCGCTGATGAAAGTCATGCGCCGCTACCACCGCCTGCACAAGCCGACGGCGCTCGCGGGGTAAAGCGCCCTTGCACCCAACGGTAGCGACTCCGGGTTGCCCTTTTCGCCCGAGGCCGCCGGGGGAGCTTAGCCGCTTCGCCCCAGCGTGACGGGAAAGCTGCTCGTCTAGATTCCCGCCTGCGCGGGAAGGACGTAGTGCGCGGGAAGGGCGCGGGCGGCGGTTATTCGTCGCTTTCGTCTTCTACGCTCTGCGTGAAGGGCCGATGAACCGGCTCGGATTGAGAGGGGGTGCGGTATTCCGACTGCTTGAATGCATTGGCCAGCATCGCCAAGCGCGCTGCCGCATCCGGCGGCAAGGTAAAAGGAACCGACATCGGCTGTGTCTCCTTTCGAGGGAGGGATACCAGAAGAACACCTCATCATTAGCAAGCAGCGTGCCGGAGCCGGCGAATCCCATTTTCTGCCCACTTGGGGCTTAGGGGGTTGGGACGCGACACCGGGGCAGAACGCCCGTCTTTCCTCAAGCGACAGCAGCAGCGCGCAGCCCTTTGGCTGCGGCAAATCCGATTCTAGTCGAGCCGCGGCGCTTTACCACAACGAGAGGAGAATTTTTGGGGCGAGAAACGCCCCTCTCGGAGATCGCTCAGGGAAAGTCTGAGAGCTGGCGCGGAGAAAGGGTGCCCCCGGGCGGACACTCCGGCGCGGCTACCGGGGCATTTCGCCGCTGTCGACAGCCAGCGCCGCCGCTAGCGGCTCCCACACCAGCGGCCCGGCCCGCACGACCAGCCACTGCTGCTCGACGCGGGCGATGTCAAGCTGCACGGCCTGTTCGAGCAGCCAGCACACCCCCTGCACCCACGGCCGCTCGGCCATCGGGTAGCGTTCGGCCACGAGCGCCGCCAGTCCCCGCCAGCCGGCGAGCCGTTCGGCCCATTCGTCGCCGAGCCGGTCGCGGTGAACCCACAGTTCCACCAGCACCCCGTCCCGCTCGGCAAGCGCAGCGAGCGGCGGAGTCGGACTCGCAGGCCCTGCGAAGGCCAGCTCAATTTGAAGATGCTCTGCCGTCGTTGAGAACCGCAATTGCTGCGGAGCGGGACGGCCTAGCAGCCCACGGACGACGCGATGCAGCAAGAGCGCCCGATTAACGCGCCCCAGCGCCTCCTCCACCCGCCGATTAAAATTGGTCGAAACGCTCGTCTCGACATCGGCCTGCGCGATTTGGTCGGCCTGCGGTCGCAGGCGCGCCACTTGCCGCTCGGCGACGCTGCGCACAATCTGGCCGCGCAGGCCGGGCAGGGTGCAAAACACCTGCTCCTCAACAACGCCCGGCTGGATCTTCACCTGGGCCGGCTGATGGCTGAGGCGTCGACCGTCAAAAACGATCTGCTTCGTAGCGGTAAAAGGAGTCGTCCGCACGCTGTACAGCCGCGCCGGGCCGAGATGGCTGAGGGTCCGCGTGGTCGTGCAGCCGCGTAGCGTCAGCGACAGAGCCGCGTGCCCGCCGCCTTCTTCAAACGCAAGGGCTAGCTCTCCGCTGGTCTTCGCCCAGCCGAGAACTTCGGCGTCAAACAGCATCCGCTCGATCTTCGACTGACTCTCGAACGAGCTGCGCAGCAGCGGCGTTGCCAGCCGCTCGGAAAGCCGCAGCACCACATCAGCGGGAGCATTTGGCTCGGCATGAGCTACCGCAAAGTTTGAGAGGAGGACGCAGGCGGCTAAAAGCCAGCCCCGACGAACGAAATTCTGCCCGACCATGCGCACGAATCCTTCCTTGGGTGCGAGCCAGTGCTGGTGCTAGCACCTTGCGCCATCGTTACTTAGGACGCCGTGCCCGCCTACCACACGATACCACTACCGCTTGGCCAGAGTAAAGAGAATCGCCCGTCCGCCCTTGTGCGATGCGGTTCGAGGCTCGGCAGGTGGCGCACGGCGCACCGCGAGGAGCGGAAGCCCCCGTTGAGAGTCGAGAGCCGCCCACTATCCTTCCCACGCGGGCGGGAAGGACGTGTTCGTGA
>CAYZVT010000491.1:0-2731 GCA_964481585.1 uncultured Pirellulales bacterium
TAGGCCGTTTGGCGCTCGGTCGGCAGCGCCCACTCGGTCATTTCGCGGTAGCTGGCGTCGGGCAGATAGATTTTGCCCTGCGGCGGCACGTTTTCAATCGCTTCGCTCGGCGTGGTGAGCTTGATCCAGCTTTCGTTTTCCACCAGCAGATCGAAGAACCGCCGCAGCCAACCGTTGTCGTAGACGTGCTGCTTGGTGTCGGGCCAGGTGCCGAACTTTTCGCCGTCGTCGGCGAACACGACGACCGAGTTGGGATGATGGTCGGCGATGTGCCGCAGCGCGTGGATCGTCTCGTGCGGATCGGCGAACGGGATCAAGTACCGCATCTGTTCGCTGCCGGGGAAGATGCTGAGCAGATGGCCGTCATCTTCGCTGACGTAGTATCCATGCAGTTGTTCCGGCTTCAGCCCGGCGCATTTGAAGTGGAAGTCGTCGAGGAACGTGTACTGGATGCCGGCCTTCGCCAGATCGGCGACCATCGACTGTTCCCAGACGCGCTCGGGCACCCACATGCCACGAATCTTCGCGCCGAGCCGTTCGTGGAGCCAATCGCTGTAGCGGCGGATCTGCCCAATGCGGTCGCGCGAAGGGATCATCGCCAGGATCGGTTCGTAGAACGCGCCGCCGAGGATTTCGAGCCGCCCGGTGGCCACCAGTCCGGCCAGTCGATCGACGTACTCGCTGTGGTGCTCGTCGAGCCACTCCATGAGCGAGCCGCTCGTGTGCAGCGCGATGCGCAGATTCGGGTAGCTCTCGAAGAGGTCGAGAAACGGCAGGTAGCTATCCTGATACGCCTGCTCAAAGACGCCGTGAAAGTTGCCAACCGGCTGATGGTTGTGCAGAGCCAGAACGAAGCGAATCGATGGGGTCATAGCGAAGCAGTCGTGATTAGGGGCGAGGGACTGGGGACGGGGGCTAGGGAGAAGCCATCAGCGATTAGCAGTCAGAAAGGATTTCGCGCCTCGCCGTCAGGCCGGCTTTCCGCTTTCCGCTTTTATTTCCGCCCTCCGCCTTTCTTGCGCAACTGCGCGGCCGCCTCCTCAGGCGCTACCGGATTGATAAACACTCCGCCGCCTAGCTCGAAGCCCGCCAGTTGGGCTAGGCGCGGAGTGATCTCAATATGCCAGTGATAAAACCCGAGTTCAAGGGCGCGCAGCGGCGCCGTGTGAATCGCATAATTATACGCCAATCGCTCCACGAGAGTTTCCAGCCGGGCGACCAGTTGTTGCAGAAGGGATGCTAGTTCGGCGCGCCCGGTCGCGGGGCCGTTCTCGAAGTGGCTGGCGTGCGACTTGGGCAGCACCCACGTCTCCAAGGGAAATCGGCTGGCGAAGGGACAGAAAGCCAGAAAATGTTCGCTCTCTTGCACAATCCGCACGCCCGCCGCCCGCTCCTCGTCGATGAGCTGACAGTAGACGCAGCGGCCGGTTGCTGCGTAGCTTGCCTGGGCACCGCGAAGCTCCTCGTCCACCAGCGGCGGAACCCACGGCAGCACCGTCAACTGACTGTGCAAATGCTCAAGCGACGCCCCCGCCCGCGGCCCGCTGTTTTTGAAGACCAAGGCGTACTCCAGCCCCGCGCCGCGCTGCGCTGCGCCGCGCCAAAATTGCAGCCGCGACTCGTAGGCCGCCAAGACGAGCGCGTACTGCTCGGCCGAGAGCGCCGCGATGCTCGCCAGATGGTCGGGCGACTCGATCATCACCTCATGCGCGCCGTGGGCCGGAGTGGACACTTGCGCCGCAGCCTCGTCGATCGACTCGCCGCCGTCGAGTGCGAGCGCCGGATACTTGTTCGGCGTGACGCGCACCTGCCAACGGTCGGGCGCGTGCGGCTCGCTCAATTCCAGCACCGCCGGCGGCGTTTGGTGCTCCTGACCCCGACAGAACGGGCAGACCCGCGACGCGACTTGCACCGCCGGCAACCGAAACTCGTTCGGCCGCGCCGCCCGTTCCCGCGCCACAATCACCCGCCGCCCAGTAACAGGATCACGTCGAATCTCGGGCATGGAGGGGACGAGGGGACGAGGGGACGGGAGGCGAGGGACGGGGGACGAGGGACGAGGAGACAACGGGAAACGTGCGGCCCGGGAAGCTGGTAGCTAATAGCTAAAAGCTCACAGCTTACAGCCTACAGCTCGCACCCCTCCGCTACTTCATCTCCTGATACAGCTCGCTGTATTTTCGCGCGCTCTGTGCCCAGGACCAGTCTTGGCGCATGCCGGTTTGGACCAATTGTTGCCAGAGTCGGCCGTCGCAGAAGGCGTCGCAGGCGCGCCAGAGCGTGCTCGACAGGACTTGGGCGTTGTACTCGCGGAAGGAAAAGCCGGTGGCCGTGCCGGCGGCAAGCGTTTCGGGCGTGGTGTCGGTGACCGTATCGGCCAACCCGCCGGTGGCACGCACAACCGGCACCGTGCCGTAACGCAGGCTGTAAAGCTGGTTCAGCCCGCACGGCTCGTACTGGCTCGGCATCAGGAAAATGTCAGAGCCGGCTTCGATCTGGTGGGCAAGCTGGTTCGAGAACTCCAGCCGCACGGCGACCTTGTCGGGATGCTGCTCGGCGAGCTTGCTCAGCGCCTCGTGGTAGCGCGGTTCGCCGGTGCCCAGAATCACCCATTGCGCAGTTGAAGTATGCACCCACGTTTGCATCACCTGCTCAATCAGATCAAAACCTTTTTGATCCGCAAGGCGGCTGATGATGCCGATCAGCGGCGTATCGGTCCGCTGGGGCAGGC
>CAYZVT010000492.1:0-2723 GCA_964481585.1 uncultured Pirellulales bacterium
GGTACAGTTTACCGCTTCGGTAAACTTGGTGGCTTGGCTGATGCCGTTTTGCCCCGTGGTGGCGTCGAGCACTAGCAGCACATCATGCGGCGCTTCGGGAAGCTGCTTGCGACTCGAGTTTTGAATTTTCGTCAGTTCGGCCATCAGATTCGTCTGCGGTTGCAGCCGGCCCGCCGTGTCGACGATGCAGACGTCCGCCTCGGTTTCCAAAGCGCGCGTGACGGCCCGATAGGCGACCGCCGCCGGATGGGCGCCCTGCTCGGCGGGCACGATCTCGACGCCCAGCCGCTTTGCCCAAATCGTAAGCTGTTCGACCGCCGCGGCGCGAAACGTGTCGGCCGGGCCGAGCACGACGCGCTTGCCCTGTGCTCTAAACATGGCGGCGAGTTTGGCGATCGAGGTGGTTTTGCCCGATCCGTTCACGCCGCAGACCATGACCACAGTCGGGCCGCTTTCGGCATAGCGGATCGGCGAGATTTCTTGCGCCATCAGCTCCTTGAGCTTGCTTTTCCAGCGCTCGGCAACCTGATCGAAGGTGACGACGCGGCCGCGCAGGTTGACGCGGATTTCGTCGACGATCTGCTCGCTCGCCTGATAACCCATGTCGGTGCGAATCAGGGCGGCCATCATCTCATCGAGAAACGCTTCGTCGATGAGCCGCCCTTCGCCTTTGAACAGGTCGCGGACATCGGTGTTGAGAATCCGCGCGGTCTTGTTCAGCCCCTGCCGGAGCTTGGAGAAAAAGCCGCGCTCGCCCGGCGCGGGCGGGGCGGCGGCCGGCTCCGTTTGCGGCGGGGCAGCGGCCGGCTCGTCCGTCTGCGGCGTTTCGCCTGCGGGCTTGTCGGGACGCTTGAAACGATCAAATAAACCCATCGGTCGGCCTAATTCCTTCAAGGGACAAGAAGCAGCGTAGGCGGGCTTCTCACGATGGCCGATTTTCCCCGGCCCCGCAAGGGCTAACCGCCCTGCTCTGCCGCAGGCGGGCGGGTTACTCGCTGCCGCGCGCGGCGAGGAACTTGTCGAGAATGCCGTTGACGAACTGGGCCGACTGGCCGCTGCCGAAGCGCTTCGCTAGCTCGACCGCTTCGTTGATCGCCACGCGGCCGGGCGTCTCGGTGTAGAGAATCTCGTACGCCCCGAGGCGCAGCACGTTGCGATCCGTGGCGGCCATGCGGCTGAGGCTCCAGTTGGCCGCCGTCTTGCTGAGCATCGCGTCCAGTTCGCTCCGATTGCGGCGCACGCCGGCGATCAGCGAACGGGCAAACTCGATCAATTCCGGGTCGCGGAGCCGCGATTGCAAAAAACGAACCGTCTCCGACGCCGTTTCCGGCGGGTTCACATCGTCCTGAAACAGAACTTGCAACGCGACTTCGCGCGCTCGACTACGACGTGCCATGAGCGTCCAAGGAAAGTCTAGGGCATGCACTGCCCGTAGGAGTTTTTAATTTCCAGTTTCACCCTGCGGCATTCACCAGCCGGCCGGGCGTTAGCTAATTATAGGCCGGCAACAAGCCAGAGCGATGGGCTTTCCAAAGGCGGGGAAGGAGAGCCAAAACAGGCGGCGTCAACTGCCGGGCTGCTCACAGCCGGGGGCTACTGCAAGTCAAACGGATCATCCCATTGCTGATGCACGCCCGGCGGCAGCTCGCGCAGGAGGCTGACCATCTCCAGCGCGGCCTCGGCACATTCGATGCCCTTGTTGCCGACGTTGCCCCCGGCGCGATGAATCGCTTGTTCGAGCGAATTGCAGGTCAACACGCCAAACAGGATCGGAAGGCCGGTATCGAGCGAGATGTCCCTGAGGCCCAGGCTCACGGCGCGGTTGATGTGCTCGTCGTGCGTCGTCTCGCCCCGGATCACCGCTCCCAAGCAAAGCACGGCGGCATATTCGCCGCTGGTGGCCAGCCGCTGCGCGACGACCGGAATCTCCCACGCGCCCGGCACCCACACCACGTCCACCGCCTCGTCGGCGACGCCGTGCTGCACGAGCGTCTGCACCGCGCCGTCGAGCAGCTTTTTGGTGATCGAATCGTTATAGCGCGACACGATGATCGCAAAGCGATCGTCCGTGGCTCCGTCGAGCGTCCCTTCGTAAACCTGCGGCATTCAACTAACTGACGCGCGTCACGGCTTTCCCGGTTGCCCCGCGCGGCGCGAGCGTCGAGCGGGAAAGCAGCGGAAGACTGGGACGCGGTCATTTCCTCCTGAGGAATCTGTTGGTGACGGCGATACGGACGGCGCGGCGCAACTACTGCTTCATGCTCATCAAAAACTCGGCGTTGGTGCCGGTCTTTTTCAGGCGCGTGACGAGTAGTTCCATCGCGTCGGGGGCGTTCATGTCGTTCAGCACGCGGCGGAGCATGCAGACGCGGCGGTATTCTTCCGGGTCCATCAGCATCTCCTCGCGGCGGGTGCCGCTGCGGTTGATGTCGATCGCCGGATAAATCCGCTTGTCGACCAGCCGGCGGTCGAGCACGATTTCCAGGTTGCCGGTCCCTTTGAACTCCTCAAAGATCACGTCGTCCATTTTGCTGCCGGTGTCGACCAGCGCGGTGGCGATGATCGTCAGCGAGCCGCCTTCTTCGACTTTCCGCGCCGAGCCGAAGAACCGCTTGGGCTTCTGCAAGGCGTTGGCATCGACGCCGCCGGAAAGAATCTTGCCCGAATGCGGGCATTCGGCGTTCCAGGCGCGGGCGAGGCGGGTAATGGAGTCGAGGAAGATC
>CAYZVT010000493.1:0-2720 GCA_964481585.1 uncultured Pirellulales bacterium
GGGGGCTTCCGCTGTCGCGGTGCGCCCCCGCCACCCGCAGTGCGCCCGCGCTACCCTCCGGTGCGCGCCGCCACCGCGGCTATAGCTGTCTTGCTTCAATCAAACCCGCGGCGGCGGACGGAACTGTAGCGTTCTAGGGCGTCGGAAATGATCGGCAGCGCGGTCTCGGCGGGCTGAAAATCTTCGACTTCGACGGCTTTGCCTTCCAGTTGCTTGTAGTCCTGGAAAAATCTCCGCAGCATCGTCAGCCGATGGCTCGGCAGTTCGCCGGCCTCTTTGAAGTAGTTGTACTCGGGATCGTCGACCGCCACGGCCAGAATTTTGTGGTCGTACTTGCCGGCGTCGATCATCGTCATCAGCCCGATCGCGCGGGCGTTGACGAGCGTCAGCGGCGCGACCGGCTCTTGGCAGAGCACAAGTACGTCGAGCGGATCGTCGTCTTCGGCCAGAGTTTGGGGGATAAAGCCGTAGTTGGCGGGGTAGTGAACGGCGGAAAAGAGAATCCGATCGAGCTTCAACAGCCCGGTTTTCTTGTCCAGCTCGTACTTGACGTTTGCGCCGGTGGGGATCTCGATCACAGCCCTGAACTCGACCGGCAATCGTTCGCCGGGAGAGACTTCGTGCCAAGCGTGGGTCATAGGAACGGTCCTCGAAGGTCTTTACCGACTGCGCTACCCCGGCGCGGCCCGGGCGGATAAAATGCTAAACTTACCATGTCTCCGCCTCAACTGGCTACCCAAAAGCCGCCGCAGCTTGTGCACCTGCCCGGCTTGGTGACGCGGCACACCGGCTTCGCCGAAGTCGTCCACAGCCTGCAGGCAGGCCACAGTGCGACGCTGGACGGAGTCTGGGGTTCTTCGCGCGCGCTCGTTGCGGCAGCCCTCGCCGCGCAGGCGAGCGGGCCGCTCGTGGTCGTCTGTCCCCATCAGGCCGACATCGACGATTTTTGCGACGACCTGGCGCTGTTCACGACGACCGCCGCCGAGCGTTTTCCAGCCTGGGAGTCGGAGCGCGGCGAGCAGGTCGTGTACGACGACATTTATGGCGATCGCCTGCGGCTGCTTAAGCTGCTTCGCTCTGGTCAGCCTCCGGCGATCGTTGTCACCAGCATCCAAAGCGTGCTCCAGCCGGTTCCCGATCCTACGACGATCGACGAGCAAACGCGGCGGCTGCGGGTGGGGGAGACGATTGACCTGGAGGCGCTGGCCCGCTGGCTCGCGGAGCGCGGGTTTCAGAGCACGACGGCGGTTGAACTGCCCGGCGAGTTTTCGCTGCGCGGGGGCATTCTCGATATTTTTGCCCCGGATTGGTTCGATCCGGTGCGGGTGGAGTTGTTTGGGGACGAGGTGGATTCAATCCGCCGCTTCGAGGTCGCCAGCCAGCGGAGCCTGATGACGCTTGAGGCGATCGACGTGACCGTGCTTACCCCCGGCAGCACGGTGGACCGCGAACACTTTGCAAGTTACCTGCCGGCGTCGAGTCGGTTTCTGCTGATCGAGCCGACCGAGCTTCAAGAAGAAGGGCGGCACTACCTCCAGCGTCTCGAACGGCCCCAGGATTTTCATAGCGTGCCGACGGCGCTGGCGGAGGTTTACCGTTTCCCGTCCGCCACGGCGGAGAGCATTTCGGCCGGCTCGCTGGAGACGACCTGCCATCTGCAAATCGAATCGGTCGAGCGCTTCAGCGGCGACATCGGCCGCGTCCGTGAAGAGCTTGAAACGGTCAGTGAGGGGCAGCAGGTCTACGTGGTCTGCGAAACCGCCGCCGAAGCCGAGCGGCTGGGCGAACTGTTTGCCGAGACGAAGCTCGCCCGCCAAAATCGGCTGCACTTCCCGATCGGGCATCTGCATAGCGGCTTTCGGCTCGTGCCTGACGGGATCGCGCTCGTCAGCGGCGGCGAGCTATTCCACCGCACGGACCTGATTCGCCCCACCTCGCGCCGCCGGCTCGGCCGCGTGATTGACAGCTTTTTGGAATTGCGCAAGGGGGACTTGGTCGTTCACCTGGCGCACGGCGTCGGGCGTTATCGTGGGCTAAAACTGCTCGAAAAAGAAGGGCAAGCCGAAGAACATCTGGAACTGGAATACTTCGGCGGCACGAAGATTTACGTCCCCTCGTCCAAGATCGAGCTAGTCCAAAAATACGTCGGCGGCACGCGCGGCAAAGCTCCGCTCTCGCGGATCGGCGGCCGCGCCTGGCAGCGGCAAAAGGAAGCCGCCGAGCAGGCCGTCACCGATCTGGCCGTCGAAATGATCGAGCTGCAAGCCGCACGCGCCGCGCGGCCGGGTATTCGCTTTCCGCAGGACACGGCTTGGCAACAAGAGTTCGATGCGGCGTTCCCGTATCAAGAGACGCCGGACCAACTGACGGCGATCCGCGCGATTAAAAACGACATGCAATCGCCGCAGCCGATGGACCGCCTGCTCTGCGGCGATGTGGGTTTTGGTAAGACCGAGCTAGCGATCCGTGCGGCGTTCAAGGCAATCGACGCGGGCTACCAGGTCGCGGTCCTCGTGCCGACAACCGTGCTGGCCGAGCAGCACTACCGCACGTTTTCGAGCCGCATGGCCGCGTTCCCCTTCGAGATTGCCCGCCTTTCGCGGTTTTGTACAGCGAAAGAACAATCGCAGATTCTCACCGGACTGGCCGAAGGGACGATCGACATTGCCATCGGCACTCATCGTCTCGCGCAGCACGATGTACGTTTTCAAAACTTGGGA
>CAYZVT010000494.1:0-2708 GCA_964481585.1 uncultured Pirellulales bacterium
GACGCGCACGCGCACGCGGCCGAGCAGCCCTTCACGTACCCGCTCCTGCGGCCGTACGCGGAGCCCGACTGGACGCGCCTCCCGGGCTACCGCGACGTGACGAGATCCAGAAGACGGAGGAGAAGACCGAGGAAGCTCCGAAGTTGAAGATCAACTTCGCCGTCGGCGACCGCGTCAAAATCAACGAAGGCACGTTCGAGAACTTCGAGGGCGAAGTCTCGAACATCGATGAGGCCAGCGGCCGCATCACGGTCATGATCAACATCTTCGGCCGCTCCACGCCGGTCGAACTGGAATACTGGCAGGTCGAGACGCTCTAGTACCGGATCAATGCCAAAATTGAGGGTGCCACTGCTGGCATGTCCAGCAGTGCCTGAGAGCGCCCGACCTGTTCCCCACGACAATTTCCCCCACGGATTGAATCTCCAGACAGAATCTCATGGCAAAACAACTCGTCGCAACCGCGAAATTCCAGATTCCCGGCGGACAGGCCACCCCCGCCCCGCCGGTCGGGACCGCGCTCGGGAAGCACGGCATCAACCTGGGGCAGTTCGTCCAGGCTTTCAACGAGCGGACGCGCGAAGCCGGCGGCATGCCGATCCCGGTCGTGGTGAACGTCTACAACGACCGCTCGTTCGACTTCGAGACCAAAAGCCCTCCGGCCGCCGCGCTGCTGAAAAAAGCCGCCGGCATCGCCAAAGGCTCGGGCGTCCCCAACCGCACGAAAGTCGGCACGGTCACGCAGGCCCAGATCGACGACATTGTGCGGATGAAGCAGAACGACCTGAACGCCCGCGACGTGGAACACGCCCGCCGCCTGATCGAAGGCACCGCCCGGAGCATGGGCATCACCGTTCAAGGCTAACGCTGTCCCGGCTGCCGTCCAACTAAAAAATCAACCCGCTGAGGAGTGGCCGCGCCAACGAGCGGCCGGCTCGGTTCAGCACTGCCAGATCCATTTCGAGTTCAAGCCCAGAAAGTCGCCACGCCTATGTCCACCGCGACCAAACGCATGAAGGCCATGAAAGCGAAGCTGCCCGAGGGCAAGCCGACCTTTCCGCTGCCGGAAGCCGTCAACCTGCTCAAGCAGTTCAACACCACGAAGTTCGACCAATCGGTCGAGATTGCGATCCGGCTGGGCATCGACGCCAAGCAGGCGGACCAACTGGTGCGCGGCTCGATCGTGCTGCCGCACGGCATCGGCAAGACGCAGCGGGTCGTGGTGTTCGCCAAGGGAGACAAGGCGCGCGAAGCCGAGGAAGCCGGCGCGGACGCCGTGGGGGCCGAGGACCTGGCGGACAAGATCAAGAACGGCTGGACCGAGTTTGACGCCTGCATTGCGGCTCCGGACATGATGAAGCTCGTCGGCCCGCTCGGCCGCGTGCTCGGTCCGCGAGGGCTGATGCCCTCGCCCCGTGCCGGCACCGTCACGCCGGAGATCGGCAAGACCGTGCAGGAATACAAGGCCGGTAAGGTCGAGTTCCGCAACGATTCCGGCGGCAACATCCACGCGATCGTCGGCAAGCTCAGCTTCGACGCCCAGAAGATCGTCGACAACGCCCAGGCGCTAATCGACCAGATCAACCACCTCAAGCCGAAGGCGGTCAAAGGCACCTACGTGCGAGGCATCGCCCTAAGCGCGACGATGAGCCCCGGAGTGCGCGTCGCGGTCTAATCGCGCAAATCGCGGCATACGCCCGCCAGAAGCCCCCATAAAAACCTTCTTAAAAACATCCGGTGTGGCCAACGCACCCTACTTTTTCTAGCAGTCAATCGCCATGAGCAAGTACGTCAAAGAACTGATCTCCAACGAGCTGTCCCAGCGGCTGGAAGGCGTCGGCGACGCGCTGGTCGTCAACGTCGTCGGGATGGACGCCAACACGAACTTCGTGCTCCGCAAGCAACTGCGAGAGCAGAACATCCACCTGACGGTGATCAAAAACAGCCTCGCCCGCCGCGCCACCGAAGGCACGCCGTTGGCGGCCGCCTTCACCGGAGTGGAAGGCTCGGCGGCGGTGGTCTGGGGCGCCGAGGACATTGTCAGCTTGGCGAAGATCGTCACGAAGTACGCCGAGGACGCGAAGTTCAAGAACTTCGAGCCCAAGGGGGGCGTGATGGACGGCGCTCCGCTCTCGGCGGACGACGTGAAGCGGGTCAGCAAATGGCCCAGCCGCCAGGAGCAGCTCAGCATTCTGGTCGGCCAGATCCTCTCGCCCGGCGCCCAACTCGTTTCGCAACTGCTCGCTCCCGGCGGCGCGCTCGCCAGCCAGGTCAAGCAGAAGGGCGAGGAGGAGGGAGCGACCGCTGCGGAAGGCGCCTAGTCCCGTAGGCGCCGCGCCGGGCGGCGGGACGACCGACACAAAGAAACAACGCGCGATTTCCAGGAGTGCGAAACGCCCGCAGCTTGGCCCCAGGCTGTGGAATGAGGCCTCCGAACCCAAGGTTGGGGCCAGCCCTGTCACAATTAACCCCTCGTTACGGCTGAACGTCGCCGCCGGATGCGGATTTTGCCGCCCTCCCGTGCGATGCAGATGAGAAGCAAGAAAGGAAACGTTTTATCATGGCCACTGTTGCAGAATTTTCCGATGCCACCAAGCAGCTCGGCGACCAGATCGTGGGCCTGACTCTGAAAGAGGCCAAAGAGCTGAGCGACTACCTCAAGGACGTACACGGCATTGAGCCGGCTGCCGGCGGCGCGGTGATGATGG
>CAYZVT010000495.1:0-2694 GCA_964481585.1 uncultured Pirellulales bacterium
CGAAACGCTCGCCACCGGCCGCGCGGTCTACTACAGCCGCAGTCGCGGCCGGCTGTGGCGCAAGGGCGAAGAGAGCGGCAACGTGCAACGGGTGCGCGAGGTGCTCGTGGACTGCGACGGCGATACGATCTTGCTCAAAGTCGAGCAGCGCGGCGGCGCGGCATGTCATGAAGGTTTCAAAAGCTGCTTCTTCCGCCGCGTCACGGACCAGGGGGTCGAGGTCGTGGGCGAGCGGGTGTTTGACCCGCAGCAGGTTTATCGCAAGTGAACAAGGAGCGTCCCCCGATGAACGCGGAAGCTCGATTGAGCGAGTTGTCCCTCACCTTGCCGCCGGCCCCGAAGTCGATGGGCGTCTATAAGCCCGTCGTGGTCGTCGGCAATCTGGCCTACCTGTCGGGACATGGTCCGCTGAAGGTCGATGGCTCGCTCCTGACCGGCCGAGTCGGCAGCGACGTGGACTTGGAAGCGGGCAAAGCGGCCGCGCGGCAGACGGGATTGGCGATGCTTGCCACGCTGCGGCAGCACTTGGGCAGCCTCGACCGAGTGAAGCGCGTCGTCAAGTCGCTCGGCATGGTCAACAGCACGCCCGACTTCGTCGAACACCCGGCCGTCATCAACGGCTATAGCGAACTGATGCGCGACGTTTTCGGCGAAGACGCCGGCGTCGGAGCACGCAGCGCCGTCGGCATGGGCTCGCTGCCGGGCAACATCACCGTCGAGATCGAAGCGATCTTCGAGATTGAGTAGGGCGACGGGTGCCACTGCTGGCTTGCCCGGCAGTGCTGTTGGTGGGTGGTACCGAACAGAATTGGTTTTGCCCAACAAAGAGATAACAAGGAAGCTCCGTCCCGCAGGCCTATACGTCCTCGGTTTCGCCTTGCCGCTACAGAGTCATGCGGGAAATCCTAGTCGGTTGAGGGCACTGCTGGACAAGCCAGCACTGGCACCCGTACGTGGACGCCTACTTCGGCGGCAGTTGGTGGCCCATCTTGTCGCGTTTGGTGGCGAGATAGCGGGCGTTGTGCTCGTTGATCGGCGGCAGGATCGGCACCTGATCGACCACTTCCAGATCGAAGCCGCCGTAGATGAAGGCGTCGGTTTTCTTCGGGTTGTTCGTCAGCAGCCGGACCTTGGTTAGCCCCAGATCCTTGAGCAACTGAATCCCGACGCCGTAGTCGCGCGTGTCGGCTTTGAAGCCGAGGGCGTGGTTCGCCTCGACCGTGTCAAGCCCCTGGTCTTGCAGGTGGTAGGCTTTGATCTTCTCGACCAGCCCGATCCCCCGGCCTTCTTGCGGCAGATAGACGAGCACGCCGGTCCCTTCGCGGCTAATCATGTCGAGCGCCATGTGCAACTGATCGCCGCAGTCGCAGCGGAGCGATTCGAGCAAGTCGCCCGTAAAGCAGGACGAGTGAAGCCGCACCAGCGGGGCCTGGGCTTTGGAGAGGTCGCCCATTACGAACACGACCGGCTGCTGCGACTCGTATTTGACGCCATAGGCGATAATCGTGCCGGTGCCGTAATGGGTCGGCATCTGCGCTTCGGCCACGCGGTAGACGAGCTTCTCGCGCACGCGGCGGTAGGCGATGAGTTCTTCGATCGAGATGATTTCGAGCTTGAACCGCCGCGCCAGCTCGATCAGATGATCGCGCGTGGCACGGTCGCCGTGGTCGTCGAGAATTTCGCAGACGACGCCGGCGGGACTCAGACCAGCCATCCGCGCCAGATCGACGCTAGCTTCGGTATGCCCCGCGCGGCGCAGGACGCCCCCTTCCTTGGCCACCAGCGGAAACATGTGGCCGGGGCGGACGAAATCGGAGGGCTTGCTGCCCGGGTCGCAGAGGGCTTCGATCGTGCGTGCCCGCTCGGCGGCCGTGATCCCGGTTCGCGCGCTACGGTGATCGACCGGCACGGTGAAGTTGGTCCCCAGCGGAGCAGTGTTTTCATCGACCATCGGGGCCAGGTCGAGTTGCTGGCAGACCTCGGGCAAGAGCGACACGCAAAGCTGCCCGCGTCCGTGCGAGATCATGAAATTCACGATTGCGGGCGTGATCTTCTCGGCCGCGCAGACGAAGTCCCCCTCGTTCTCACGGTCTTCGGTATCGACAACAATGACCACCTCGCCGCGGGCGATGGCTTCCACGGCGGCGCTGACGGTAGAAAATCGGCTGGGCACGAATCGAGAACCTCTCGCGCGGGGATGGCGGATCGACGAAGCGAAGGGGGGCGTAAGACGAGCGGGACGAGCCTTGTTGCTATTCGCTCGTCCCGCCTACCTGGCGGCGGAATCAGCTTCAATGGGTGGAAAAGCGAGCTTTTCCGGCCGACTTCATTATAAGCCTCTCCGGCGTACTGTCCAAACCCGCGCAGCGCCGGCTTCCCCGCGCAGCAACCGCTTTGCAGTTGCCGCTCGCTAGGCATGGCGGTCTGTAGCGGTGGGGCCGTTTTTGCCGTGCCGCGCGGCCACTCGCGAGAGCGGTCTGCCCGCTTCTCGTTGCCCAGAGCCGGCGAGCCACGCTCGCCCGTCCCGCGCGGCGTTGCCGCGTTGGCTAGGGGGAGCCTAGGACACCAAGGGAAAACTGCTCTGGTCTGCCAGCTCTGGAGTGATGGGGAATCGAGAAAGAACGACCTCGACACGAACCTCCTCTATTCCTCATCAACTGAAGAGCGTCAACCGCTTGAGCACAGCCTATAGCT
>CAYZVT010000496.1:0-2686 GCA_964481585.1 uncultured Pirellulales bacterium
CCAGCCCGTGCTGCTCGACGCGCTGCTGCCGCTCGGCGGGCAGCGCGCGGCGCTGACCAACGGCCGGCTGGATGAGCAACTCCAGGGGGCGCCATGAATGCCCCCGCTGCCAAGGCTCCCTAATTTTCCCTCCGCCGACGCCTCAAAATCGTCAAAATCGCTACAGTCTACCACCGCCTCTGGCCGATGCTGACAACGGACTTCAGTTCTCAGCCTCTGGGCCTGCTATGTGGTGTAAAGCGTGCCGACAAGACGTGCCGGGCGTGGCCTCCTTCGACGAGGGGGGCTTTTGCTGCGCTCGCTGCGGCGAGAAGATCGGCACCGATCCGGCGCTGCTGACCGCTACCCACGCCTGTCAGATTCTCGACCAGGGGGTCGATCTGGCCGAACAGGACGAGCCGCAGGAGACGGTGGCGGCCGCGCCGCCGGTGGCGCTGGACGATTGGGAAGTGGAGGAGCAGTTGCGTTCGGCCGATCGGCTGCTTCGCCAGAACGCGCGGACAGGGCAGGTAGCCTCGGCCCCCGTGTTTCGCTTTGATCCCGCCCACGCGGCGGTTCACGGAGCCGGTGCGGGGCCGCATTTTTCGCCGTCGCAGCCGGTCGCGGACCCGCCTCCGAAGCGGAGCGCCGGCGTCGTGGCGATGCTTTTGCTCTCGCTCGGCTTTATGGGCTTTGCCTGTGGCGGCGTGCTGCTCGGGTGGGGCTGGATCGACAACCGGCAGGAGCTGTGGGACTTGGGACTGCCGATTGCGCTGGTCGGCCAATGCGCCATGCTCTGCGGCTTGCTGCTTCAGCTTGAACGGCTCTGGCGCAGCGGCAGCGACACCGCCACGCGGCTCGTCCAGGTCGATCAGCAATTGCACGACCTGCAGCACACCACGCACCTGCTCAGCACGACCCACGCCGGGCCGGCCAAAAGTTTTTACGCCCACTTTTCCGAAGGGGCCAACCCGCGCGTGCTGCTGGCCGATCTGAAAGGCCAACTCGATCTGCTCGCCACACGGCTGCATGATCGGGCCTGAAGACGACCGGTGGCGGGGGCGCACCGCGCATTGACGGGTGGCGGGGGCGCACCGCGAGAGCGGAAGCCCCCGAAAGCGCAAGAAAGCGGAAAGCGGAAAGCGGAAAGCGGAGGGCGGAAAGGCGGAAGCTCCCGTCCTTCCCGCGAAGGGCGAAGCCCGTAGCGCATGATCCACCGCCTAGAATCCCACCCTGCGCGGGAAGGACGCTTTTGCCTAAGCAGCTAATAGCTCACAGCTAATAGCTCACAGCTAATAGCTTACAGCTAATAGCTTACAGCTAAACACCTACGTCACGCGGCGGACGATCTCGTCCACGCAGTCGTCGACTTTGACGCGCCACTGCTGGAGCGAATCGCGGTCGCGGATCGTGACGGTCTTGTCGTCCAGCGTCTGCCCGTCGACGGTGATGCAGTACGGCGTGCCGGCTTCGTCCTGGCGGCGGTAGCGGCGACCGACGGCGCCCTTTTCGTCGTAGAAGACCGGCACCTGCTTTTTGAGTGCCCGGTAAATGTCCTGGGCAATCTCGGGCATGCCGTCTTTCTTCACGAGCGGGAAGACGGCCGCTTTCAGTGGCGCGAGCCGGGGGTGGAAGCGGAGCACGGTGCGGGTTTGCATCTGCCCTTTTTCGTCCGGTGCTTCGTCTTCGCTGTAGGCTTCGCAGAGGAAGGCGAGCGTCGCCCGATCGGCACCGGCCGACGGCTCGATGACGTGCGGCGTGAAACGCTGGTTCGTCAGGTCGTCACGATAGGTCAAGTCGCGGCCGCTCCCCTTCCACTTGGGCTTACCACTGGCGTCGGTTTCGACTTGCAGTGGACGGGTGTTCGGGTCGAGCTTGCCTTCCATGTGGCTCCGCAGATCAAAGTCGCCCCGGTGCGCGATGCCTTCTAGCTCGCCAAATTCACCGGGCGGCAGGAAGGGGAAGGCGTATTCGATATCCGCCGTGCCGGTCGAGTAATGGCTCAGTTCATCCGGGTCATGGTCGCGCAGCCGCAGCCGCTCGCCGGCCAAGCCCAGATCGGTGTACCACTGGAAGCGGCGGTCGCGCCCGTAGGTGTACCCCTGGCGCGAGCGGGCGGGATGGCAGCAGAACTCGCTCTCCATCTGCTCAAAATCGCGCGAGCGGAAGGTGGAAATGCGGGGCGTAATCTCGTTGCGAAAACTCTTGCCGACCTGCGCGATCCCGAACGGAACGCGGACGCGCGTGCTGTCGAGCACGTTCTTGAAATTCACAAAGATGCCCTGTGCCGTCTCCGGGCGGAGGAAGGCGGCGTCTTCTTCCGAGCCCATCGCGCCGACGATCGTTTTGAACATCAAGTTGAACTCGCGGGGATCGGTCAGGCTGCCGAGTTCCTTCGCTTCGGGCGCGAGTACCTGGGCCAAATCTTCGACCGTGGCAAGCGAAACGAGCGGGCTTTGCCAGTTAAGTTGGTCGGCGTCTTTGCCGCGCAGATTGAAGAACTTCAGCGCCCGCCGCTGGAGGTCTTCTTCCTCCTGCCCTGCTTCGGCCGAAGTGGTGACGAAGATTTTTTTGTCTTTCGCTTCGACCCAGCGGCCGCGCAGCTGGTCGTGCCGGTAGCGCTTTTTCGTTTCGCGGCAATCGACCATGTAGTCGTGGAACAGATCGTAATGCCCGGAGACTTTCCAGACCTGGGGGTGCATGATGA
>CAYZVT010000497.1:0-2686 GCA_964481585.1 uncultured Pirellulales bacterium
AATTGCTGGCGGCGGTCGGGCAGGCGTTTTTGCTCGACGAAAAGCACCTCGACACCGTCACCGGGCTGGCCGGTTCCGGCCCCGCCTTCGTGTACGTCATGCTCGAAGCCTTGAGCGATGGCGGCGTGCTGATGGGCCTGCCGCGCGACGTGGCGACGGCGCTGGCGGCCCAGACGATTCGCGGCGCGGCGGAAATGGTGCTGCAAACCGGCGAGCATCCGGCCGTGCTGAAAGACTGCGTGACCAGCCCCGGCGGAACCACGATTGCCGGTCTGCAAGCGCTGGAAAACGGCGGTCTGCGGGCAGCGCTGATCGCGGCCGTCGAGGCGGCGACGCGGCGATCGCAGGAACTGGGAAAGTAAATCGAGAGGAGTAAGATGTCTATCTTTGGTCTGGTCGACGACAAGCACGTACCGCTCTACCGCATTATGTGGATCTCGGCCACGCCGCACTTTTGCGGATCGGAAGATTGCACCCGCGAGGGCTTTTATGAGGTGCGGCTCGAACAAGGCGAATCGGTCTGGGCCACCGGCGACGAACGCGACTCGCTCCTCGCCGCTCTCGAAGCCTGGCAAGGCGGCCTCGGCCCCGCCGACGACGAATGGCGCGAGTAAGGGGGAAAAGCGGAAAGCCGGCGCTGGCGCGTTGCACATCGCCAAGCTCACGACGCCTCATGCGCCAGCATCCGCTTTCCGCTTTCCGCTTTTCTGCTCCGCCTTCCGCCTTCAGGAACTTCCGCATGCTCCCCGACGACCGCGAAAACTACCACTGGCGCGAAACCTACTTCGTGCTGTTTCAATCGCGCCGCCGGCCGACGCTGACGCAGATCGAGCGGACGCTCGGCGAAATTAATGCGAAGTACCAACTCGTCGATCTGACGGCCGATGAGGACGGGCTGTTCGAGTCGCTCACGCTGCGTTCGCCCGACGATCACGCGATGCTCGAAATCACCTTCGAGTCGGGCGACGCGGTGACGGAGCAGGCCGCGGAACTGGCAGACCAGTTAGGCCGCGAGGCCGAGCCGGAACAACTGGCGACGCTTCGCCGTAGCGACGCGCGGCTCGACCTGATGCACTTTGAGCAACTGTCGGACGACGTGCCGGCGGACGAGGACGAGATGGAAGAGATGCTCGATCCAAGCTGCCTGCTGATGGTGGTCGATGCGCTCATCGATCTAACTGATGGCGTGCCGGTCGATCCGGCCTCGGGAACGATTTTGCCGTAAGGAAGCATGCGATGTTGGCGAAAGACATCAAGCCCGGCGCGGTCGTCAACTACAACGACGCGCCGCACCTGATCGAGACGGTCACGGTCCAATCTCCCTCTGCCCGCGGCGCGGCGACGCTTTACAAGTATCGCGCCCGCAATCTACTTACCAAGCAAAAGGCCGACTTGGTGCTCAAAGGGGGCGAGTCGCTCGACGAGGCCGATTTCGAGCGGCGGGCGGTGAAGTTCATGTACGCCGACCCGACCCACGTTCACTTTCTCGACGACGAGACCTACAACCAGTACTCGCTTCCAAAAGACGAGCTAGAAGACGAACTCGGCTGGATGACCGAGGAACTAGAAGGCATGCTCGCCCTGCTCTACAACGGCGAGTGCATCGGACTGCAGATGCCGGCCACGGTGACGCTGCGCATCGCCGAGTGCGACCCGGGGGTGAAGGGGAACTCGGCCACCTCGCGCAACAAGCCGGCCACGCTGGAAACCGGCCGCGTCGTCCAAGTGCCGGAATATCTGAAAGAAGGCGAGTTGGTGAAAGTTGACACCCGCACCGGCAATTATCTCTCTCGCGCTTGAGAAAAACGCGCCGGGTGGCGGGGGCGCACCGCGCGAGCGGAAGCCCCCGGTGGTGGAGGGTGGATGTTGGAGGGTGGATGACGAGTGAAATGGGTGGCGCAGCGCGCAAGCCCCCGGCCGTTCTGGTCTGGATTCCCGCCTGCGCGGGAAGGACGGAGAGAGGGCGTGTGCCTAGCCCTTCTTGCCCGACTTCTTCTTATTCTTAGCCGGCTTCTTTTTGGCCGAGCTTTTCGCGGCGGGCGTGGCCGTCTTTTTCTTCGCCTTCTTGTTGCCGAAAGCCGCTTCCCAGTTGTCGGCGTAGCGTCTGTTGGTACCGACTCGGACGATCGTCACGGGACACTCCTTTGTGTAGTCGCTCTTGATAGTTGTCGCACAACGCCCGCCCATGCTGCGTGGCACCGGCGCGCTTACCGCATTCCTAGCGAATGTCGCGCCAGCGGTCAAGCTCTCACGCCACGTCTATTAGTACCGGGTGGCGGGGATAGTGCTTCACCCAGAGCGTGGCGTGCGGTTAGTGCTTGAGCTTCTTGTAGCGGAAGCGGTGAGGCTCGTCGGCGTCGGCGCCAAGGCGCTGGTGGCGCTGTTGCTCGTAGATTTCAAAATTGCCTTCGCACCAGTGGACGTAGCCGTCGCCTTCAAAGGCGAGGATGTGCGTGGCGATGCGGTCGAGGAACCAGCGGTCGTGGCTCACGACCACCGCGCAGCCGGCGAAGTTGAGAATCGCTTCTTCCAGCGCCCGCAACGTGTCCACGTCCAGATCGTTCGTCGGTTCGTCGAGCAGCAGCACGTTCGCGCCGCGGCGGAGCAGCTTCGCCAGATGGACGCGGTTTCGCTCGCCGCCGGAGAGCGTGCCGACTTTCTTCTGCTGATCGGTGCCGGCGAAGTT
>CAYZVT010000498.1:0-2679 GCA_964481585.1 uncultured Pirellulales bacterium
GCTCGAAAGCGAATAGGCCTCGCTCAGCACAATCCACCGCATCAGTTCCTTGAGGTTGAAACTCGACTCGCGGAACTCGCCGGCAAGGTAGTCGAGCAGTTCGGGATGGGTGGCCGGGTTGTGGGGACCCATGTCGATGATCGGCTTGGTGAACCCATGCCCGAGGAACTCGCTCCACATCCGGTTGACGATGGCGCGGGGGAATTCCTGCGACGCCAGGATCAGCTCGGCCAGTTCCTGGCGACGATTGATGTCTTCCAGGTAACCGCTATCGCCAAAGTCCTCCCCCTTGTCGGCATACTTCGCGGCGAGCGAGGTGCCGTCGACAAACACCGGGTAGGCGACGCGCACCAGTCCATTGCGCAGCTCGTAGTAAATTTCGGCATCGGCCGGATTGCCCCCTTCGCCGGCGAAGCTCTCGTCGATGAGCGTGACGTTGGCGATCTCGCGGCCTTCGTAGTCGCGCAAGGGACGGCTTTGGCGGAAGAAGGCATTCAACTGCCAGAACTGGTCCTGCTTCCAATCATTGAACGGATGGTTGTGGCACTGCGTACACTGCACCTGCAGACCGAGAAAGATCTGCGAAGTCTTGGCCGTCGCCTGTGCGGCCTTCTCGGCGTATTTTTCGACAAGGAAGTTTGTCGCGCCGTTGAAGTCGGGCCGCCCGGGCGTCGTTGAGCCGGTCGCCGTGATTAGCTCATAGACCATCTGGTCGTAGGGCTTGTTGCGTTGCAGCGAGCGCCGCAAGTACTGCATCATGCCCGTGCGGTTGGTGAGCGAGTCGTCCTCGGTCCCGCCGGTGCGGCCGATCAGCACATTGGTCCAGATCGTCGTCCAGTGGCGGGCGTATTCCTCGACGTAATCATCGCCCAAGAGCCGCGCGACCAGCTCGGCCCGCTTGTTCTCGGAGCGGTTCTTCAAAAACCATTCGAGTTCATCGACCGACGGAATGCGGCCGATCACGTCGAGATAAACGCGGCGGCACCATTCGCTGTCGGTGGCCGCTTTCGAGGGGGTCAGTTCGTTTTCGCTCCAGCCGCGGCGGATGTATTTATTGATTAGCTCAACCTGCGGCAGGTTGTAGCTGTTGGCCGATGGCGAGGCGCTCTCCGCCCCCACGGCGGGCAGCGTCCACAAGAGGCCCACTCCAGCCGCCAAAAGGCAAGCGTATCGTCGCCGAGCGGCGGTAAACGACAACAACATACTCCTCGACCTCGCTGGAAAAGAGCGTCAGCGGAAATTACGTAGAAAAGCGAAGTTCATCGTACTAGGTCCGCCCAAGCTGTCAACGAAAATCAGCCCCCCGCGCGGTGGAGAACTTCCGTCCCGCAAAGCGCAAAAAGAGCTGCGTCCCCTTTTTCGCTGCGCGGGGGCCGGCTTATTCCCGCACGAAGAGAAAAAGCGGCAATTGGGCTTCGCCAGGGGGGTACTTACCGACGGCCCGGCTCCGAGGCAGTGTAGCAGAATGCTACAGGTGTGCGAATCTGCAACACCCAAAATGCAACAGGCGAGCTGGCGACCCCTTCTCTGTTGGGCCACCAGCTCGCCTTGTTTCGTCCAACTCATGCTGCTTGCACAGCCCCCGCAGGGGCCGGCGACCTTCCGGCATTACGCTTGCAAGTCGTTTCGCAGCAGCGGTTTGAACCTGTGTTGCAGTTGCCTTTTCGCCTTACCGGCCCCGTAACCAAAAGCCTCTTCTCGGTTCCGGCCCCGCGTGGGGTTCCAAGCCACGGGGTATCGCCTTGGCGGGCGACAACTCTCCTTAAGGCAAAACCGGTGCCAAAGGTCGAAGTGCGGCCGGCTGGCGGGTACAATCGCCTCGTGCACTGTCGCTCTTTTCTGCTGTTTTTCCCGCGAGCGTGAGCCGTGTCCGAAACTGCTAAGCCCTACCCGAAAGTTGCGCAACTGAAGACGATTGACCAGTTTCGAGCGCGGCTCGCCGAACTGGACGTATCGCTGCCGGTGGATGACACGGTGCTTTCGGCAGCCGCCGGCTCGCCGCTGGCCGCGCCGCTAGAAGTCGGCGGCGTCGCGGTCGGCAACCGCTGGTGCATTCATCCGATGGAAGGCTGGGACACTCAGCCCGACGGCTCCCCTTCGCCCGCCACGCTGCGGCGCTGGCGCAATTTTGGCCTGAGCGGCGCGAAGCTGATCTGGGGCGGCGAAGCCGCCGCCGTGCAGCCCGACGGCCGCGCCAACCCGAATCAAACGCTCGCCGTCGCGGATAACCGCGCTGGTCTGCAAGCGCTGCTCGAGGAGCTACACTCCGCGCATCGCACGGCGTTTGGCTCGCTCGACGGGCTGCTCGTGGGGCTGCAACTCACCCATTCCGGCCGCTTCGCACGCCCGAATCGCAAGGACCGGCTCGAACCGCGCATCGCTTACCATCACCCGCTGCTCGACAAAAAGTTCCAAATCGACCCGCGTGACCAGTCGGTTGTGTGGACCGACGCGCAGCTTGAAGGGCTGATCGACCGCTTCGTGGCGGCGGCCGGGCTTGCGCAAGAGGTCGGCTTTCAGTTCGTCGACATCAAAGCCTGTCACGGCTATTTGCTGCACGAATTTCTCTCGGCCCGCACGCGGCCCGGCCGCTTCGGCGGCGATTTTGCCGGCCGCACGCGGCTGCTGCGGACGATCATCGAGCGCGTCCGCCAGGAGTACCCACGGCTGCTGGTCGGC
>CAYZVT010000499.1:0-2662 GCA_964481585.1 uncultured Pirellulales bacterium
AGGTCAATTTAGGCTAGATCGCTAAGTTAGCACGACGGTGCCGGTTGTCAAGGAGCCTCAGCCGTAAAATGTGCCTGTTAAATTGTCTTGGGTCTTTAGGTAAAGCAGGTTAAGCGATGGTCCGAAAATGTACCGTAATTTCACCCCTTGTCTAGCAGGCGCGCAAAAAAAGAGAGACCCCGCCGCCGTGGCAGAGCCTCTCTGGGCTGTGTCGTTCAAGTTGTTCAGCAGGAATAGGTTACGCCACAGACGCTGCTTTGACAGTCCCAGCGGATCGGGATCTGCCCGGCCTGCTAGCGATGAGAAGCTTCTACTTCCGCTCGCCGGCAAACGGGTCCTGCGGTTTGGTGGCTTGCCGCGTCTGACCGCTCGGCTGCGCAACGGCTTGTTCGGCTTGCCGCGTTTTTTCCAGAATCTCTTGCGGGTTCTCGAAGTTCAGCACCACCGGCCCCTGGTCGGGGAAGATTTGGGTGGCCATGCCGACAATCCGCCACTGGCCGTTTTCGGGCCGTAGAATCCACTCGATCTGGTCAGTGCGGCGGCTGCCTTCGTGATCTAGGTCGCTCCAAGTGCTCTGCACGCGAGCAGTTCCGTCGCTGGACTGCTGCACCTGGCCGACTTCGAACTGCGCGGTGTCGCTGCCCGGAGGGGCGACAACCATGTCCATTTCTTTCGTCTTTTGCTGAGCGAGCTTCGTCAGCATCGACTGTGCCGTGGCATCGTCGCCCGAGCGGACGGCTTCCAAAAACTGCTTCACGGTCTGATCCGGCCCCGCCACGGCTGCTTGCGCAGCAGGCGCTGGCGCCGGCGTGCTGCCACCGCATCCGGTCAAGCCTACAAAAAGCACCCCTAGCGCGGCATAAAAGACAGTACGCTCCATCGCTTTTCGTCTCCCGTCCTGGGTTCCCCGCATGCTATCAACCGTCGGCTTCTCGAAGCCGCGCGTAGCGGGGCGTACTTGGCTGAGGTTTTTCCACCACGGTCCACAGCCTGCGGCCCGTGGTGGGGGAGTCTCTCAGGAACCGCCGACCAGGTCAAGGCGGATCGCCCCGAGCGCTAGCCGGCCCGCAGCCCCCGATCAAAGGCGTCCTGGTCGCGGCCATAGACGGCCAGCGTCGACTCAAAGGTGTCGCTGGAAATCTTCCACACCGGCCGTTCCTCAGTGTAGGCGTTGCAGTGGGCCACGAACAGCCGGTACAGAAACTTGAACAGATGTCGCGGCACCCGCAGACCACGCAGCGCCGAGATCAGCCGCTCCTCGCTCAGCGAGTCCTCGAACAGATCGCGGAGCGTCGGCGTCGCTCCCGGCTCGGCGCAGGCTTGCAGCCGCGCGTTGGCCACGTCGTAGAGCGCTTCGCCGGTCCATTCGAGCGAGGGGATCATGTTCTGCTTGTCGAGCCGTGCCCGCTGGTAAAACTCGCGTTCCTCGCGGTCGACGTAGGTCGTCAGCTCGATCGGCAACAAGAGCTTGAAGCCCATGCCGGGGTGCTTCAAAAACTTGTTGTCGAGCATCGGCCAGAGGAGCTTCCGCATCTGTTCGGCCGAGCCGTTAATCAGGTGCGGCTCGTCGACCCGATCGACCAGCACGATGATGCCGCTAAAGCCGAGGGACTTCAAAATGCCCTGAAATTTCAGCAGTAGCTCGTAACGGTCGTCGGTGCGGTCTTTGCTCGGCAGCGGTTGGCTGCTGATTTGCGCGGGGGTGAAGTTCATCAGCACTTGCCGCAGCGGCCCGGTTTCGCGGTTGCCGACCCGCACATGGCGGACGATCGCCCGCGCGACCCAATGCCATTTCCAAACCCGCACCAGCCACGGCACCCAAGCCGCCGCAACGATCAAGTACACCCACGGCTGCGCGAGCCAGTTCCAGGCCCCGAGATAAAGGATCAAGCCAATCGCCACGAGCGTCACCGCCGCGCCGAGTGCCCGGTCCCACCAGGTGCGCCAAGTGCGGAACTTTAGCGCCCGCCGCAGCCGGTGCCAGCGGCCTTTGAACGTCTCGGCCGTCGAATGGTCGTAGCAAGCGGCCAACAGCAGCAGATCGCGGACCTGATGCCGGTCGAGCTTCTGGGCGTCCTCTTTCTCCACGCGGTTGCCGGCTACGCCTTCGGCATGGCGGACACCGAGGATTTGGTCGATCAGCCCCGTCACGCCGAGCGTGAGGATCGCGTCCATGTGATCCCACAGCTTCCACTCGCCGAGCACCTTGCCCGAACGCTGCTTGCGGGCACTGAGCTTATCCGAGAAGCGGTCGAGAAAGGGATTAAAGTCGTCGTACTCGATCACATAAAGCCGCTCGCTGGCGTGCTCGCGGTTGTACTCCGAGAGATGCCGGACGATTTGCAGCCGCATGGCCGTTTTGCCCGCCCCCTTCTCGCCAAAGACGATCGACGTGGCCGGCTGCGCCGGGTTGCCATAGATCTTGTCCCAGGTCGGGTGATAGGTGCTAGCGATGCAGTGCTCGCGAAAGACCGGGTCCGTCTGCGCATCTTCCTCGGCAAACGGATTGGTGGCGATACCGTGGTGCTCTAAAAACTGCTGAACTCGCATGCGGGCTACGGCTGGGGCTTGAAGTTTGGGCGGAACCGAAGAAGGCCGGGCAGCATGTCACGGCCGCGACACGTACACGCAAATTATAGCTCTTACCCCAACCAGCGTCAGG
>CAYZVT010000500.1:0-2658 GCA_964481585.1 uncultured Pirellulales bacterium
AGTACCCAATTCACCATCCACCATTCAAAATCCCGCTCCCCCTCTCCTTCCCGCCGCCCTCGCCTGAGCGCCAAAGCCGTCTGGGCGTGGTCGCCCCGAATCGCTACACTCCCGCCGCCTCGGGTGCGGCCTTGGCGCAGACGGCTTGCGAGCTGCGTGGAGGAACCGGCAAGGTGCACGAAGAGATTGGGATCAGGGCCATGCGCGATCGACTGCCGCTCTGCGTCGAACTGCTGCTATGCCTCGCTATCACAGCGAGCGCAAGCGGTGTGCGTGCGCAGACGGCTTTTCTGCCGACCGAGCTTCCACGCCCAGGCGGGCAAGTCGTGGTGACCGACGGCGACCCGCCGCTGGCGATGCCCTACGTCGATGCCGACGCCTACTACTGCCGCCCGGCCAGCCCCTATCTGGATACGGCCGACGGCTCAGTGATCGCTCCCGAGCCGTGGCACTGGCAACTGCTGCCCGATGGCGTCGTTTACCGCTCCTATCTCGCCGGCCCGCATGAGCCGCGTCTGGGGGCGCAGGTCTTCTACGAGGAAAACGACGGCTGGATGTTCGACGCCACGCTCGGTGCCCGCGTGGCGATCTGGCGCTACGGAACGAGCGATAGCGCGATGCCCCAGGGCTGGGAGATCCAGGCCGAGGGGGCGGCGTTTCCCCGGATCGACCTGGAAGACGACTGGGACCTGGTTTCCTCGGACTTTCGCGCGGGGCTGCCGCTAGTTTATCGCTCCGGCAAATTCCAGTACAAGTTCGGCTACTTCCATTTCAGTTCGCACCTGGGGGATGAACTGCTCATCAAGGAGCCGGCCATGACCGGCAATCGGATTAACTACAGCCGTGACAGTTTGGTGCTCGGCACGGCGTATTTTCTCAACCCATCGCTGCGGCTGTACGCCGAAGCCGATTGGGCGTTCTACACCGACGGCGGTGCCGAGCCGTGGGGATTCCAGTTCGGCTTCGCCTACAGCCCCGTCGACCCCGTGCCCGGCGGGACTCCATTTTGGGCCGCTCATGTCTCGCTCCGCGAGGAGATGGATTTTGGCGGCACGCTCGTCACCCAAACCGGCTGGCAGTGGCGCGGCCGCGATGGCAATCTCCTGCGAGCCGGCTTCCACTACCTCAACGGCCACAGCCCGCAGTACCAGTTCTTCCGCCAAAGCGAAGAGCACTATGGACTTGGGCTTTGGTACGACTTTTAGGGCTGTAGGCTGCAAGCTATAGGCTGTAGGCGTGAAGCTAGGGCGTCGGGTGCGACGGGCGCATGCGCCCGTGCTTTCGGCGCGACGAGGTTGGTCTGACCTACGGAAAAAGAATAGCGAACCCATCGCTGCTGTCGGCCATCCTCCTTCGGCGGCTAATACTGGAGGTGCTGGGCATCGGCCTCGCACCGCAACAGGGGATGCACGGGCAAGATGCCCGTGGCACACAGCGTCTCGAACAACCGCCGCACCGCTACCCGCACGAGACAGAATGAGACAAAATGAGACAAAATGAGGCGCTTTTTCCAATGCGTCGCGCGTCCCATCTTCGTAAGTCCTTTCATGTCTGGAGCTTACGATAGATATGCCGCCATCCACCTGGGGCGCCGCGCCCCGCGTGCGACCGAGCCATCCTTCAGCGCAGTGCCACAAACCCTTGCTTCTTCTTGCGTTACGGCTATCCGTCGCTCCTCGCATCAAGTCCTAGCGCGCCCCGCACTCCTTCAGCCAACACTTTTGATCGCATATAGATTCATTTGTATCACAAATGATAGTGTGGAGCAAGTGCCGCCGCATTGAAGCTCTCCGTTGCGGTCAGGTCGTTCGCAGCGGGCGATACCGAGTGCTGGATTCCCGTCTGCGCGGCAATGCCGGGCGTGCGTATTGTGCTGACCGCTGACGGCTGACCGCTAGGCTCTGCCTGCGCGGCAATGACTTTAGCTTGACGGCCTTAGGCGGTAAGCTGGGCGCACGGCGGTTGGCTCGCCGCGATGTTGCTCCGCTCCTGTTCTTCACCCACGACCGGCACTCCTGATGGGCTTTCACGACTACCGAGTTTTTTTGCGGGAGTTTCGCCGCACGTTTGAGACAACCGGGGCGGTGATGCCCAGCGGGCCGGCACTGGCGCGGGCGCTGGCGCAAGAAATCGGCCGGGACGGCGCACCGCAGCGGATTTTGGAAGTCGGCCCCGGCACCGGGGCGGTTACGGCTTCGATCGTGCGTGCGATGGGGCCAGAGGATACGCTCGACCTGGTAGAACTGAACGATCAGTTCGTTCTGCGGCTCCGCGAGCGGTTTGAAACCGAGCCACTCTTTCAGCGGGTGGCCGGCCGGGCACGGGTGCTGCACTGCCGCGTCGAGTCGCTGGCCGAGGAGCAGCCTTACGACGCGATTGTGTCGGGGCTGCCGCTGAACAATTTTCCGGTGGCATTGGTCGAGCAGATTTTGACGGCCCTGCTCAAGCTGCTGCGTCCAGGAGGGACGCTCGCTTTCTTCGAGTACATCGCCATCCGGCGGGCCAAGGCGGTCGTCAGCGGCGCGGAGCAACGGGCGCGGCTGCGGGGGATTGGCCGCGTGCTCGACGACGTTTTCCAAGCCCACGCGACGCGGCATCGCGCGGTTTTGCCGAATGTGCCGCCGGCTTGGGTGCATTACGTCTGCAAGTCTCCCGCTT
>CAYZVT010000501.1:0-2656 GCA_964481585.1 uncultured Pirellulales bacterium
GGAACTGTCGCCGTACGACCTGACGAAAGGTCGCATCACCTACCGCGAGCGCTAGCTGCGGCGCTCTCTGATCTCCCACGTCGTTTCCCCTCTCGAAGCACGGCGTTTTTTGAGCAACCGCGACGGGCGGCTTCTGCTGCGCGCCGGGAAACGACTACTTTTTGTCGCGCTTTTTTCCTTGCGCCCCGCCTGCGCGCCGAGCAACTGCCAAGAATCGCCCCCGCCGAGCGAATGACCCTTGGCAAGCGACTGCCGGCGTGCTAGAAGCGAAATGCCACCTGCCGCAAACGCGACACCCGTTTTTGAGAAACCTTTTGCCGCCGCGAAGGGTATTAAATTCCGGTAGGGCTTGCCGCTCGGCGCGGCGGGCGAGAATAACCCGATCCAACTGGGAGGAGAGTGGGACGTGAGAATGTGGAAGAATATCCCCGCGCAACGGCTTGCCATGCTGGCGATGCTGGCGGCCGTCGGCCTCGCGCCGGCCCGGACCGCCGTGGCTCAGGACGGGCCGATGAAAACCGTCGCCGTCGTCTCGGTCTCCAGCTACGAACAACTGCTGGGTGATCTGGACTACGTCGGCCAGCAGGTCGAGCGTCCCGGGCTGCCGCAGATGGCCGAAGGACTGTTGGCCGCGATGACCGCCGGCCGGGGCACGATCGGGCTGGATAAAACCCGACCCTGGGGCGTTGTCGTGCAGACCGACAACCAGCAGTTCGAGCCGCTCGCCTTCGTGCCGGTGAAAGACCTGCAAGCAATTATCACCACCGTCGCCACGGCGACCGGCACCGAGCCGCAGAAGAACGAGCAAGGCATCTACGAACTGAAAGCCGGTGAGCAGACGATCTTCGTTCAAGAGCAAAACGGCTGGGCCTACATTGCCCGCAGCGCTGAGGCGCTCGGCAATGTGCCGGCCGATCCGGTCAAGCTGCTCGACGGACTGAACGAACAGTACGACGTCGCCGCCCGCGTTTACGTGCAGAACATTCCCGAAGTGTTCCGCAATCTGGCGGTGCAGCAGTTGCAGCAGGGGGTCGAGATGGGCCTCGACCGGCTGCCGGATGAGGACGAGCAGGCGTACCAGATGCGGAAGCAGCTCGTCCAGAATCAGATGAAGCAAGTCACGCAGCTGATCGAAGAAACCGAAACGGTGACGCTCGGTTGGGCGATTGTGCCGGCTCAAGAGAAGACGTTCGTCGATCTTTCGATCGTCGCTCTGCCGGGGACCAAACTCGCCAAGCAAGCCGCGCAGCTTAGCCAGTCCAAAACCAACTTTGCCGGCTTTATGACGACCGACGCGGCGATTCGCGGCGTGCTGTCGAGCCAGACGGTTGCCGAGGAAGACATCGCGCAAACGGTCGCGATGGTCGACGCGCTGCGTGCCCGTGCCAACCAGGCGCTGGAGGAAGACGCCGAGCTGGAAAGCGAAGAAGCCCGGCAAGCCGTGAAGACGGCCGTCGGGGGCTTTTTGGATGTGCTTCGCCAAACGGCCGAAGAAGGCAAGATCGACGCGGGCCTGTTGCTCAAGCTCCAGCCCGACGCGCTGACGATGGCCGCCGGCGGCTACGTGGCCGACGCCGCTCCGCTGGAGGACGCGCTGCGGCAGTTGGAAAAGGCCGCCGAAACCGATCCCGACTTTGAAGGCGTCGAGTGGAACGTCGCCGAGCATGAAGGCGTGACGTTCCACCGCATGCAGGCGCCGGTCGAGGAGGAGGACGCGCAGAAGCTTCTGGGCGAGAAGGTCGATCTGGTCGTCGGCATCGGCAAAAAGGCCTTCTATGTCGCGCTCGGCAAGAATAGCCTGGAAACGCTCAAGACCGTGATCGACCAGTCGAAGGCCAACGCCGGCCAAGCCGTGCCGCCGTTTAAGGTGGTCGTTTCGACCGGCGATCTGGTGCGGTTCGCGGCCGAGCAGAACGACGCCGATCCGAATCTTGCCCGTGTGGCCGAAGCCCTGTCGGGTGCCGATGCTCAGGACGATCTGACGTTCACGCTCACGGCCATCCCCAACGGCGTGCGCTACCACGTCGAGGTCGAGCAAGGCGTGCTTCAAGCGATCGGCAAAGCCAGTGCCCCCGTCGCTCCGGCCGAGGGCGAGGGAGACGATTTCTAAGCACGAATCGCTTTGCTGAATAATTTCGCGGCACCGGTCGGCGCGTTCGGCCGGTGCCGCTTCCATTTCCCACGGCGGCACTTTTCAGCACTGCGAAGGTCGGCTACGTTGAAAGAAACCGTCGCCGATGTTTTCCCGTTGCTGTCGCATGCTCCAATAGTCGGATGGCAACACCATCCGGTCCGCGCCGCGCCGGTTCCGCGTCGAACCGGCGAGCGTTGCTCGCCGGCGATTGGCTACGAAACTTGCTAAACCGCTGTAGTAGGGCTTTTATCCATGGCCACACCTCCGACGTTTGCTCTCACGCGGACCGAGATTGCCGGCATCGACATTTACCGTCTCGCGCACGAGTTCGGCACGCCCACCTATGTCTACGATGCCGCGAAAATAGTAGAGCGGATCGCCGATCTATCGGCGTTCGACGTGGTGCGGTACGCGCAAAAAGCCTGCTCCAATTTGGCGATTCTCGATCTGGTGCGGCGCACAGGCGTGCTCGTCGACGCGGTCAACGCGGGCGAGATTCGCCGCGCGCTGGCGGCCGGGTAT
>CAYZVT010000502.1:0-2651 GCA_964481585.1 uncultured Pirellulales bacterium
CCCAACGCCCAAAGGCCCGCCGGCACGCATTCAATGTGGGGCGTTAGCGACCTGCCTTGCTTTTATATGCCCCGGGCCGGCGCGCGTCCCGGCCGCGACGACTACCGCAGCACGACCCGCGACGTGAAGCGGATTTTGGACGAGTTCAAGGCCGAGGGCGTCGATGCCGTGATGGTCGATCTGCGGCACAACGGCGGCGGTTCGCTCACCGAAGCGGTCAACCTCACCGGGTTATTCATCAAGTCCGGCCCCGTCGTGCAAGTGAAAGGGTTTGATGGCCGGGTTGAACCCTACGAAGACCGCGACGAAGAAATCGCCTGGGAAGGCCCGCTCGTGGTGCTGACGAGCAAGTTCAGCGCTTCGGCCAGCGAGATCTTCGCCGGGGCGATTCAAGACTACCGCCGTGGTCTCATCGTCGGCGACAAGGCCACGCATGGCAAGGGAACCGTACAGCAACTGCTCGACCTGGGCCGCCAAATCTTCGGCATTCCTCATGCGCCGGAGCTGGGGGCGCTGAAGATCACAATCCAGCAGTTTTACCGCCCGAGCGGCGACAGCACCCAGAATCGCGGCGTACTGGCCGACATCGAGCTACCCTCGATCACGACCCACCTCGACGTGGGCGAGTCGGACCTGGACTACGCGCGCGAATTCGACCGCGTGAAAGAGGTGCCGCACGAGAACTTCAATCTCGTCGACGCGGGCGTGGTGAATCTGCTGAAAAACCGCTCGCTCCAGCGGCGGAAGCTCTCGGAAGACTTTCAAAAGCTGGCCGGCAAGATCCAACGCTATCTGGAACAGAAGGACCAGAAGACGGAGTCGCTCGAAGAAACGACCTTCCTCGCCGAGCGTGCCGAGCTAAACGCCGACAAGGAAGAAGAAAAGCAGCTTGAAGAACTGAGCGACCCGAATCGCCCCGTCGTCGAGCGCGACTACTACTTCACCGAAGCGGCCGCCATCACCCGCGACTACGTCGATCTGCTCAACAAAAGCCGCGTGGCTCAGAGCAACAAGTAAAGGCGGCTACGGGCTGCAAGCTGCGAGCTACAGCCTCCAGCGTCTAGCTCAGCGGCACGCGCATCCCGTCGTAGGCTAGTTCCATCCCGTCCGGCAGCTTGGCGTTCGTGGCTTCGTGCTCAAGCTCGTGCGACATGTGCGTGAAGATCGTGCGGCGGGGGCGGAGTTGCTCGGCGACGGCGATGGCCTCGGCGAGCGAGAAGTGCGTGCTGTGGGGGCGATGCCGCAGGGCGTCGAGAATCAGCACGTCGAGCCTTTCGAGCAGTGCCATGCTTGACGGGGGGATCTCGTTGGTGTCGGTGCAGTAGGCGACGTTGCCGAAGCGAAAACCGAGCACGCGGAAGTTCGGCCCATGATTGAGCCGGATCGGCGTGACCTCTGCCCCGAGAATGCGGAACGTCTCGTGGCTGCGGATCGTGTGAAAGGCAAGCTGCGGCACCCCGCCGGCGTGCATATTCGGACGCACTTCAAAAGCGTAGTCGAACGACTTGCGAATCCGCGCTTCGACGATCTCCTCGCAGTACAGCGGCACCGGATGCCCCAGGTAGAAGGGAAACAGCCGCAGGTCATCCAGCCCAAAGACGTGGTCGGCGTGCTCGTGCGTGTAAAGCACCGCGTGGATGATCCCCAGCCGCTCGCGCAGCAGTTGCGAGCGGAGGTCCGGGGGCGTATCGACCAGCAGGTTTCCCTCCGGTAGCCCCAGCACCAGTCCGCAGCGGGTCCGCTTGTTCTTCGGATTGGTGCTCTGGCAGGTCTCGCAGCCGCAGCCGATTGCCGGCACGCCGACACTCGTTCCGGTCCCCAGAAAGACCAGTTGGCCCAGAATGTCGGTGGTAAAGGGGGCAGCTTGCACAGCGAAAGCCAGCAGGAGTCGGATACGAGCGGGAAACCGGCAGCCCAAGTGCTGGCGGCAGGCCTCTTTGCGGCGATTCGTGCGAACCAAGCAGCCTCGCCGTGGGTCGTAATGGAGGGGGAAACGGCCCCTGCGCGCCTGCTGTGAGTGTACCAGTCGGCTTCGGAGCGGACAAAGGGCCGCGTCTTGGGATAGGGAATTCGTCTCGGCAAGCTGCGCAAGTTCTGCTAAGAACGCCCCCATCGCCCCCTTGCCCGCAGCGAACAAGTCCTGTTGACGGTGCGTAATAATCGTTATAAATTGCGTTGTTTGAATATGTTGCGCACGCCAAGCCCTCTCCCATCCTGTTTAGAGCTGACGCCAGGCACCGCCCTGGCCTCGGCCCTTCTTGCCTAGATCTAGATCGCTATGGATCGACTTGAACAACTTTGGGAAATCGTTTCCGGTGCTGGCACCTCCTTCATGCGGGGGTTTGAGCGGGGGCTGACCTCGCTGTTCGGCTCGGCCAACGCCCGCTATCTGCGCAAGCTTCTCCCCAAGGTCGAGGCGATCAACGCGCTGGAGCCAAAGTACCAGGCGCTGAGCGACGAGCAACTGCGCGCGCAGACGTTGGAGTTTCGCAAGCGGCTCGAAGCGGGGGAGACGCTCGACGATCTGCTCGTCGAAGCCTTTGCCGTCTGCCGCGAAGGGGGCCGCCGCTGGCTGGGGATGCGGCACTATGACGTGCAGCTGATCGGCGGCATGATCCTGCACGACGGCAACATCGCCGAAATGGTCACCG
>CAYZVT010000503.1:0-2611 GCA_964481585.1 uncultured Pirellulales bacterium
GTAAAGCGTATGCTCTTGCGTCCGCACGGCATATTACAAGGACGATCCAAGACCATGGTTCTCACACCGGCAGACACCGCGCGGCTGCATGACCGTCTCCAGCGCCTGTACGGGCATCAGGCCGGCGCGTGCTTACAAAAACTGCATGAACTGATCGGAAAATACGAGCCGCGATTGGCGGGGCAGGAGTCGCACGACTGGGATCGGCAGGATGTCGTGCTGATTACCTATGCCGACCAAATCCAGGACGAGGGCGAAGCCCCGCTACGGACGCTCTTGCGCTTCTTGCTGCAACACCGGCTCGACACCCGACTGAGCACGGTTCATCTGCTCCCCTTCTTCCCCTCCTCGTCGGACGATGGCTTTTCGGTCATCGACTATCAACAAGTGGACCCGGCCGTGGGCGATTGGGAGGACGTGGAGACGCTCGATAAGTCGTTTTGGCTCATGTTCGATCTGGTGCTGAACCACTGCTCGCAGCAAAGCGCCTGGTTTCAGAATTATCTCGCCGGACGGGAGCCAGGGCTGCGGTATTTTATCGAGGTCGATCCATCGCTCGATCTATCAATGGTGGTGCGGCCCCGCAGCCTGCCGCTGCTGACGCCGTTTGAGACCAGCCGGGGCACCCGGCATTTGTGGACGACCTTTAGCGCGGATCAAATCGACCTGAACTTCGCCGAGCCGGACCTGCTTCTGGCGATGCTCGACGTCTTTCTGTCATACATCGAGCGCGGGGCGCAGATCGTGCGGCTCGACGCGATCGCGTACCTGTGGAAAGAGATCGGCACGACCTGCATCCATCTGCCGCAGACGCACGAGGTGGTCAAGCTGATGCGCGATCTGGTCGATCTGCTCGCGCCGGGCGTGCTGCTGCTGACCGAGACGAACGTGCCCCATCGGGAAAACGTCAGCTACTTTGGCGAGGGGGACGAGACGCACCTGGTCTACCAGTTCAGCCTCGGGCCGCTCCTACTCGATGCGTTCCTGACCGGGGATGCCACGCCGCTGAAGCGCTGGCTGGCCCAGCTTGCGCCGCCGAGGGAAGGCACCACGTACTTTAACTTCACCGCCTCGCACGACGGCATCGGCGTGCGCCCGCTGGAAGGGCTGGTCGAACCGCAGCGACTCGCCAAGTTGCTCCAAGCGGTCGAGCGGCGCGGCGGGCGCATCAGCTACAAGCGCAACGCCGACGGCAGTCAGTCCCCCTACGAGCTGAACATCACCTGGTTTTCAGCGCTGCAACCGGAAGGCGAGTATGTGGGGCAGCAGCACGTCGACGCCTTTCTGGCGTCGCAGGCCGTGATGCTTGCCTTGCAGGGCATCCCCGGCATTTACTTCCATAGCCTCGTCGGCACCCCCAACGACCAGGCTGCGGTCGATCATTCGGGGCACGCGCGGCGCATCAACCGCCGCAAGTTTTCCTGGCAAGAACTTGAGCACGCCATCGGCGATGAGTCTTCCGTCCAAGGACGGATCTTCGCCGGCTATAAGCGGCTTCTCGATCTGCGTCGCGTCCAGAGGGCGTTTCATCCTGGCGGCGCTCAACAGGTCTTCAATCTTGACGATCCCGCCCTCGTGGCGCTGCTTCGCGCCAGTCCCGACAAGAGTGAGCATCTCCTCGTGTTGGCGAACATCAGTTCCACAGCGCGCGAAGTCGATCTTCAGCAGTTTGCGCCGTGGACGTTCAGCGCCGACCTGCTCAACCCCGATTTTCGTCCCGACGAAGCGGCTCCGCTAAAATTGGAACCTTACCAAGTCGCGTGGCTGAGGGCCGAGAGCCGATAAGCCGCGCGCGATTCGACTTGTCCGGACCGGGGAGCGTTGCTCCCCGGCTATTGGTTACAAGAAATGGTAATCTGCTGTAGGAGCCTTTATGGCCGATTTTTGGCAACACGGAGTCATCACCACGCTGCACGAGCTGGGCACGGTAGAGCCGGGCCACCTGGAGCGGATGCTCAACCGCGTCACGCAGGACTACAAGCTCGGCTTGGTGTTGCCGGTCACGGCTGCCGACATGCGCGCGGCCCCGTTTGAGCGAATCCTTGAGCAGCTGCACGACGCGCAGTATATCGACCAGGTGGTCGTCGTGCTCGGCGTCGCTCCCGAGGTGGAGGACTACCGCGAATGTCGCCGGCTCGTTGATCGACTCGGAAGCCGCGCCCAGGTGCTGTGGACTGACGGGGCACGGGTGCAGGGCCTCTATCAGCAACTCGCGGACGCCGGATTCCAGATCGGCTCGCCGGGCAAGGGCCGCTCGGTCTGGACGGCCTTTGGCTATCTGCTGGCCGACCCACGGCTGCAAGCATTCATGCTCCACGACTGCGACATCGTGAATTACCGCCGCGACATGCTGGCCCGGCTCTGCTTGCCGATGGCCCATCCGAGCTTTGACTTCGACTTCTGCAAAGCCTACTACGCACGCACCACCGACCGGATGCATGGCCGCGTGGTGCGGCTGCTCGTCTCGCCGCTGCTGGGGGCGATGATGACCGGGCTGGGCTATGACCCGTTTTTAGTCTACATCAGCAGCTTTCGTTACCCGCTCTCGGGCGAGTTCGCCGTCACCGCCAATGGCCGCGTCGTGCCGCTCAACGCTCCCGTCACCACCGAT
>CAYZVT010000504.1:0-2569 GCA_964481585.1 uncultured Pirellulales bacterium
CTCCTTGGCAGACCACGGGTGACGGGGTCAAACCCGAAGCCGGTGATCGCCAAGGCCGCAGCGGCCGGTTGGAAGCGCTGGCAACAGCGAATTCGGCAAGGTCGTCGGCTCAGGCCCTCAGTAACTGGTACCAGCATCGGAGCTTCGGCTCGCGGTACTGGAATGGATCCGAGAGCTTGTAACGGCTGCACGACGGTGCGGCCGTTATGGCTTTTGGGGGTCGCGTTCCCCGCGGCGGCGATCGCAAATCGTTCCACGTCATGGCCGGGCATAACCCGTCGAAGACGGACGTGAATGCCCTTCCTCCCGGCCACCAGGTCTCAGCATCCGAGGCAAGAAGGCGGGGATGCCCGGGTCAAGCCCGGGCATGACAACGGTGACAGCACGGCCAGCAGTCGCCTACATACTCGCGCCGTCGACCTTCATCACCTCGAACGCCTCCGGGTCGACGCCCTCGAGCGAGCGGACATTGACCGCGACCGTCGGCTTGCCGGTCTTCGGATTGACAGCTTCCGCGAACGGCTGGATGCCGCAGCTCGCGCAAAAATAATGGTGAATGGCGTGCTTGTTGAACCGGTATTCCTTGAGCGCGTCCTGGCCCGACGTCAGCGTGAAGTCATCCTTGTCGGCGAAGGCGAGCAGCGATCCGAGCCGGCGGCAGCGAGAGCAATTGCAGGAGATCACCTTGTCGATCGTCATGTCGACGTCGAAGCTGACTTTGCCGCACTGACATGAACCCGAATACCTCATTGCCGTCTCCATGCTGACAATCGAAAGGTTGCAGATGCCTTGGGTGAATCTTTGGACGAATCCTTGGTCGAATCTGTGGCGGTGGCCTCTCTTGCACTATCGGCCGATGGCTTCTTCGTTGGCAAGTTTGTTGGCAAGCCTCGCAGGCGCGGCGGCATTGGCGTGCGCGCTGCCGATCGGGCTGCAAGGCGCGCAGGCGCAAAACCGGCTGCCGCCGGGCTTCGTTTATCTGCGCGACGTTGACAAGAGCATCGCGCAGGACATGCGCTATGCGGGCGCGAACAATTTCACCGGACGGCCCCTGCCCGGCTATGGCGCTGCCGAATGTGTGCTGCGCCGCGACGCGGCACTGGCGCTCAAGCAGGTGCAGAGCGAACTCAAGGCCAACGGGCTGTCGCTCAAGGTTTATGACTGCTACCGGCCGCAGCGCGCGGTGGATGCGATGGCGCGCTGGGCGTCGTCGCGCGAGGACAATGCGACGCGACGATTTTATCCGCAGCTTGAAAAACGGCGGCTGTTTGCGGACGGCTGGATCGCGCTGCGCTCCAGGCATTCCGCCGGCATTGCGATCGATCTCACGCTGGTGCCGCTCGGCAGCACGACGCCGGCGTTCGACCCGCACGCGCGGTATGGCGATTGCGACGGGACGCAGCGCGCGCCCGACAACAGCGTGGACATGGGCACCGGGTTCGATTGCTTCAGTGCCAGGAGCTACACGCGCAACGGTGCAATCGATACCCAGGCCAAGGCCAACCGCGCGCGGCTTGTGGCCGCGATGAAGCACCACGGGTTCGGCAACTATTTCCGCGAATGGTGGCACTTCGCCTATCGCAGGGGTGCAGCGGCGGTGACATATGATGTGCCGATCGGGCAGCGGCGACATCCCTCCCCGCACAGCGGGGAGGGTGGCGAGCGCCGAAAAGGCGCGAGCCGGGTGGGGTGGAGTCTCCGTTGAGCACAACCCCACCCGGCCGCTCACTTCGTGAGCGGCCACCCTCCCCCTTCGGGGGAGGGATTAAGAAAACTAAACCCCCAGGTACCGGTGCAGCACGTCGGGGTTGGCCTTGAGGTCGGCCGCAGGGCCCTCGTGGGCGATGTGGCCGTTGTTGATGATGTAGACGCGCTGCGCCAGCGACAGCGAGGCCGCGAGGTTCTGCTCAACCAGCACGATGGTTTGCCCGGCGGCGGCCAGCTCGCGGCACGCCTTCATCAGGTCGCGCACGATCACCGGCGCGAGGCCCTCGAACGGCTCGTCGAGCAGGATGATCTTCGGATCGCGCACCAGCGCCCGGCCGATCGCCAGCATCTGCTGCTCGCCACCCGACAGGTCGGTGCCGCGGCTGGTGCGGCGCTCCTTGAGCCGCGGGAACATAGCGTAGACGCGGTCGAGCGGCCATTTGCTCGACGCCGTCAGCCCCGCCAGCACCAGGTTTTCCTCGACATTCAGGCTGCCGAAGATGCGCCGATCCTCGTGCACGAGCTGCATGCCGATCTGGGCGATGCTGTGGCTCTTCCTGCCGGCGATCTCCCGGCCGTCGAACATCACGCTGCCGGAGCGCGGCGTCACCACGCCCATGACGCTCTTCAGGGTGGTGCTCTTGCCGGCGCCGTTGCGGCCGAGCAGCGCCACCACCTCATTCTTTTCGACGCGCAGCGACACGTCGAACAGGATGTGGCTGTCGCCGTAGTAGCTGTTCAAGCCGGTGACTTCGAGCAGGCTCATGCGTCGATCACCCCGTGCACGCCGCCGAGATAGGCGTCCTGCACTTTTTTGTTGGCCTTGATCTCCTCGGGCGTGCCTTCGGTCAGCACCCGGCCC
>CAYZVT010000505.1:0-2567 GCA_964481585.1 uncultured Pirellulales bacterium
CCCCACACGCGGTTGGCCCATTTTTATCCCCACAGCGCCGGCGAGCACCGCTCGCCGGTCCCGTGCGTTCCGGCGCGGCAACGCCGCGTGGGATCGGCGAGCGTTGCTCGCCGTCTAAACGCGGCTCCTTGTCAAGCTGGTGCGCCAGGCGTAATAATGCAGGATTCTACTGACGCCTCGGGACCCGCCGGAGAGAAGGACCCACGATGCACGATAAGCTCATTGGCACGGCCGTAACGTTTGATGACGTCCTGATTGTGCCCCGCTACAGCAGCGTCGTCCCCTCGGAAACCGATGTCAGCACCCGTCTGACCGCCCGCATCCGGCTGAACATCCCGCTGCTCAGCTCGCCGATGGACACCGTCACCGAGGCCGAGATGGCGATCGGCTTGGCCCAAGCCGGCGGGCTGGGCGTGATCCACAAAAACATGTCGGTCGCCGCGCAGACCAAAGAGGTCGACAAGGTCAAGCGCAGCGCCAACGGCATTATCTTCGACCCGGTCACGCTCCCCCCCGATGCTCCGGTCGCCAAGGCGCGGGAACTAATGGTCCAGAACAACGTCTCGGGCGTGCCGATCACCCGCGCCGATGGCCGTCTGGAAGGCATCCTCACCCGCCGCGATCTGCGGTTCCTCGAAAACAGCGATATGCCGGTCTCCGAAGTGATGACCACCCGTGAAAAGCTGGTGACAGCCACGGGGAATGTATCGCTTGAGGAAGCTGAGAAGATTTTGATGGCAAAAAAGGTCGAGAAACTCTTGCTGGTGGACGAAAACTATAAACTGACTGGCCTCATAACCATCAAAGACATCGACAAAATGCGCAGCTTTCCAGATGCCTGCAAAGATGGGCAAGGCAGGCTGCGCGTGGGAGCGGCGGTCGGCGTACACGATTTCGAGCGCGTCGAGAGCCTGCTTAAGAAAGGAGTCGATTTGTTGGTGGTCGATAGTGCCCACGGCCACTCGGCGAACGTCATTGAGACGGTCAAAGAGATCAAACGCCGCTGGGACATCGACGTGGTGGCCGGCAACGTGGCGACCCGCGAGGGCTGCCGCGACCTGATCGAAGCTGGGGCCGACGCCGTGAAGGTTGGCATCGGGCCGGGCTCGATCTGCACGACGCGGGTCATCTCGGGAATTGGAGTTCCGCAGATTACCGCGATTTACGACGCAGCCCAAGCTGCCAAGGAGGCCAATATTCCGATCATCGCCGATGGCGGAATCCGCTATTCGGGCGACCTGACCAAGGCCATCGTGGCCGGAGCGCATGTGGTGATGATCGGCGGTCTGTTCGCCGGTCTGGCCGAAAGCCCCGGCGAACAGATTCTCTACCAGGGCCGCACGTTCAAGGTCTACCGAGGCATGGGTTCGATCGGGGCGATGGTCAAGGGGTCGAGCGAGCGCTACCGCCAGACGGGCAAGAACCAGCCGGATAAGCTGGTCCCTGAAGGCGTCGAAGGCCGCGTCCCCTACAAAGGACCGCTAAGCTCGTTCGTCTATCAGCTCGTCGGCGGGTTGCGAGCGGGCATGGGCTACTGCGGAGCCCAAACGATCGAAGAATTGCGCACGGAAGCACGGTTCATTCAAATCTCACCGGCTAGTGTACGGGAGAATCATCCGCATGATATCGCCATTACGCAGGAAGCGCCCAACTACACGACCGAATACTCGGCCTCCTCGGGCGACGGCAAGCTCTAAGCACGCCGCCTGGGGCTGCGCCCTCGGGCTGGCGCTGGCCGGTTGGACGCACGACGCCTCGGCCGACCAGCTTCAGTGGCGGGCCCGCTCGGCTCCCAGCGGTCCGGTGCAACAGGCCGCGTACGAATCCGCTCCGCTGCGGTCAGTCATCACCAAAAAGAGCGCTCCGGCAGCCCAACCCGTCGCGCCGCGCGTGATTGATCCGGCGGTCGAGCGAGCCAAGCCGATCGCCGCGCAGCCCAAACCGGCGGTTGCTCAAACGGCCCCGACCTCAGGGCTTCAGTGGCAGCCGATCCGCCCGGCGCGGCCGGCGAGTCCCACCACGGAAGAGCCGCGGAACTGGGCGCAGCCGGCCGCCGCGCAGCAAGAGACCGCGCCGATCGATCCGTTTGAAGAAGAATTGGGACTGCCGCCGTTTGAAGCGCGTCCGACGCCCGCCGCTCCGCTTGAAGCACCGCAGTTGCCGCCGGCAGTGGAGGAGCCTTCGACGCCGCTTGAAGGCGAGCCGCGCGTGCCGGAACTTCAGCCGACGCCCGAACCGGCCGAGCCGCAAGCCGCGCCGCCGCAGTTCGGCGCGCCGCCGCAGGACGATAGTTATTACCCGCCGCCCCCGACGCCCGCCGTGGTCGAGACCGCCGACGACTGCCAGGACGCTTGGCAGAAGCTCCAGGCGAAAGGACTGCCGGCGATCGGTCTTGAAATCGAACTGGAGGGCGTGGCCGGCGAGGATTTTCCGGCCGAGTGTCTGCTCGTCGATACGAACTATGATGGTCGCGACTGGGCCTGCACGGAGTTCCTTTGGAAAGCGTCGGCGCTGTGCCACAAGCCACTGTACTTCGAGGAGACGGCGCTGGAGCGCTACGGGCATAC
>CAYZVT010000506.1:0-2566 GCA_964481585.1 uncultured Pirellulales bacterium
CCCCAGTTCTGCCGCCGGGCGCCTCGGGGGCTTCCGCTCTCGCGGTGCGCCCCCGCCACCCTCGCGCTCCAACGGCGTCACCCATCTACCACCGCGAATTGTAAAGTTTACCATCCGCAGCGCTGCTGCGATGGCGGGGGCGCGACAGCGAGCAGCCTCGCAAGAGGGTTTCTCACGGGCATTTGCCGCCTCGGCGCGAATTTCTGCCAGCCCCCGCCGGCTCTGGCATGCGCTGTGCATCTTCCCGCCGCCAGAGGTGCGACCCAGTTGGCTCTGGGGCTTCCCGTACCCCTAGAGCCAACACCTCGGGAGCGAGTCTTCACCGGCACTGACGCGAATCTAAGGCATCCCCCTCTCGCCCTTTTTACGCGAGAGTCCGCCCCTTCGGGCAAGCCAGCTTTTCGCGTCCGGTAGCTCCTGGAGAGGCTGGAAGCTAGAGGCTACAGGCTGCGAGCCACAGGCTGCAAGCCACCACCTTGAACTTAGCTTCGCCGAAGTGTCCTTTCCGCGCAGGCGGGAATCCAGCGGCCGGCATGCAACGGAACCGTTCCTCTTCCCAATTCGCCCTCTGTCCGGCGCTCCTCCGTCTCGCTCCCCCGTCCCTATCCCCTCCCCCCTGACCGCTGATCGCTGAAAGCTGACCGCCAAGCGCGACAAGCTACTTCGCCGTCTCCTCGTAAATCGGCAGATGGCGGTAATACACTTCCAGCGACAGCAGATTGAGCGTGGTGACGTAAATGCGGCCGCCGTGCGGGCCCCATTTATCGGGCACGGGGCGGCGGGGGTCCCAGCTTCCGGCAAACCGGCCGCTTTGAACCTGAGTCTGCGTCAGAAGTGGGTGCAGGCGGCCGTTCCACGCCTCCCAATATTTGCCCTTCATGTGGAACATGACCTGCGTTGCGTAATACCAGTAATAGGTGTCACGCATGGGGTTGCCGATCGTGCCGGTCAGCGCCGCATTGCTCGAACTGCCCAGCGTCGGCAGATTCGCCAGCAGATGGTCCGCGCCGCGGCGCAGCGCGCGGTCGTCGCGATCCCAGCCGGTGTACAGCCGCATCAACAGGCCCACCGAGGTCATGACGGTGCTCGGCCGGCGGCCGTGCCGCTGCTGGGGCGTATTGGCGGCGTAGGGATTGTACCTGTAGCGCGAGCCGTCGTCGGTTTGGCAGCGATCGAGAAACTCGACCACGCGCTCATACGTCTGCTCGGGCACTTCCAGCCCGGCTAGCTCGCCGCTCCGCAGCGCCATCAGTTGCCAGCCGGTGACGGAGAGGTCCGACATATAGCCCGGCGTGTACCGCCAGCCGCCGCGCTGGTCGTGCTGCGAGCTGACAATGAAGTCGAGCGCCCGCTGCGCGGCTTTGCCCAACTGCGGATCGCCAGTCATGCCGTACGCTTCGCAGAGCGCGATCGAGGCGATGCCGTGGCTGTAAAGCTGCGCGACGCGGTTGGTGTAGTCGTCCTGGGGCAAATACAGATCGCCGTCGGGCCGCTGATTCTTAATCAGAAAGTTTAGCGCCGCGGCGACGCGGTGTTGGTACTTGTCATCAAAATGGTCATAGCCCGCGCCGAGGAACGCCAGCAGCGCCAAGCCCGTCGCGGCCGTGTCGGCTTGAATCGCCGCGCGCTCTTGCTCATAGCCCGGCCGGCCTTGGCCAAAATGGTTGAACGACCAACTGCCGTCGGCCGATTGATGGCGCGCGAGGAAGTCGAGCCCTAGCTCAATCGCGGCCTCGGTCTTGGCCGAAGGTCGGCCTTCACCCTGCATCTGCGCCCGCTCATGCCGCTCGCCGCGCCGGGCAAACGGCGCGGCCACGGCTTTCGCCGTTCCGGCCACGACCGCCGCGCCGCCGAGTTTTTTTTGTAGATACTTGTCGGGCACCAGATGCACCAGTTCCGCTTCGCGCTGCGCCCGCCGACTCGGTAGGCCCACTTCCGTCGAGAAGCGCAAACCCAGTCCGCCCGGTCCGACTTGCGCCGTCGCGCGGACCGGCAGGCTGCCGGTCACGCGCGCCGGGAGTTCGCTCGGCAGTTCCGCTCCCGAGGGCGTGTCGGCATCGACTTCGCTGCCGGCTGGTCCGGCATTCCTGGCAATCGGTTCGGCTTCGGCCATCAAGCCCGACGGGAGCGCGGTAACGGCCGACCGCTTCAGCGGCGCGCTGGCGAGTGCTCCGCCGACGGTCGGCAGTCCTTCGTTGCCTTGCGTTGCTTTCGCAATCGCCGTGCCCGTCCCGGGACTCCCCACCGCTGGCGCATCGACCGGGACTGGCCCGGCCTGCGCTCCGACCAGCGCGGTCGGCGCTTTGCCCGGCAGACCGCTTGCGGCGCGCGCGGCGACTTCGCCGGCGGCGTCGAGCACAGTGCCTCGCGGCGCGCCTCCGGCATGGGGAACGGCTTCGATCTGCGGCACTTCGCTCGGCGCGAGCATGGCAACTTCACGCCCCTTGCCGCGTGCCGGCTGCTCGGTGCCGCCGCCGGCGACTTCGCCGGGGAGTGATTCCGCTGTCGCCGCGCGGCGGAGCGCGGAGGCCACGACCTCGCCGTCGCGGCCGGCTGCGCCGAGCGT
>CAYZVT010000507.1:0-2558 GCA_964481585.1 uncultured Pirellulales bacterium
AAACTGCTGGTGCGAAAAATATCGGCCGAAAAATCTCGACTGAAGCGGATTACCGGCTAAATGCGGCTGCATGCCGTCCTTTCAAGTCGCCGGTGCGGGCGCCGCATTAATCTGATTTAATGCTTTCTGTTGTGTTCGTATCTTACTGACCTAACTAAAGTTCCTGCAGGCCGGCGTCCTGGGCTCGAGCCAGAGCCGCTGCCGCAGTCCATTGCCCCGGGTCTCCAGTTCGAGCCGGCACTGCGGCCCCGGCCGCCGATGCCGCTGTCTCCTTCCGGCCCGGGCTTCGTGCCCCGAGCCCGCTCACGGCTCTTTGGCAACGATCACGCGCGCCGGGCGCAGCAGCCGGCCATTGAGCTGATAGCCCTTCTGGATCACCTGCACAACGGTGTTCGGCACGTGCTCACCCGACGCCTGTACCGCCATCGCCTCGTGCAACTGCGGGTCGAAGACTTCGCCCTGCGGAAAAATCTCGACCAGGCCGGCGCCTTCGAAAGCCTTGGCCAGCAGCTTCAACGTCGCCTCCATCCCTTCGCGCAGCGCATCGACAGCAGCGGCGTCCGCGGCACTGGCCAGCCCCAGTTCGAGGCTGTCCTTCACGCCGATCAGATCGTTGGCGAATCGGTCCAGAGCGAACTTGTGGGCCTGCTCGACGTCACGCGCCGCGCGCTTGCGCACATTCTCTATTTCCGCCAGAGCGCGCATGTAGAGATCCCTGCTTTCGGCAGCCCGCGCCTCGGCGGCCGCCAGCGACGCTTGCAGGGCTTCGGCGTCGACCGGCCCTGACTGCGAGTCCGCTTCGGAGAAGCCGGCTGCGTCGGGCGGCATGCGCTCGTCGGCGCGGTCCTGCTCATTGGGAAAGGTCATCTTCGAAAAGCCTCCTGTAGCGGGCAAACGTTTGTACGGGGAGTGAGGATCCGCCGCCCGCGACGCACAAGCGGAACGCCGGCCGGCGGAAATGGCTCCGCAACTGCCCGAAGGTGAGATTCAGGCCCGCGAATTCAAGGCGGAACCCAGCAGCTTCGCCGTGATGTCCACGATCGGGATCACCCGCTCGTATGCCATGCGGGTCGGCCCGATCACGCCCAGTACGCCGACAACCTCCTGGTCCAGCGTGTAAGGGGCCGTGACGATACTGCACTCGTCCAGGATCGTGTACCCCGATTCCTGGCCGATGAAGATCTGTACGCCTTCGGCCTTCAGGCTCTGGTCGAGCAGATGCAGGATGTCGCGCTGGCGGGTGAACGCGTCGAACAGGCGGCGCAGCTTCTCGACGTTCGACAGCTCCGCGAAACCCATCAGATTCGTCTCTCCGGCCATCACGTATTCCATGCGCCCGCCCGACGCCGGCACGTTGACGACCTGCTGCGCAAGGCGGATCGCATCCAGCATCATCTGGTTGAGGTTTTCGCGCGTCTCCTTGAGCTGCGCGACCAGGTGCTCGCGAACCTCGCTCAATTCCTTGCCGCCGAATTCCTGGTTCAGGTAGTTCGATGCGCGCCGCAGCTCATCGGCGCCGTAGTGGCGCTCGAGCTGCAGGATGCGGTTCTGCACTTCCCGGCCATTGACGACCAGAATCGCCAGCACGCGGTTGTCGGACAGCGGTACGAATTCGATCTGGCTCAGCGCGGCATGGCTTTGCCGCGGCAGGGTCACGACGCCCGCCAGGCGCGTAATGGTCGAGAGCATCTGCGAGGCAGCCGCGACCAGTGCCTTGGGGTCATCGAAGTGCTCGCGCAGCCGCTGCTGTATTGCGGCGATCTTTTCGTGCTCCAGGGGCTGGAACTTCAGCAGCGTATCGACGAAAAAGCGATAGCCCTTGTCGGTCGGCACGCGCCCGGCGGAGGTATGCGGAGAGCTGACGAAGCCCAGTTCCTCCAGGTCCGCCATGACGTTGCGGATGGTCGCGGCGCTGAGATTGAGCCCCAGGTCGCGCGACAGCGTACGCGAGCCGACGGGTTGCCCATCGCGGATGTAGTGTTCGACCAGCAGCTTCAACAGCTGCTGGGCGCGTTCGTTCAGCGGATCGTCGGTCGTCTGCAAGGACATCGCCTGCCAGAATATCGCGCCGCAAGCTTAACCGGTGCCGGAAGTTGCGGCAGCTGCCAGCTCAAACCCATGTGATCAAAGACATTTTGTGCGGCGGCGAGTTCGCCCGGCCGGAAAGCCGGCAGCTTGTCGGACTTGCCATGGACTTTCAACAGGCGATCCGCGAGGTGCGGCGCCGGTCATCCGGTTGCCCATCCGGCAGGTGGCCGTGCTACAAACGCTCTCCATGGCTGCTGCAGCACAATTCCGCAATGTCGCCCTGGTCGGCAATGACCGCGATTCGCGCGTGGTCGAGTCGATGCAGATCCTGGCGGCGCATCTGCACACGCGGGGCCGGCGGATACTGGCGGACGTCGCCAGCTCGGTGGACTTCACCACTTCGCCCGTCGAGCGACACCCGGAATCCGAGCTTGCCGGCCGGAGCGAGCTCATCGTTGCCGTCGGCGGCGACGGCACGATGCTGCACGCGGCGCGCCTGGCTGCACCGCAGGCCGTGCCGGTTCTGGGCG
>CAYZVT010000508.1:0-2556 GCA_964481585.1 uncultured Pirellulales bacterium
CTTCGCGTGTTGGCCCACTTCTGCCAGGACGCGACGCTGCTAGAAGCCTTTGCTCAGGACGAGGACATCCATGCCCGCGTGGCGAGCGAGGTGTTTGGCGTCCCCCAGGGCGAAATCAGCGGTGAGATGCGGCGGGTGGCGAAGGCGGTCAACTTTGGCGTGCTCTACGGCCAAAGCCCGTTTGGGCTGGCGAATTTGCTGGGAATTAGCCAGGAGGAGGCGGCCGGTTTTATCGACGCCTACTTCGGCCGCTACCCGCAGGTCGAGAATTTCCTGCAAGAAACGCTGGCAGCGTGCCTGGAGAATGGGTATGTTAAAACGATCCTCGGTCGGCGTCGCGCGATCCGTGGCGTTCGCCCCTACGCCGGCCGACAGCGGAATTTGCCAGAGCGCACGGCGATCAATACCGTCATTCAAGGCTCCGCGGCGGATCTGATCAAGCTGGCCATGATCCAGATCCACCGGCGTCTGAAGCGGGAAGCCTTGCCGGCCCGCATGCTGCTGCAAATTCACGACGAGCTGATCTTTGAGGTCCCTTCCGACCAGCTCGACTACCTAAGTCAGCTTGTGGCCGAGGAAATGGCCGGCGTGCTGCCCCTGAGCGTTCCGCTGCAAGTCGATCGGAAGTCCGGGGACAACTGGGCCGACTGCGAGCCGATGGACGCGCCCGGCGGAGACGCGGCAGAGATTTTGGAAGGCTAGAGAAGTTTTCGCAGAACGGGAGCGCCGGAGCGGCTCGCCTCCCCTGGCGGCCTCGGGCGAAAAGAGGAGCCAAAGGGCGCGACCAATTGCTGATGTTCGTGATCGGTTTGATCGGTGGCATCGCCAGTGGCAAGAGTCTCGTCGCCGCCGAGTTTGGGCGGCTTGGCGCCGGAGTGCTCGATGCCGACCGAGCCGGGCATCAAGTACTGGAACTACCGGAAGTCGAACAGGCCCTTCGCGCCCGCTGGGGGCCAGAGGTCTTTGACCCCCAGGGCCGCGTTCAGCGGCGCGCGTTAGCCAGAATCGTTTTTGCTCCCGAGCCAGACGGCCCGCGCGAGCTGGCGGCGTTAGAACAAATCACCCACCCCCGGATTCGCCATCTCCTTCAAACGCAACTCGCCCAGCAGCAGGCCCGCGGCGTGCGTGCCGTGGTGCTCGATGCGCCGGTGCTCTTGAAGGCTGGTTGGCGCGACCTGTGCCACCGCATCGTGTTCGTCGACGCGCCGCAGGCGGTGCGGCTGGCCCGAGCGCGGGAGCGTGGCTGGAGCGAGGAGGAATTTCACCGCCGCGAGGCGGCACAAGAGTTGCTCTCGTGGAAACGATCCCAGAGCGACGCGGCAATCGACAACTCTGGCCCGGTCGAAGCGACGCAGGCCCAGGTTTGCCAATTATGGCAGCAGTGGCAAGGAGCCATTGCCGCAGAAAGCGACAGCGGCCGTAGCTAGCGGCCCCCCCTTCATTCCGTCATCGAAGCCTTCATCTCATCCAGCTCTTCCTCGATTCTTTCTACGACCGCCGCTGACTCACCGCGCTCGCGCGCGGCCGCTCCTCGGCGGGTCTGCTGATCCTACCCCCTCGGGGATTTTGCCCTTTCTTCTTCTCGGGAAATTATTATCCTGCTTGGGTCCCACCGCTAGCACCTTCAGCGTGCCGGCCGACTGTCTCCAATCAAGGAATCTGACAATCATGTCGAATGCCAAAGGTACCAGTTCGCGGAAGAACCGCTCCAAGCCGTACGACAAGCGGCCGGAGATGGGCGCTGACGGAAATGGCAACGGCCTCGCCTTCAATGAAGACGAGGAGCCGCTCTCGCTGGCCGAAGAACTGGTCGAGGCCGCCGAGCGCGGCGAAGTGCTCGAAGACTCCGACGCCCGCTACGAAAAGATCAAGCAAAGCGACATCCACATCGCGGAGTTACAGCGGATGGGCATGGCGCAATTGATCGAGGAAGCGCGGCGCGAAAATCTGCACGATGTAACCGGCATCAAAAAGCAGGATCTGATCTTCAAGATCCTCAAAGAGCGGGTCAAGCTCAACGGCCTGATGTACGGCGAAGGAACGCTCGAAATCCTTCCCGACGGCTTTGGCTTCTTGCGCAGCCCCGACTATCACTATCTGTCGTGCCCGGACGACATCTATGTCTCGCCGAGCCAGATCCGCCGCTTCGGGCTGCGGACCGGAACGACGGTGTCGGGCACGATTCGCCCGCCGAAAGAAAACGAGCGCTACTTCGCGCTCTTGCGCGTCGAAGCGATCAACTACCAAGACCCGAACCTGCAGTCGCAGAAGGTTTTCTTTGATGATCTGACGCCGCTGCACCCGGACGAGCGGATCATGCTGGAGACGACGCCCGAAGAGATCTCGATGCGCGTGGTCGATCTGATCGTGCCGATCGGCTTCGGCCAGCGCGGGTTGATCGTCAGTCCGCCGCGCGCGGGCAAGACGATCCTCTTGCAGCAGATGGCCAAGGCCGTGCTGACCAATTATCCCGACTGCTACGTCATTATGCTCTTGATCGACGAGCGGCCGGAAGAAGTGACCGACATGGAGCGGCAGGTCAAAGGCAAAAACTGC
>CAYZVT010000509.1:0-2548 GCA_964481585.1 uncultured Pirellulales bacterium
GGGCCTGTCGGCGAACATGCGCCGCCTGCTGCTGACGCCCGAGCGGGAAGTGAAGGTGCAGGTTGCGATGGAGATGGACAACGGCGAAATCGGCACCTTCGTCGGCTATCGCGTACAGCACGACAGCGCGCGCGGCCCGATGAAAGGGGGCCTGCGCTACCACCATGAGGTGAATCTGGACGAAGTCCGCGCGCTGGCGTCGCTGATGACCTGGAAAACGGCCGTCGTCAATCTCCCCTACGGCGGCGCGAAGGGGGGCATCGCAATCGACCCGAAAACGCTCAGCATCCGCGAGCTGGAACGGATCACCCGCAAGTTCGTCGACCAGATCCATGACGTGATCGGCCCCGACACCGACATTCCCGCGCCCGATATGGGCACCGGGGCCGAGGTCATGGCTTGGATCATGAACCAGTACAGCAAATATCACGGCTTCAACCCGGCCGTCGTAACCAGCAAGCCGGTCGAACATTTCGGCATGCCCGGCCGCGAAGAAGCGACCGGGCGCGGCGTGGGCATCTTCACCGTCAAAATGCTCAGCCGTCTGGGCCGCAAGCCGGCGCAAACGACCGTTGCCGTGCAAGGTTTCGGCAATGTCGGCTCGCACGCCACGAAGTTCTTAACGGAAGCCGATCTCAAAGTCGTGGCGATCAGCGATGTCAGCGGCGCGTACTATCGGGCGGACGGTATCGACATTCCCGGCGCGCTGAAGTACGCCCGCGAGCACAAGTTCTCGCTCGAAGGTTACACCGAAGCCGAGACGCTCACCAATGAGCAGCTTTTGGAACTTGATGTCGATGTGCTGATTCCAGCGGCGCTCGGCGGGGTGCTGACCGAAGAAAACGCGCCACGTGTCCGAGCCGATATCATCATCGAAGCGGCCAACGAGCCGGTGCGACCGCGTGCGGACAGAATTTTCCACGAGCGGGGCACGATCGTGCTGCCCGACATTCTCGCCAACGCCGGCGGCGTCACGGCGAGCTACTTTGAGTGGGTGCAAAACCGGCAGCATTACCAGTGGGGCATCAACCGCGTGCGGCAAGAACTCGACCACGTGCTCTCGCAGGCCTTTGAGCGGGTCTGGGAACTGTCGGCCGAGCGCAATGTCAGCCTGCGCGTGGCGGCGTACATGATCGGCATTGGACGCGTGGGACGCGCGACAATTTTGGGAGGCATTGCATGACCGAAGAGACGATCGCCCTGGAGGTGCTCGAAAAACTACCGATTTTCCAAGGCATGACCGACGCCCAACGGCAGCAAATCATCGACATCTCCAGCACGATGGAATTCGCGCCCGGCGAAGTGGTGCTTCGGCAAGGTAAAAGCAGCCAAAATCTGCTCGTCGTGCTCGAAGGGCACTGCCAGGTGGTCAAGGAAGTCGGCGAGACGCGCCGCAGCAGCTTCGTGCTCGCCGAGTTCGGGCCGCACGACCACTTCGGCGATATGTCCTTCTTTCGCGCCGCCCCCCACTCGGCCAGCGTCCGCGCCGTAACCAGCGTCAAACTGCTCCGCATCCAGCGCAAAGACTACGACGTGCTGCTAAAAGAGGAATCGCTGGCGGCCTACAAGCTCGCCTTCAACATTCTCGACGAGCTTGCCGACCGCCTCCGCCGCATGGACGGCTGGGTGACAGAACTCCTCTGCGACGACCAGCAAGCCCGCAACGTCTCCGAATGGAGCAGCTTTCGTGAGAAACTGTTTAAGGGCTGGAATCTCTAGACCCTCGCCGGTGTAAGCTGAGCCACGGGTGGCGGGGGCGCACCGCGAGAGCGGAAGCCCCCGTTGAGCGGTCAGCAAGAAAGCAATCAGCGGTTAGCAAGAAAGCGTCCTTCCCGCGCAGGCGGCAGTCCAGTGGCGAACATGCACGGTCTAGATTCCCGCCTGCGCGGGAAGGACGGCTTTGCGCGACCCTTTTCCGCCTTCCGCCCTGCGCCTTCCGCTTTCTTGCCTCTCGGGATTCCCGCCGCGCTGCCGCCCAGGTACGTCAGATGCTCTCATCCGTGACAAGCTCGCTCAGCACGGCGGCGGCCCGGTCGATGTCGGCGGTGGTCAGATGCAGATGCGTCACTGCGCGGATGCGGGTGGGCGAGATCGCGAGCATCAGCACGCCCGCCTGTTTCAGTCGCGTGACCAGTTCGGCGGCGGTGCCCAAATGCGGGGCGACCTCGAAGACGATCATGTTCGTCTGCACTTCGGGCGGCGTAAGCGTTAGCCCCGGCAGGGCATGAATTGCCGCCGCCAGCCGCGCCGCGTGGGCGTGATCCTCGGCCAGCCGCTCGACCTGATGCTCCAGCCCGTAGAGCGCGCCGGCTGCGATGATGCCCGCTTGACGCATTCCGCCGCCGAGGACTTTGCGATTGCGGCGCGCGGCCTGGATGAAGGCACGGCTGCCGGCGAGCGTCGAGCCGACCGGAGCGCCGAGTCCTTTGCTAAAACAAAGGCTGACCGAATCAAAATGCTTCGCCCACTCGGCGGCCGCGATGCCCGAGGCGACCACGGCGTTCATCAGCCGCGCACCGTCCAGGTGCGTCACCAGCCCGTGGTCGTG
>CAYZVT010000510.1:0-2537 GCA_964481585.1 uncultured Pirellulales bacterium
CAATACGAGCAGCTTCTTTGGCTTCCTCAAAGCGCTGCGGCAGCACGACCTGATGAAGATTCTCGCCGAGCCGAAGCTGACCACCGTCAGCGGTCGCCCGGCGTCGTTCAACTCCGGGGGCGAGTTCCCGGTGCTCGTGCCGCAGAGCCTCGGCACCGTGTCGATCGAGTTCAAGAAGTTCGGCACCGAAGTGGAGTTCATGCCGCTGGTGCTGGCCAACGGCAATATCCGCCTGGAAGTCAAGCCGCGCGTGAGCGAAATCGACAGCACGCGAAGCGTGCAGGTGCAGAACTTCACGATCCCCGCCCTGCGGGTCCGCGAAGTGAACACGGCGGTCGAAATGAAAGCCGGGCAGACGCTGGCTCTGGCCGGCTTGATTCAAAACCGGGTCGAAGCCCAGAATCGCGGCATTCCGGTGTTGGCCGATCTGCCGTTTGTGGGTGCCGCCTTCCGCTCGGTCGAACATGTCAACAACGAGATCGAACTGCTGATTCTCGTGCGTCCAGAATTCGTCGACGCGCTGGAGCCGTGCGAAGTTCCGCCGGGCGGCCCGGGGCTGGATTCGTGCCCGCCGGACGATCACGACCTGTACTGGAAGGGCTTCATGGAAGTCCCCTGCGGCACGACCTGCCTGCCGGGTCCGATGCTGAGCCAGCCGCTCCACGGTCCGGTCCTCCACGAGCCGGTGCCGACTCCGCCGGCGAACGTGGAACTGGAAGTGAAGTCCACGCTGCACAGCAGCCCCGCCTCGTCGCGCCGCAGTGCGTCCGGCAAAAACCGATCCGGCTACCGCCGCGATGCGACCGCCGAGCGCGAGGTGCGCGGCGTGACCATTCGGCCGAGCGAGGCGACGCCGGCTGAAACGAATACGCAGCGTGTGCGGACGGCGCGGAGCGCGGCCCCGGTTCCGCCCGGACTCATCGGCCCGGTCGGCTATGACATCGTAAGGTAGAATTGCGAACGTTGGCCTTCCGGCAACGCTCCGCCACCGCTACGTCCCATGACGGCTTCAAACGCTTATGAGCAACGTCCTACGTCTTGCGATTGTCGACCCGAACGATACCGCGCGCGAGTCGTTGAAGTCTACCCTGCTGGGCATGGACACGGTCTGGCTTGAGGCGGAGTGCTCGCGGTACGAGTTCTTTGCCGACGTCGTCGCCCAGACGCATCCCGATGTCGGTTTCGTCGCGCTCGACAGCAACCCCGAGAAGGCGATCGCGCTGGTTCAGCAACTCCACGATTCGGCGCCCGAGTGCAGCATTCTCGTTTCGAGTAGCTCGACCGACGGCAGCTTGATTCTGCGGGCGATGCGGGCCGGGGTAAAAGAGTTTCTCCCCCACCCGATTCAGCTTCAAGACCTGGTGGCCGCGCTCGATCGCATCGGGCAGCACCGCTTCGGCGGAAGCGATGCCCGCGCACGCGGCTGCACCGTCATCGCACTGGCCGGCGCGACCGGCGGCGTTGGCACGACCAGTGTGGCCGTCAATCTCGGCTGCGCGCTGGCGGCCAACGAGCGAAACAGCGTCGTGCTCGTCGATCTCGATCTGTCGCTGGGCGATGCCGACGTGTTTCTCGACACGATTCCCGACTATTCGCTCGTCGACGTGGCGCAGAACGTCTCGCGGCTCGACTTTAACCTCTTAAAACGCTCGCTCACGAAGCACGCTTCGGGCCTCTATCTGCTGCCGCGTCCCGTGCAGCTCGAAGATGTGCAGCTCATCACGCCCGATGATCTGCAGCGGGTGATGGGCCTGCTGAAGGCGACCTTCACGCACCTGATTATCGACACCTCCAAGGCCTACAGCCCGACCGACATGACGGCCTTGCAGATGGCCAATCATGTGCTGCTGGTTACGCAGCTCGATCTGCCGTGTCTGCGAAACGTCGTGCGGCTGATGATGTCGTTCAACCAGATGGACGGCATGAAAGAGAAGATCAAGGTCGTCGTCAACCGCGTCGGCCTCGACAATGGGCAGATCAGCCTGAAAAAAGCCCAGGAAACGATCGGCAGCGAAATCTACTGGCAACTGCCGAACGACTACCGCGTGATGGTCGAGGTCCGCAACAACGGCGTGCCGCTCATCGAGCAAGCCCCGAAGGCCACGATCACCCACTCGATTGCCGCGCTGGCCGACTCGCTCTGCGGCCACCACGACGAAGAAGCCGCCACGGCCGCCAAAGCGACCGGCTCGCGCTGGCTCAATCTCTGGCCGAGCAAAGCGAAGGCCAAGGGCTAAAGGCCGTAGTGTCCTTCCCGCGCAGACGGGGAGCCGCCCGCGGTCGGCTATCAGCTAGCAGCTATTTAGCTTTCAGCTATCAGCGGCAAGCCGTTTGCCATCGGCCGTCAGCAAAACACGCCCTTCCCGCGCAGACCGTCCTTCCCGCGCAGGGGGAAATCCAGGGGCGAACCATTGATGGCCTGGATTCCCGCCTGCGCGGGAACGACGAAGATCACCCCGTGCCCTCGGGCGCGCGGGGGCGGGGGGGGCGGGGGGGCGGGGGGCGGGGGGGGGCGGGGGGGGGGGGGGGGGGGGGGG
>CAYZVT010000511.1:0-2524 GCA_964481585.1 uncultured Pirellulales bacterium
GACATGCAGCCCGAAGGTCACCAGCCGGCGGGCCATGTCCTGGAGTGCCGCGAGAAGATTCAGATAACGCTCGGTCGGCGTGACCTGCTGCCGGTTCGAGAGCGAGAAGGGGTGCGTTGCTCCCCACCACAGCCGCAAGCCCAGCTCGTCGGTGACCCCTTCCACGAGCTTGAGCTTCTCCGTCAGATCGCGGCGGGCCTGGCCGATCGTATGGCAGACGCCGGTGTTGATCTCCAGACAGCTCTGCATCAACTCCGGCTTCACGACGCCAACCCCTTCGGGCGGTATCTTGGCGAGTACCTTCTCGATCGAGTTGGCCAGCTCGCCGCTCTCGTGATCGACCAAGCCCAGTTCCAGTTCGATGCCGAGCGTCGGCTCAGTGTTGCGGGAGAACTCGACCTTGGCCATCGTTAGCTCCTCGTGGGAACGCTGTGATGAAGTGCCGCCCACAGGACCGCCGCCTTGGCGAGCACCTTGGCGCCGATCGCCAAAGCCTGCTCGTCCAGATCGAACGTCGGCGTGTGGAGTCCCGCATTTCCGACGCGGGGCGAAGCGCAGCCGAGGCGGAACATCGCTCCCGGCACGTGCTCCAGGTAGGCAGCGAAGTCTTCGCTCCCCATGCTGGGCCGCTGGACCCGGTCGAGATTCTCCTCGCCCACGACGCTCGCCCCAGCTTGATGCAAGAGTTGTACCAACTGCGCGTTGTTTTCGACGCCCGGCATCCCGCCGTCGAAGGCCACTTCGATCCGGGTGCCCGAGGTCTCGCCGATGCCACGAGCGAGCTGTTGGATGTGCTCGACCGTGCGCTGCCGCACCTGCCGGTCGAGCGTGCGGAGCGTGCCGCGCAGCTCCACGCGTTCGGGGATGACATTCGGATTTTCGCCGCCGAGGATTTGGCCGATTGTGACCACCACCGCATCCTGGCTGTCGTTGGCGCGGGGCACGAACAGATAGAGCGTGCTGATAAGCTGCGCGGCGGCGGCAATTGGATCGCGCGCTTCATGCGGCCGCGCGGCGTGGCCGCCTTGACCGTAGATCGTCAACCGCATCGCGTCGCAACCGGCCGTCAAAATGCCCGGCCGCAAGCCGAGATGCCCCACTTCGCGGGTGGGGTCCACGTGGGCGGCGAAGATGGCTTCGATTCCTTCGAGCGCGCCGGCGGCAATCATTTCTTGCGCGCCGGTGGCGGTTTCTTCGGACGGCTGGAAAATCGCCCGCCACGGGACCGGCCATGGCAGCTTCGCTTCGGCTCGCATCCGCTCCAGCGCCAGCGCCGCGCCGACCACGACGGCCGTGTGTCCGTCATGCCCACAGGCGTGCATCAGTCCGGGCCGCTGACTGCGGTAGGGGACTTGCTTTTGATCTGCGATCCGCAGCGCGTCGATGTCCGCCCGCAGCGCCACGCGCGGCGCCGCCTCATGATGCGACTGCGCCACCAGGCCCCGCCCTTCGGGGCCCATCTGCACGTCGAGTCCCTGATCGCCGAGAAGCTGGTAGAGGTAGAGGCTCGTTTGGTGCTCCTGGCCGCTTAGCTCCGGGTGCATGTGCAGCCGCCGGCGGACGGCGACCATGGTTTCAAAATAGTGGTCGACCGTTTGATCGAGTTCGGTTTGCCAATCGAGCATCGTGCCTGCCGTGGTGCGGTAAAGTGCAACGCGAGTCGGTCCAACCCACGGCCTCCCGTCCGCTGGGCACCTCTATTGTAGGGCGTGGGTCAAGCAGCGGAAGATGAGCACTTGCCAGAGATCGGCGCGCGCGGGAAACTGAGCCTTGTGATTCCTTCTTCCCCGCAAGCGACGCTGATTCTCATTCCGACGAGGCTCGAACAGTGGGGGCTGCGCCGCGTCGCCGCGCTCTGCCGCAGTGAGCTGTGCGGCTTCGGTGCGGTCATGGCGGCCGCGCGCGCGACGCAGCTACTGGCGCAGCAGCGGCCGCGCCGCGTGCTCCTGGTCGGGATTGCCGGCACGTTTGATCCGCACCGCTTGCCCGTGGGAAGCGCAACCACGTTTCGCACCGCCGCACTCGATGGTGTCGGCGCGGGAAGCGGCGAGATGTTTTTATCCGCCAGCACGCTGGGCTTTCCGCTGTGGGAGGAAGGAACGGGCGGCCGCAAGATCGGCGAAACGCTGCCGCTGGCCATCAACGACGCTTGCCCTACCGCCTCGCTTCTCGTTACCGGCTGCGCAGCGTCCGCCTCGCCGGCCGAGGCCCAGTGGCGGCGCAGACGCTTTCCCGACGCCGCAGCCGAGGATATGGAAGCCTTCGGCGTGGCGCTGGCCTGCCGCTTGGCTCAGGTTCCTCTCGCGGTCGTGCGGGGCATCTCGAATGTGGTGGGCGACCGCAACACGCGAGCTTGGCAGATTCAGCCGGCAATCACCGCCGCGAGCGAGCTCGCGGGGCAGATGCTCGACGCAACATGGGAGGAACCGCGATGAGCCGCACCCTTCGCCTGGGCATCTCGACCTGTCCGAACGATACGTTTACGTTTCATGGGCTGCTCGAAAAAAAGGTCGATTGGCAGGGG
>CAYZVT010000512.1:0-2520 GCA_964481585.1 uncultured Pirellulales bacterium
GCGCTCGACCAAAAAGAGCATCCAGCAATACCACCCACTCGGTGAAGGCGTCCTCGTCGGAGGACGCGGACTGCCGAACAATCTGGTCGATGTGCGCCTGCGCCGGGGCCGGCTGGTGGATGCCCGCGCGACCGACGCCGCCGAGGATCTGCTGCAAATTCTCGCCGATCCCACCCATCCTGATTTTGACTACCTGACGGAAACCCCCGCCGCACTAAAACTCAGCCAGGAGCCTGCGCAGCGCGCGGGGCAGATTGCACGGCTCGAACGCTTGGCCCGTGGCGGCGCGCCCGAGGCACGGCGGGCTGCGGTGCGAGCGCTTGGGCAGAGCGATGAACTGGAGGTCGTGCCGACGCTGATTTACGCGCTCAGCGATGGCGACTGGCGCGTGGTGCGCGAGGCCCGCGATGCCTTGCAGCTCGTGAGCCGCGACTTCGACGGCTTCGGCCTTCCCGACCGTCCTGATGCCGACCAGCTGCGCGCGGCGACGATGCAGTGGAAGGCGTGGTATCGCACGATCCGCCCCGACCTAGAGCTTCCTAACCCCACGGACTGACGATTTCGCGTGACGAGCGACCCGAACAACACGAATCGCCCGCAAACGCCAGCGAGCCAGTACGAGCTGAAGGTCTCGGCTTACGATCAGGTAGCGAGTCTGCTTGTGGCGCTGCTCGTGCTCGTGGGGATCATCGTGGCGGGCTTGGTAATCATTCTGTATACCAGCCGCATCTTTGCCCGGCAGGAGGCGATCCCCGTCACGCTCGAACCATTGGCCTCGCGGGGCGAGAACAGCCTCGGCGTTGCCCGTGATCTCGAACCGCTGGGCGTCGAAGATGTGCCGGAGTTGGCCGAGCCGCAACTGCAAGACGCGCTCACGGCGGTGGCCGACGCGGTGGCCGATTCGCAGGCGCGGCTCGATGACCAGCGGTTCGACGGAGCGCCGCAGTCGAGCCGTGGGAGCGGAAAAGGCGACAGCCGGCAGGCCGGCCACGGTGCGGAAGGAATCGAAGAAAAGGTGCCGCGTGCCCAGCGCTGGGAGATTCGCTTCCACAGCGGAAGCATCCCGCAGTACGCACGCCAGCTTGACTTCTTTGGGATTGAACTGGCGACGCTCGGCAGCGATGGCGCCGTGCATTACGCCTACCATCTCTCGCAGCCCAAGCCGGATCGCAGAACCCGCTCGCCGGAACTCGAGGATCGGCTTTACATGACGTGGCGAGGCGGCCCACTCGAAGCCGCTGACCGCGAGCTGCTTGGCCGCGCGGGCATCGAAACGCAAGGCCGCATCCTGCTGCAATTTTATCCCCCGCAGACCGAGGCGCTGCTGGCCCAACAAGAAAAGATCTTCGCGGGCGAGCGCGACGTGAACGAGATTCGCAAGACTATTTTCGGCGTCCGCCGCTCCGGCGGGGCGTTTGAGTTTTACGTGCTGGACCAGCGCTATTTTTAGCCTGGCGAAACCGAGTTGGACTGAGGCAAAGGCGAGGTTTATGGAAACGGTCATCGAAATTGTCTCCGTGGCGATGTATGCAGCACTCGCCGTCATTGCCCTCTGGGGTGCGTTCTGCGTCGTCGTCATCTGGCGGCGCGTCGCCCAGTCGCGCTTTCGCAGCGAAGCCGATCAACAGGCCTTTCTCGACGAGTTGGATTCCACACTCAGTGCCGGCAACGTCGACGGCGCCATCGCGCTGTGCGACGGCGATCGCCGCGCCATGCCGCAACTGGCGCTGCTGGCGCTGACCAACCGCGAACAAGGCTACGGCAAACTGCGGCAGCTTGTCGTCGATCGCTTTCAGCGCGATCTGCTCGCGGACTTAGAGCACCGTTTGAGCTGGGTCTACACGGTCATCAAGAGCGCCCCGATGGTCGGACTGCTGGGCACGGTCGTGGGCATGATGGGCGCGTTCACCAAACTGGGGTCGGGCGAAAAAGTCGATCCGGGGCTGATGGCCCAAGACATCAGCTTGGCGCTCATCACCACCGCGCTGGGACTGTCAATCGCCATCCCGCTGGTGCTCTGCACCGCCAGCATCAACGTGCGGATTCGCAAGATGGAAGACCTCGTCGGGCTGGGATTGGTGCGTTTTTTGGATTCGCTCAAATCGCTCCTCGGCACGAGTAGCAAAGAGCAAAGGTAGCCGCGATGGCATCCTGGAGAGATCAACTGCTTTCGGAGAGTGAGTCCCGGCTACTTCCGCGCCGCCCGGTCCGCGATGAGAGCGAACTGGACATTACGCCGATGATCGACATCACATTTTTGCTGCTGATTTACTTTCTCGTCGCCTCGGTGCCCGATCTGCAAACGGCGGTCGAATTGCCCGAAGCCCATTACGGCAAGGGGGTCGGCAAACGCAATTCGGTCGTGCTGACCGTCGTCGATGGCGGACTCGGTACGGCCCCCGTGTTTGTTGCTGACGGAAAAATTCCCGGCAGCGAGCTTGCCGCGGACCCGGAAAAACAAAGCGAGCAGATCGAAGCGGCCGTGACCGAGGGCGTGCAGCAGGGCAAAGCTGATGTGCT
>CAYZVT010000513.1:0-2515 GCA_964481585.1 uncultured Pirellulales bacterium
TCCCGCGCGTTGGAAAACGGCTAAAAAACGCGCGGGACGTTGTCCCGCCGCTAAGCCGTGCGGGAAATCCCTTAACGCTGCACGCGGCTAACGTGTTACCTTTGCTGCCAGTATAGTTCGCCGCGCGGGCGGTCGAAAGCTTTACCGCTCGCCGCTGCCGGGAATCGCATCGAAGACCAGCGGCTCGCTGGAGGTCGGATCACTGATGCGGATCGACTTGCGGCCTTCGAGCAGGTCTTCCAGCAGCCGTCCCACGACCTCCGCGCGCCAACCCTGCGCCAGCGCTGGCGGCTCGTCTTCGTCGGCCGCGCCAAAGCCCTGCCGCCAAGCAATCAGATCGCGCACGTCGCTTGCCGTGCCGACAATGCTCGGCGCGACGCTCGCGCTATGGCAAATGCTCGTCAGCGCGGCGGAGAGAAACTGACCGAGCAAGTTGAGCTGCGACGGCATTTCGCGCCGCTCGGTCGTGGGCCACTCGCTTTCGGGCATCTGCACCGCGCGCTCCACGCTTGCCGCCAATGCGCCGGCGGCGCGCTGCAGGCCGGTTCGCTCCATGCCGCGAATCGCGACGATCCGCTTGGGATCGGACGTGCCGCGCTTGGCGATCTCCACCAGCAGATCGTCGCGGAGCACGCGCTTCGGCGGGCGGTTGAGCCGCTGCGCTTCTTCTTCGCGCCAATGCCACAGTTCGCGCACAATCGCCAGGCTCTTGCGCGACAGGCCCGAGATGCCGGAGACGCGCCGCCAGCGCTTGCGCGTCAGATACGCTTCGATCTCGTCTTGCCAGGCGGCCATTTCCTCGTGCATCCAGTGCAGCCGCCCGAGCTTTTCGAGCCGCTGGTGGAGCTTGTTGCGGCAGGCGAGCAAGTGCTGCACGTCGCTCAGCGCGTACTCCATCTGTTGCGGCGAGAGCGGCCGCCGCCGCCAATCGGTGCGCGTCTCGCCTTTCGGCGGGCGATGGCCGGTGAGCCTGTGGACGAGCGTTCCATAGCCAGCCGGGTAGTCGAAGCCGACCAGTCCCGCCGCGATTTGAATGTCGAACAACTGGTTCGGCCGACGGCCGGTGGCGTGGAGCGAAAAGAGCAGTTCCTCGCGGCCCGCGTGGCAGATCGTCTCATGCCCTGGCGACGCGAGCACTTCCCAAAACGGCGTCACGTCGTCGAGCTGGAGCGGATCGACCACCGCCAGAAAATCAGGCGTGGCGATCTGAATTAGGCACAGATGCGACCAGTACGTGTCTTCCGAAACAAATTCGGTATCAAAACCAATAACCGTAGCGGCCGCCAGCCGCTCGCACAGCTCGCCAAGCTGCGCCTGAGTCGTAATCGTCTCGTACTGAATAGGCATCCGAGTTCGCCGAGGTCGGGAGGAGAGAGAGGGGCGCGGGGCTTATTTTAGTGGATGCGCCGGGAAGTGGCTAGAAGGCGGAGGGCTGACGGCTAGCAGCTTCTTCTTGCACCTCGCGCTCGGGCAGTTTAGGCTATGGCTATGATCACCATCTATACGATTCGCAGCGTTGCCGTCTCCGGGGCGGCTTGGGCTATGTTGGGCGTGCTCGCGGTTGCGCAGGCGGAGGAGCGCGCGGCGCTTCCGGCGGCGACGATTGACGGCACCGGGCCGGGCTGGCGCGAGCTGGGCGAGACGGATTTTGTTAATGTCAATCTTCAGCCCGAGACGTGGACCTGGAGCGAGGGCGTGGCCCGCTGCACGGGCAAGCCGGTCGGTGTCATTCGCTCGGTGAAACCGTATACGAATTTCGAGCTGGTCTGCCAGTGGCGGCATCTTTCGCCCGGCGGCAACTCGGGGGTCTTTCTTTGGGGCACGAAGGCAGTGCTCGATGAACTGAAGCCGGGGCAGCTTCCCGAAGGAATCGAAGTGCAGGCGCTCGACCACGCCTTCACCGAGCAGTACGAAAAACGCACTGGCAAAAAAGTCGACTGGTTCACCACCCACGGCGACGTCTTTCCTACCCGCGGCGCGACGATGAAGCCCTTCCCGCCCGTCGCCCCCAATGGCTCGCGCAGCTTCCCCTCGAAGAACCTGAGCAAAGGCGTCGGCCAGTGGAACCACTACTACATCCGCGCCATCAACGGCGAAGTCCGCCTCTGGGTCAACGGCGAAGAAGTCTCCGGCGGGACCGACTGCCAACCCTGCAGCGGCTATCTCTGCCTGGAGTCGGAAGGCTCGCCGGTGGAGTTCCGGGGGCTGCGGATTCGAGAACTGCCGTAGGGAAGGCGGAAGGCGGAAAGAAAAAAGCGGAAAGCGGAGAGCGGGCGCGCGTTGCAGATCGCCAAGCGAGCGACGCCTCATGCGCCAGCATCCGCCCTCCGCCTTTTCTCCGCTTTCCGCTTTCCGCTTTCCGCTTTTAAAACTTCCCCGCTCCCCTCTCACTTCACGAAAATCAGATTCGTCAGCACCAGCAGCGGCAGGAGAATGCTCACGCTGTAAAGGACGTAGCCGAAGAAGCTGGGCATGCGCACCCCGGAGGCTTCGGCGATGGCTTTGACCATGAAGT
>CAYZVT010000514.1:0-2490 GCA_964481585.1 uncultured Pirellulales bacterium
TTCGCGGTGCGCCCCCGCCACCCGTCGGAGAACACTGCTGGGCAAGCCAGCAGTGGCACCCCCGGCCAATGCTCGGCGCAAGGAGAGGGCAATGATGCGGCGTTCGATCGACCAGCTACGGCAACACGCGCTGCAAATCTGGCAAGCCGGCGTCGATGCCGTGCGCAGCGACCGGCTCGTGCGCGCGGCGCTGCGCGTCGAGGGCGATACGCTTTGGATTGGCGAGGAGCCGTTTTCCTTAGGCGCGATCGAGCGCATTGCGGTCGTGGGAGCGGGCAAAGCCGGAGCGGGCATGGCGGCGGCGGTTGAGCAAGTGCTTGGGCCGGAACTGCTGGCCGCGAAGCACGTCACCGGCTGGGTCAATGTGCCGGCCGGTTGTATCGAGCCGCTGCAGGCAGTTCATCTGCACGCCGCCCGCCCGCCGGGCGTGAACGAGCCGACCGCAGCGGGAGTTTCTGGGGCGGAGAAGATTTTGCAGCTCGTCGCGGCGCTGGGGCCAAGCGACCTTTGTCTGTGCCTGATTTCCGGCGGCGGCTCGGCGCTGCTGCCAGCGCCGGCGGAGGGGATTCGCCTCGCGGACAAGCTCGCCGTGACGCGGCACCTTAGCGCCGCTGGCGCAAACATCGCACAGCTCAACACGGTGCGCAAACAGCTGAGCCGCATCAAAGGGGGCGGGCTGGCGCGTGCCTGTCGCGCGGGGCGACTGGCGACGCTGGTGATTTCCGACGTGCTCGGCGATCCGCTCGACCTGATTGCCTCGGGGCCGACCGTCGTTGATCCTTCCACCCCGGCCGAAGCGCTGGCGATTCTCCAGCAGTTCGACGCGCGAGGTGCCGGCGTGCGGGAGGAGGTGTTCGAGTACCTCCGGCAAAAGCCCGCCCACGAGCCGCCGCCGCGCTGCAGCGTCTCGCACCAGATCATCGGCAACAATGCCGTGGCCGTCGATGCGGCGGGCATGGAAGCCGAACGGCTCGGCTACTCGCACGCGATGATCGCGGCCAACGCGCTCGAAGGCCCCGCCGAAGACGTGGGGCGCCATCTCGCGCGGCTTGCCCGACAGATGCGCGACGGAAGCGGCCCGGACTGCCTCGTTAGCGGCGGCGAGCCGACCGTGACACTCGTCGAAAAGAGCCAGCGCGGCCTCGGGGGCCGCAATCAGCAGCTGGTGCTTGCCGCCGCAATCGCGATGAACAAGACGCCCGGCGTGGTGCTCCTGTCGGGCGGCACCGATGGCGAAGACGGCCCCACCGACGCCGCCGGCGCCTGGATCGACGCCCAGAGCATGACCGCAGCCCAGCAGCTACAGCTCGACGCGGCGGAGCACTTGCGCCGCAACGACGCCTACCATTTCTTCGAGCCGCTCGGCACGCTCATCAAGACCGGCCCCACGCACACCAACGTCTGCGACGTGCGCGTGGTGGTCGTCGATCGCGTGGAGCCAGAGAATCGCTAGGTGCGACCCGCCACCCCTGTGCTTCCGCCCTCCGCCTTTCCCTCCGCTTTCCGCTTTCTTGCATCAAGGGGGCTTCCGCTCCTCGCGGTGCGCCCCCGCCACCCGTCCGTTAGTCCCACCACCACTGATCTTCTGGCAGCGACTTGAGATCAAGCTGATCGCGGAGGGCATCGACCTTGCCTTCGCTGTCGGCGAGCAGGGCGTCGTCGGCGAGGGCTTTCCAGGCGGCGATTTCCACGCCGCCGCCGATCGGCGTCATGAGCCGATTGCCCTTCCAGATGCTGTTGACCGCCGTGGCGACTCGTTCCGGCGCGTTTTCCACTTCGACCGGAAAGCGCTGCTCGCTGCCCAACAGTTCCATGCTCCAGCCGGCTTGCTGGTAATAGTCCTGCTTTTGCATATAGGCGGCAGCCACGAGCATGTCGATGCAGTTGCGCAACTGGGCGTAGACCGGCGACTTCTGGGCGAGCGCCGGGTACTTCTCGGTAAAGGTGCGGGTAAAGAGCGCGCTGGCGCGGCTCTGCTGGCCCGTTGTGCGGCGGTTGCCGTCTTGGGTGACGAGTTCTTCTTCGCTCACCAGCTTCACGCCGTCGCCGACCAATTCCATCGCCAGATGATCGTCCGCCACGCGGACACACTGATAGTCCGGCACGAAGTACCAGCGCTGCATGGCGTTGCGGGCCACCATCGCCGGATTGGCGCGGGAGACGTAGCTGACGATCTCCACCGGCGGGCGTTCCAAGCCGATGCCGATCAGCTTCATTCGATAGTCGGCTTCGACCATGACCTGGGCGAAGTGCGTTTTGGGCGAGATGCCGCCGATGGTGATGACTTGCAGCCCCAGGCTGTCGCGCAGCCCCTGGACGATGAATTGCGTGTGCGCGGGCGTGGCGTGGCCGCCGACTTGCTGCAAGAACTGCTGCATCTTGGCCAGCCCTTCTTGCGTCGGATCGATCGAGCAATAGATCGGCCCCTTGGGCTGGCCGCGGGGCGGGAAGGCGCGCCGCGCCACGACCAGATCGCGCAGCTCCAGCACC
>CAYZVT010000515.1:0-2486 GCA_964481585.1 uncultured Pirellulales bacterium
TTCCGTTAATTGCCGCTCAATCTTGTGCGGCAGCCAGGAGTCGTCAGCATCCAGAAAAGCAACCCAGTCTCCCTCAGCAATTCGAACACCGTGATTTCTGGCAGCGGCAGGTCCAGCGTTCGAGGTACTCTGGCGTGCGTCCACGATTCGCGGTAGCGTCTCTTGCGGCTATCCGGCGTAGACGCCGCGGGTGAACGGAGCACTTCTTGTCGCCACACGTGAAGGCAAGGCGCTCTAGACGCTGAAAGCTGACGGCTGACAGCTAAAAGCTGCCTGTGGCGCACCCTTTGCCCCTTGGCGGCAGCAAGCGTACAACTGCGCACCGATAGGTTCCACAATCGTCTTTTGCAGCAGGGTCCAAGCATGAAACTTCAGGGAAAGACTGCACTCGTCGTTGGCGGAGGAACCGGCATCGGGCGGGGCATTGCCGAAAGTCTCGCGGCCGAAGGCTGCCAAGTCGCCATTGCCGCCCGCCGGCTGGAAAAACTGCAGGAAGTGACCGACGCTTGGCACGGGCAGCCGCCGATGCTCGCCCATCCGGTCGATGTGGTGGACCGGGCAAGCGTGGCGGAATTGGTTAATTGGGTCCACGAGCAGATGGGGCCGCTGGACATGCTCGTCAACTGCGCCGGGATCAATATTCCCAATCGCACGATGAGCGCCATGCGGCCCGAAGACTGGGACCGGGTGCTGCAGATCAACGCCACCGGGGCGTACAACTGCTTCTACGCCGTGCTCCCCGCGATGCGGGAGCGCGGCGAGGGGCTGATCGTGAACGTCACGTCGGTGGCCGGCAAACGGGCCTTGCCGCTCGGGGGCGTGGCGTACGCGGCCTCGAAATTTGCGCAATCGGCACTCGGCACGGCCGTCGGGCTGGAGGTGGCGAAAGACGGCGTGCGGGTGACGAACATCTACCCCGGCGAGGTGAACACGCCGCTTTTGGAAAACCGCCCAGCGCCGGTGAGCGATGAGCGGAAAGCCGCCATGCTGCAGCCGGAGGACTTGGGGGCGGCCGTGGTGATGATCGCCGCCTTGCCGCCCCGTGCCCACGTGGCCGAGTTGGTCATCAAGCCGACGGTGCAGGAGTATTTGTAGCCGCCGCGAAAACTGCACTTCTGGGCGCTGGATTTGCACCATTAGGGAAAGGCTCAGCTACAAGGGCTGATTGCTCGAAAACAACGATTCTCTAGGTGCATGGGCCGCTCGCGAAGGCGGCGATGCTGTCGGAGGACTTTCTGATGGCGAAGCGAACTGCTGAAAACAACCGCATGCGGCCGCGTGGGCCTGCCGACCAAGAGGAGCGGGAACCGCTGCCGGGCGTGCAGCCAGAACCGGCCTCGCCGCCGCGCAAGCTGCCCGAGGCGACGGAAATCACCGACGAAGCAAGCGGCCCCAAGTCGGAAGCAGAACTTGAACGCGACGCGCTGGCCGCGCGGCATCGGCCGGATGAGCGCTCGCCGCTTGCGCCGGCCGGGCCTCCTGGATCGGGAGCCGGCGGAATCCACGCTGCCGGCGAGCCGGGGGGCGGATCGGCAATCGGCGGTCTGGCCGGCTCGAATGAAGGCGATGGCACCCCCGATCTCGAGCGGCTGGAAGAAGCCGGCGGCAGCGGCAATTTTGATCAGCGGCTGGCAGAAGAGGACGAAGAAGCCTACTCCGGCCACGCGGGCGGAGCCGTCGGCGGCACGCCGGCCGGCAAGCGTGCGCGCGGCGGCCGCACGCACGGCGGCATCGCGCCCGAGGAGGAGACGCACCGCGGCGATAGCACCGTCGGCAGCGATCCGCACTTCCACAAAGACAGCCCGCAGGAAAGTAAGAAAAAGCCGCGCTAGCAGCGGGAATGACGTGCGTGCGCGGGTTTCGGAGGCTTCCGCGAGCGCGGTGTGCCCCGCCACCCAACGCCACGACGCTCGACTATCCTACGGGCTGACTTCCCAGGTCTCGCCGGAGTTGAACAGCTTGTCGAGATCGCCGTCGCCTTGGGCTTTTTTCGCTGCGGCCACCTGCTCGTTCAGCAGTTCCTCGTAGCGGGGGCGCTCGACGGCGCGGAAGACGCCGATCGGCTCGGGAAACTCCGGGTGCCGCATGCGGCTGAGCAGGTAGGCCAGCGTCGGCTCTGCGGCGCTCTCGTCGTGAAAGAGCAGGTCGTCTTCGCTGATGCCCTTGCCGAGTTGGACGACTTCCGGCTGCATTCCGTTGAGCCGGATGCCCTTGTCGCGGTTCTTGCCAAAAATGAGCGGCTTGCCGTGTTCGAGCGTGAGCACGTTTTCTTCTTTCGACTCGCGGCCGGTGGCGTATTCCCAGGCGCCGTCGTTAAAGACGTTGCAGTTCTGGTAGACCTCGACAAACGAGGTGCCGCGGTGCCGCGCCGCGCGGGCGAGCGTCTCGCCGAGATGCTTGATGTGTACGTCGATCGAGCGGGCAACGAAGGAGGCTTCGCAGCCGATGGCGACCGAGAGCGGGTTGAGCGGGTTGTCGATCGCTCC
>CAYZVT010000516.1:0-2482 GCA_964481585.1 uncultured Pirellulales bacterium
GGCAACTGCGACGGCGACAACAACAACCATAGCGCCAACTACGGGGTCGAAGGCCCCACGCGCCGCAAAGCCATCGCGGCGCTGCGGACCCGGCAGATCAAGAACATGTTCGCCACGCTGATGCTTAGCCAGGGGACGCCGATGTTTATGATGGGCGATGAAGTTCGCCGCACGCAGCGCGGCAACAACAACGCCTATTGCCAAGACAATGCGATAAGCTGGCTCGACTGGAAGTTCGTCGAGCGGCATGCCGACATGCTGCGATTCTGCCAGGCCTTGATCGCCTTTCGCAAAAAGCAACCGAGCGTGCGCCGCGCGGACTTTCTCACCGGCCGAAGTCCCAATCCGCAGCAGCTTCCCGATGTAAGCTGGTACAGTCCCGGCGGACAGCCGATCGATTGGGGGCAGCACGAAAACAGCTTGATGTGCATCTTCGGCACGGTCGGCATCGACGATCCCCAGGCGCGGCACCTGTTGGTGCTGATGCACGCCGGGCGTCAGCCGCGTGAATTCGTCTTTCCGAAGGCGACCGAGCAGTTGCGCTGGCGGCTGCTGATCGACACCGCGGCCGAAAGCCCTGCCGACGTTTATCCGGCGGGCGACGGTCCGCTGCTGAGCGGCGCGAGCATCACGCTCGACCATCACACGCTGATGTGCTACATCGAGGACCGCGACGTGAAGCGGTAACGGCCGCGCTGCGGGCTGTAAGCTGTAAGCTATGAGCGACGGGTGGCGGGGGCGCACCGCCGAAGGCGGAAGCCCCCGGTGGTGGATGGTGGATTTTGAATGGTGGATGGGGGCATCGCGCTAGCGGAAGCCCCCGTGACGCAGAACATGGCTGGTCTGGACTGCCGCCTGCGCGGGAAGAACGGTCCTTAGGGCTGACGGCTGAAAGCTGACGGCTAGCCTTCGGGGGCTTCGCTTCGCGCGCCCCCGCCACCCAAGCCGCGCTTGTGGGCTAATCCAGTACCCGCGCTACCGCAAGCGGATATTGTCGAGATAGATCGTTCGTGGATGTTCGAGGTCGAGCGTGAAGATTTGCATGAATGCGATCTGGCTGAGGTCCATCGCCCGCTCGCGTGGCGCGGCGGCAACGTCGGCTAGCGGGATGCGCAGATGATTTTCGCCCGGCTCAAGCTGAAACAGGCGATCGAAGCGATCTTCAGGCTCCAGGTTATGCAGCCGGTCCTCGATTTTGACGATCAACGGCAGCGGCGGTCCCGCATCGAGGAAGACGTCGAGCCGTAGTTCCTCATAGCGGGACCAGTTGGCGGGCGGATCGAGTGCCGCGCCAGGATACTCGCCCGGTCGCAGCTCGACGCGCAAGGCCCAGTTGCCCTCGCTCGCGTGAGTCTGCACGCGGGCGAGCCTGCTGCGGTTGCCGTCCCAGCGGAGCAGTTCGCTGGAGCTTTCAAAGGAGGCCAGCACAGGGACTTGCCAATGCTGCCAGACAAAATCTGCCAGCGCCGCCAGCGGAGCCAGTTCGCCAACAACAATCGTCGCCACTGCGGCGGCGGCCAGACCGCGCGAGCGCAGCGTCCGAGTTGCACTGCGCCGCAGCATCCACAGCAGCCCGGCCGCGATGCCACAGAAATTGGCAAAAATGTCGCGCCAGCTTGGGCCGCGTCCGGTGAAGTGCTGAATGAACTCGCTGCCTCCGGCGAAGACGACCAGCAGGGCGGCGACTCCGACGGCGGCCCAGCGCTGCGTGCGCGGCGGCCGGTGGCGGAAGGGCCAGAGCATCAGTACGGTCAGCAGCGCGAAGAGCGGCGTGTGTCCGGTGTCGATGACGATCTTCGCCAGGCGCGTTTCCGCCGGCAGCGGAACGAGCAACAGCCCGACCACGACGATCGCCACGAGCAGTGCGGAGAGAGCGAGCTTCATGCCACCGGCTGGTGTTCCGCCGCCCGGAGCACGCGAGGCGAACCGCTCGCCCGACATCCACCCGGTCGCCCCAGCATAGGAAGTGGCGACGCTCGGTGCCAGCGGGGCGAAGCCGAGCGCGGGGTGGGAGCGGCTCTAGCCAAAAGCGGCGGCGCTAGGCGGCCGGCTTTTCGTCCTGCTCCATGATCTGCTGCAACGAGCGGCCGAGATGCTTGCGCGGCGCGCCAGCCGTCGCGCTATTGCCCAGCGCCGCGGCGCTGCTGCTTTTGCGGATCGCCAGAAAAAGCTGCTGATTGACGTGATCGACTTCTTTTTGCGTGCCGATGCACTCGGCGGCGTCGGAGATGCCCAGCAGCACCGACTGCTTGACCCCCTCGCGAATCCATTCAAAGAAGTTGAAGTTCATTTCCGGCTCCTTGGGTCGGGTTGGCGTCTAGCGGGCAGACAAGGTAGCGGGTTTTGGCGCGCGTGTCCATGCGGCTTCGAAAGCGGAGGCGGAGGGCGGAAGGCGGAAGGCGGAAGAAGAAAGCGGAGAGCGGTCAGCAATACCCGTCATTCCCGCGCAGGCGGGAATCCAGGCTTTCGGGTCCACCCTCTG
>CAYZVT010000517.1:0-2480 GCA_964481585.1 uncultured Pirellulales bacterium
CGCCGCGTCGAAGCCGAAGTGATTCGCGATTCCATCCTTCAAGCTTCGGGCAATCTCGACCGCTCGATCGGCGGTCGCGGCTACCGCATTCATAACGTGAAGAAAATTTTCGCCCAATGGGAGGTGGTCGATAATCACGGTCCGCTCACTTGGCGTCGTATGCTCTATCAGGAGCGGATGCGGCGGGTTGACGATCGACTGTTTACCGCGTTTGACTTTCCCGACTGCGGCCAACTGCGGGGGCAACGCACGGTTTCCACGACGCCGCTTCAGGCCCTGAATCTGCTGAACAGCACCTTTGTGGTCGAGCAGGCAAACCTGATCGCCGAGCGGGCAGGCCGGCGATCTCCCGATGACGTGCGCGGCGCCGTGCGCGAGTGTTTCCAACTATTGCTGGCCCGCGACCCCACCGCCGAGGAGCAACGCGCCTCTCTGGCCGTTGCCCGGCGGGATGGCCTGGGCGTGGTATGCCGCGCGCTGATGAACTCCAACGAGTTCGTCTTTCTTCCCTGACCTCTCACCCTCACGAGCGTTGGCGATGAGCATTTCTGAACGTCTTTCCATCCAGGGCCGGGGGCTGCTCAACCGCCGCGGCTTCCTGCGCAATACGGGATTGTCGATGGGCGGCCTAGCGCTCGCGCAGCTTTTGGCCGGCGACGGCTTGCTCGCCGGCGAGACGCGATCCCAAGGCGAAGCATCGCCCGTCGCGCCCCAGCTTGATCCCAGTCACCCTTACGCTCCTCGGAAGCCGCACTTCGAGGCGGCGGCAAAACAGGTGCTGGTGATCTTTTGCCCCGGCGCGGTGAGCCATGTTGACACGTTCGACTACAAGCCGGCGCTCTTTCGTTTCGACGGCCAGCGGCCGCCGGGGCTGCCCGCCGTGACCTTTGCAGGACCCACCGGCAACCTCGCCAAGCCGTTTTGGGAGTTCAAGCCGCGCGGGGAAACGGGCAAGATGGTTTCCGAGCTTCTGCCCCATCTGGCTCAGCAGGTCGATGATTTTTGTTTCTTTCATGCGCTCACCACCACGACCAGCGCCCATCCCCAGGGAGAGAACTTTTTCAATACCGGTTTCACCCGTGAAGGCTTTCCCTCGTTCGGCGCATGGGCCACCTACGCGCTGGGAACGGAGAACCAGCAATTGCCCGCCTTTGTCGCGATTAACGATCCACGGGGCCTAGCCCGTAGCGGCAAGAACAATTTTGGCAGCGGCTTTCTGCCGGCGGCGTTCCAGGCAACCGACTTCAACGTCATGAATCCACCGGCCAATCTTGCCCGCCCGGCCAGCTACACGGCGAAAGCCGACCGCCGCACGATTGATCTCGTCCGGCGGCTCAACGCCCGCCATCTGGAGCAGTATCCCGACGATGCCGACTTGGCAGCCCGCATCGCCAGCTACGAATTGGCCGGCAAGATGCAAACTTCCATTCCCGAGGTCATGAACCTTTCGGACGAATCGAGCGCCGCGCTGGAAAGCTATGGCGTGAACTCGGGCAGCACGCTCAAACGCCAGTACGCGCAGAACTGCATTCTCGCGCGGCGTCTGATCGAGAAGGGGGTGCGCGTGGTCCAACTCTTTAACGGCAGCGACCCCGCCGGCGGAAACGGCATCACCAATTGGGATTCGCACTCCAAGATCGCCGAGACGCACGCGATGCAGGCCGAAATCATGGACCAACCGACAGCGGCCCTCATCGCCGATCTAAAGCAGCGGGGGCTGCTCGATCAGACGCTCGTCGTGTGGTGCACGGAGTTCGGCCGCATGCCATTTCTGCAAGCCAACGGCACCGGGCGCGATCACAACCCCAGCGCCTTCACCTGCTTCCTCACCGGCGCGGGCGTGCGACGCGGCTTCAGCTACGGCGAAAGCGATGAGTTCGGATACCGAGCCGCCATCAACGAAACGTCCGTCTATGACTTCAACGCCACGCTACTACACCTGATGGGCCTCGACCACGAACGTCTGACCTTTTACCACAACGGCCTACAACGCCGCCTGACCGACGTGCATGGCCGCGTCATCCAAGACGTGCTGGCCTAACCCCGGCCTGCGCCTGTGCCCGCAGAACAGAAAGCAGCCGCCTTCATCCAGCGGCACTTCGGCCGCCTCTGTCGCCGCTGGCTTCGACGCCGTTGCCACCGGCGGCGCGCGGCGACGGGCACCGCGTGGAATCGGCATGAATGCGCACCAAGGCGCTCACGTCAAGGCCGAGCACGTTCGGCGTCTGCTGGGATGCCACCGGAGCGCCTGATCGACCGGCTGCGCAAACGAATGGCCCGTGGAGAAGCACTCTCCGGCCGAATCCACTTGAGCGCCGCGACGCCGGACGGACTGGCTGCCGTCGCTCGCTTGCTGGGCCGTCGGCCGGCGCGCGGCAGAACGCTGACGGTCGATTGGGACCAGCTCGCCGAGATCCTCCTCCGCGACCGTGCCTGCGATGCGGGAGTGGAGAAGGCGCTGCCGAGTTGCGAGTAGTCCG
>CAYZVT010000518.1:0-2478 GCA_964481585.1 uncultured Pirellulales bacterium
CAGCCGGTATCCCAGCGCCACCTTGTTCGCCGGAATCACCATCCGCCCCGCCGCGACTTCCTCGCGGATCGACTCCGCCGCCAAGCTCTCGCGGCGGGCCACGTACTCCATCTCGGGCGTAATCTGGCCGGCACGGGCAAGTTCGAGCTGAGTGATAGGCGCGGGCATGATCGGACGTACCTCCGTGATCTTTCAAAGGGGCGCAAGCGGCGCGGAAATGTCGTAAGCTCAAACCTCGTCGGCGGATAGCACCGCAAGCCGCCATCCTACCCCAGCCGCCCGGTTTGTCAATCCGCAACGCCAGCGGCGCGCGGGGTGCCACGGGCGTCTCGCCCGTGCAGGCTTACGAGCGAGATTGACGGCCGCCGGCTTGATGATTCGAGCTCGACCGACCACGAGTAGGAACTTGCCAAAAAAAGGAAGCCTCTACCGCCGCGAATCGAATGGGAGGCCATGGCCGAGGTATCGGCCGTCGTGCCGTGGCAACCGGCGAGCGACGTGCAACCTTCTGATTCCTTTAAGCGGCTAACCGGCCTGGCGGCTTCGGGCGAAAAGGGCGACCAGTGGGCGCTACAGATAAAGGCAACGCGCTCTTGTCCCCAGTCCCCGATCCCCAGTCCCTCGCTAGAGCGTCTTGAGATATTCCAGCAGCGCCGTGCGCTCCGCTTCGCTCAGGGCGGCGGGAAAGTCATGCCCTGCGGCGGACTTGCCGGTGATGTGGGTGTCGAAGTACGTGCGGCGCTCGGCGGACGTGGTGGCTTCCTCCGGCAGGCGGTCATACTGCTTGATCTCTAGCCCGACGCGCTGCGGGTCGTAGCCGTCGACCGTGCGCCGCCAGACCGTTGGACGCTGGTCGGGATGCAGCACGTGCCAGAGCGTGGGCACCGAGCCGTTGTGAAAGTACGGGGCGGAGGCCCAGACGCCATGTAGGGGCGGCGCCACGTAGCCGCCGGGATCGACAACCGCCGCGCGGCGGCCGTAGTGATTGAACCAGCTTTCGGCGTACCCCCGCCGATGCTTCGGTGTCAGCGCCGCTAGCCGCACCGGATCGGTGCCGACTTCGTCGATTGGGACGATTCTTTCTGGATACGCGCCGTTCGGCCCATAGGTGCCGTGACATTCGGCACACGATTGGCGAAAGACCTTTTCGCCCTCGGCGGCGAGTTGCTGGTTGATTGCGTAGGGATACTTCGGTGCTTCGAGCGATTCGAGATACGCGGCGATGTGGCGAAAATCATCTTCCCACTCGCGGAACTTTTCGGGGCCGTTTTCGCGCACGAGCAGGAATTGCATCAGTGCCCGGTGCCCTTTGGGGGCAAAGCTGTCGCTGTAGAGGCGAGTCTTGTGTTTCACGTTCCACCACGCCGGAGCATCGTGGTCGTGATGGGTCATCGGCGGCGGCCCGCGCTTCGCGTGCAGATTAAGATCAGCGTCACGAAAGTGCATCAGCGCGACGCCAAACATCACGGCGTTGGTCGTGCCGTTGCTCGTGCCGAGCGGGATAAAGAGCGAGCCGAGATCCATCCGCGAGAGCGGCTTGCCGAGCCGGAGTTTCGTCGCCCGAATTTCCTCGGTTAGCGTGGCCAGCGCGAAGTGAGCGTTGCCCAGCCCCGGAATCGTTTTCCCGCCGATCTGCCCTTGGTGACAAGCGAGGCAGTTCATCGTCCAGTTGCCGCGCTGATCGACGACATACTGGAGCGGTCGCCCCTGCGGATCGCCCGGCCGAGCAATCAGCCCATAGCGGCGATAGGCCATCGCGCGGCGCTCGTCCGCCGTCGCTTTTTCAGCTTCGCTCCGCAGCGGCTCCGGCCAACTATTCCAGACCTGATCGAATGTCTCTTGATCGAAGTCGGGCGGCAGATACGCCTTGTGGAGCAGCAGTTCATAACCGCGCTCCGGCGATGGGGCGAGTCTTGTGCCGGGATCGGCCCCGGCGAGCGATGCCGCCGCGAGCAGCAATAAGATCGCCAGAGTTTTCCGGAACTTCCCTTGCACGCTTTCGTCCTTTGCGCTTGCAGTGCAACGGAAGTCTAGGCGCTCGCGCAGGGGCCGACAAGCGTTGAGCGGTCAGCAACCAGCGATTAGCGGTCGGCCATCAGCGGCCAACAAGGCGCGCCTCGTCACTCTCGCGCTGGCGGAAATCTAATTAGACCAGCGACGTCCTGTACCTCCGATTCGCCAGTCGCCCAGCACGCTCCCCTCTGGATTCCCGCCTGCGCGGGAATGACGAGGGTGGCTGACTGCTGATGGCTGACCGCTCCCTCCACTACGGCTCATAGCCCAGATTCGACGAGAGCCAGCGTTCGACTTCTTGAACGGTGATCTTCTTGCGGCGGGCGTAGGCTTCGACTTGATCGCGGGTGATGCGATCGACGGCAAAGTAGCGGGCTTGGGGGTGGGCGAAATACAGCCCACTGACCGAAGCGGCGGGCTGCATCGCGTAATGCTCGGTGAGCGTGATGCCGGTGCTCTTTTCCG
>CAYZVT010000519.1:0-2436 GCA_964481585.1 uncultured Pirellulales bacterium
CGCGGTGTCAGCGCGCAGGCCGAGCGTAACGCGATCCACGCCAGGAAGATCGCGGTCAGCAGGACGCCGCAGCCGAGCTTGACGGCCGGCGGGGCGGCAAGCAGGGCGCCAAAGCCGCCGGCGCAGGCCAGGAACGCCAGGCCGGCTGAGAGCCCCTGCCGCGGCGGCCCGGCGGACATCGCCGGCCATCGCCGCGGCAATGTCGAAACCGCGTAGTCGCCGATCGCCGCGGCGCCATGGCGCACCACGAAGGCTTGCAGGCGTGCCGCCGTGGTCAGCCGGAAGCGTTTCGCCAGCGCGGGGTTCGACCTCACCAGCGCGGTGAGGCGGCGCGAGCGGTCGCCTTGCGGCGTCACCACAAGGCGCACGTCTCCCGCCAGTTTGAGGCGCAGCAGGCCGGCTGACGGCGCTTGCAGCAACTCCGTCTCGTCGAGCAGGTCCGTGTCGGAGGCCGCGTCGAGCGGCTCGAACCCGATGCCAAGCGCGTCGGCGAGGAGCCGCACGTAGATGTCGTCGTCGAGCAGCCCCCCGGTCACCAGCACGCGGTCCGCGCCGACCCCGGTGGTGAGCGCACGTCGCTCGGCCGCAGCGATGGTGGTCGGGTGCAGCCAGCCACGCACGCAATCGAGTTCGGGGCAGAGGCGCCGCGGTTTGGAGACGGCCGGGGCTTCGCGCCGCGCCGGAGCGCCGGGAGGCGGGCGCACAACTGTGCCCCGGCGGCCAACTGCCGCGCGCTGCCGGATGCCCAGCACGATGACCCCACCAACAAGCCCCGGATAAAGTTAGTGCAACCTGGCCGGGTGGGCGAGCTTTATCTGCGCGCCGCTGGCGTGCGTGTTCCGTTGGGGTTAGATAGCGGCATGTCTGACATCATGTCGCACGTTGCCGTCCCGCTGGCGATCATCGCCGTCGCCCTGGTGTTGCTCATGGGTCTCATCAACATGATGCGCGGCGGCTCTCCCAACCGCTCGCAGTCGCTGATGCGCCTGCGCGTCCTGCTCCAGTTCGTCGCCATCGTGGTGATCATGGCCACGATCTGGCTGATGGGGCGGTAAAACTGGCGCGTGTTCCGCTTGCGTTCCTGCGGAAGCTCCCGTCCCCCGCTCAACCCCGGAACGGCGGCCGGCGGTCGCGGCGGCGGTCGGAGGCGGGCTGATAGGCGACCCGCGAGTGGTAGTTGCAGTAGGGTGAGCCTTCGTTGGCGTCGCCGCCGCAGAAGAAGAAATCCGGGCTGCCGGGGTCGCCGACCGGCCAGTGGCAGGTCGCCTCGGTGAGCTGCAGCAGGCACTTGCGCTGCTCCATCGGGATCTCGATCAGCTCGGGCTCCGGCTCGATCGCGTAGTCGTAGGCAAGCGCGGTGTTGCCGCGGATCGCGCTGCGCGAGACCCGCATCATGCCCGACGAGCGCGGCTTGCGCGGCCGCGGCGAGGACGAGGAGGGGCTCTTGGCCCGGCCCGACAGGCCGAGCCGGTGGACCTTGCCGATCACGGCGTTGCGGGTGATCCCGCCCAGCTCGGCCGCGATCTGGCTGGCGGACAGCCCGTCCGCCCAGAGCTTCTTCAGCAGTTCGACCCGTTCTTCGGTCCAGCCCATCGGGGTTTCCCCTTTTTGCCCAATGACTTAGGTTGCAAGCCTTGGGCAGCCCAGATAGAATCCCGCCCCGTCGCCTGACGTGGGTCACCACGCCGACGCTTTACGCTCGGAGCCTTTAGGAGACGATCACCAGCACGATATGTCGTGTTTGGTAGTCAAAAGACTACAAGATCGGGTGACTCACGTGCAAGAGTCGCCAGCCCCTGGATTCACATGTTCCAACGGTTTTCCCTTAGAATCGCAGTTTGAGTCGAAATCGAGTCGGCCGTGTGCGGCTGCGCCGCTTGTTGACAGGCTTCCGGCCACCAATAAGATGAAATCCATGCCGTCCCGGCGGGGCGGCATTTTTTGTTTGGCAAACATGTCTCGATGAAAGACGCGCACCGTGACCTCGCACCTGTTGCCGACCTATGCGCGTGTCGACCTCGCTTTCGAGCGGGGCGAGGGGCCGTGGCTGTTCACCCCGCAGGGTGACAGGTATCTCGATTTCACCTCCGGCGTCGCCGTCAACGCGCTGGGCCATGCCCACCCCGCGCTGGTCAAGGCGATCGCCGAGCAGGCGCAGAAGGTCTGGCACGTCTCCAACCTCTACCGCATCCCGGAGGGTGAGCGGCTCGCCGCGCGGCTGTGCGAGGCCACCTTTGCCGACACCGTGTTCTTCCAGAACTCCGGCACCGAGGCGATCGAGTGCGCGATCAAGATGGTGCGCAAATACCAGTCGGCGAGCGGCAAGCCGGAGCGCTACCGGATCGTCACCTTCGAGGGCGCCTTCCACGGCCGCACTTTGGCGGCGATCGCCGCGACCGGAAACAAGAAATACCTGGAAGGCTTCGGTCCGCCGGT
>CAYZVT010000520.1:0-2421 GCA_964481585.1 uncultured Pirellulales bacterium
ACTTCCGCAACAACTACGAACTGGCGGTCGACTCGTTCGGCACCATTTGGCAAAGCGACAACGACGACGACGGCAACCGGGGTGTGCGGATCAATTATGTCATGGAGTTTGGCAACTACGGCTATCGCGATGAACTGACCGGGGCGGGCTGGAATCAGCCGCGGACGAACCTCGAAAGCGAGATTCCGCATCGGCACTGGCATCTGAACGACCCGGGCGTGGTACCCAATCTGCTGCAAACCGGTGCCGGCTCGCCGACCGGCATCGCCGTTTATGAGGGCACGCTGCTCCCCAAGGTCTATCAAAACGAACTGATCCACTGCGACGCCGGGCCGAGCATCGTGCGGGCCTACCCGGTGGAGAACCAGGGCGCCGGCTATTCGGCCGAGATCGTCAACCTTCTGGAAGGCGTCCGCGACAAGTGGTTCCGCCCGTCGGACGTGTGCGTTGCCCCCGATGGCTCGCTCATCGTGGCCGACTGGTACGATCCGGGCGTGGGCGGGCATCGCATGGGCGATGTCGACCGCGGGCGGCTGTTCCGCATCGCCCCGCCGGGCGTGAAGTACACCGTGCCGAAGTACGATTTCTCCACCGTCGCCGGCGCGATCGAAGCCCTCCAAAGCCCGAACGGTTCGGCCCGCTACCTGGCCTGGACCAAGCTGCACGAAGCGGGCTTGGCCGCCGAAGCCGCGCTCCAGCAACTTTACCAGTCCGACAACCCCCGCTACCGCGCCCGCGCGCTGTGGCTGCTGGGCAAGATCGACGGCCGGGGCCAGCATTACGTCGAGCGCGCCATCGCCGATGCCAATCCGAACATTCGCATCGTCGGCCTGCGGCTGGCGCGGCAGTTGGGGCTGGACGTGATTCCGGTCGTGAAAAAACTCCTCCGCGATGACTCGCCGCAAGTGCGCCGCGAGTGCGCCATCGCGCTGCGGCAACACCCCTCGCCCGAAGCGCCGGCCCTATGGGCGGAACTCGCCGCGCAGCATGACGGCCAGGACCGCTGGTATCTCGAAGCGCTCGGCATTGGCGCGCAGGGGCAGTGGGACCGGTACTTCGCCGCGTGGCTTGCCCGTGTGGGCGACGGCTGGAACACGCCCGCCGGCCGCGATGTCGTTTGGCGTTCGCGTGCCGCCGATACGCCGACGTATCTAGCTAAAATCCTCAGCGATCCCGCCACGCCGAGCGATTCGCTGCCGCGCTACCTGCGGGCATTCGATTTTCAGCAAGGCGAAGCGAAGGAACAGGCGCTGGTCGAGCTAGCGCTGGCCTCGCCAAGCTCCGATCCCGATCGCGCGGCGCTCGTTAGCGGCGAAGCGATTGCCCGGCTTGGGAACCTCGATCTGCAAAAGCATCCGAAGTACGCGGCGGCGGTCGAGCGCGTGCTCCAGCGGACGCAGGGGACGCTCGATTACGTGCGGCTGGTGAAGAAGTTTAACGTGCAGTCCCAGCACGCAGAGTTGCTCCAGATCGCGCAGCGCGCGCCGGACCAGCAGATTGGGCTGGAGGCGATTGAAGCGCTGCTGGCGAAGAACGATCAGCCGCTGCTCGAAAAAGCGCTGCAAGACTCGCAGGAGCCAGTCGTGCTCGCCACCGTGCAAGCACTGGGCAACGCCGCCGACAATCGTGCGGTGCCCTATCTGCTGCCGGTCGTGCAGGACGCGGGGCGCCCAGATGCCTTACGCCGCGAAGCGGCGCGGGGCTTGAGCCGCTCACGCGAGGGATCATTTCGGCTACTGGAGTTGGCGAAGGCCGGCATGCTCGATGCCAGCCTGAAGGGCGCGGTGAGCGTTACGCTGAACACGGCTCCCTGGGAGGACGTGCGGAAGCCGGCGGCGGAACTGTTCCCGCTTCCGGCGGGCAAGAACAACGAGCCGCTACCGCCGCTGCCGACGCTGCTCAGGATGCGCGGCGATGCCGAGCGGGGCAAGCAGATCTTCGCCACGACCGGAACCTGCGCCAACTGCCACATCGTCAACGGCGAGGGGAAAGAGGTCGGCCCCAATCTCTCGGAGATCGGCAATAAGCTCAGCCGCGAGGCGTTCTTCGAGTCGATCCTCTACCCCAGCGCCGGAATCAGCCACAACTACGAGACGCATGTCGTGGCGCTCGCCAGCGGCAACATCCTGACCGGCATCGTCGTCAGCCAAACCGACGAGCAGATCGCGCTCAAAACGGCCGACGCGCTCGTGCGGACGATCCAGACCAGCGAGATCGAGGCCATGAAGAAGCAAAACGTCTCGATCATGCCCGCCGACCTACAAAAAACCCTCACCGCCCAAGACCTGGCCGACGTGGTCCAGTATCTGACGACGCTCAAAAAGGCCGGCTCCTAACCGCCGGCCCGGCGACGGCCCGTGGGGATTGACCGGCCGCCAAATTGCCCTAAACTCAAGTCATCCCCAAGCGCCGGAGTGGCGG
>CAYZVT010000521.1:0-2420 GCA_964481585.1 uncultured Pirellulales bacterium
GGCAGGAGTCGCACTCGACCCACACGTCGGGCAGGAAGTGCATTTCGATACAAACCTGGCCGTTTCCTTCGCACGCTTCGCACCGCCCACCAGAGACGTTGAAGCTGAACTGCCGGGGCGTGTAACCCCGCAGCTTCGCGTCGGGAAGCTGGGCGAACAGTTCGCGGATCAGGTCGAACACGCCGGTATAGGTCGCGGGGTTCGAGCTGGGCGAGTTGCCGAGCGGCTGCTGATCGACGCGAATCACCTTGTTAATGAGGTTGATGCCGCGAATCTCGTCATGCGCCCCCGGAAAGGTCCGCGCGCGATGCAACGTCTTGGCGAGTTGGTTGCAGAGAATGTCTTCGACGAGCGAGCTTTTGCCGCTGCCGCTCACGCCGGTGACGACCGTGAGCGTGCCGAGCGGAATCCGCACGTCGAGGTTGCGCAAGTTGTTGTGCCGCGCGCCGAGCACTTCCAACCAGCCCTCGCCCGGAGGCATCAGTTCCACCGGCTGCGCGGCGCGCTTCTTCGTCGGCTTTGCGTTAGCCGGCAGCTTCATGCGGCGATTGCTGGGAACGGGAATCGCCTTCTTGCCGCTCAGATAAGGTCCGGTCACGGAGCCGCGCTTGCGGGCGACTTGGGCCGGCGAGCCGGCCGCGACGACTTGACCGCCAAACCTGCCGGCAGCGGGGCCAAAGTCGAGCAGCTGATCGGCGCTGTCGATTACTTCGCGGTCGTGTTCGACCAGCAACAGCGTGTTGCCCAAGTCGCGGAGCTTGGCCAGCGCGTCGATCAACCGGCGGTTGTCGCGCGGGTGCAGCCCGATCGTCGGCTCGTCGAGCACATAGAGCACGCCGCACAAGCCACTGCCGACTTGGCTTGCGAGGCGAATCCGCTGCGCTTCGCCGCCGGAGAGGCTCGGAGCACTGCGTCCGAGCGTGAGATACTCCAGCCCCACGTCGACGAGGAACTGCACGCGGTTGTGAATCTCGCGGACCAGTTCGCCGGCGATTTTCTTCTCGCGCTCGCTCAGATTCCAACTCTTGCACTGCGCGAGCAGATCGCCCAGCGGCAAGCGGCAGACTTGATCGACCGTCTGATCGCGAAAGCGCACGGCGGCGGCGTCTTCGCGCAGCCGGCTGCCGCCGCAGGTGGAACATTCGATCTCATCGACCAGATTATCCAGCCGTGAGCGCAGCGCTTGCGAGAGCCGCGAGGCGTCGTCAATCGCAGGATAGAGTCCTTTGTACTGAAATCGAAATAGCGGCGACGACTTCTTGCCCGCAGCGTAAACCTCGATCCATTGGTCGCCCGTCCCGTAGAGCACAATCCGCCGGTGCTTCGCCGCAAGCTGCTCATATGGCACGTCGATCGCCAGCCCGGTCTGCGCGGCGAGCGCCGTGAGCATCGCCTGAAACATCGGGCGGCTCGCCTCGGGCCAGAGCATCACCGCCCCTTCGAGCAGCGAAAGTTTCGGATCGCGAATCAGCGCCGTCGGATGCGCGCCGGTCTGGCTTCCCAGCCCTTCGCAAGTCGGACACCAGCCAATGGGGCTATTGAAGGAGAAATGGTGCGGCGTGAGCGGCTCGAAGCTGCGTCCGCACTGCTCGCACGCCAGATGCTGACTGTGGACGTGGACTTCCCACTTCGGCTCGGGCAGTTCATCCTGCGGATACGCCACATGCATCACGCCCTTGCCAAGCGAAAGCGCCGCCTCGACGCTCTCGGCGATCCGCGAACGGGCTTCGCCGCGCACGACGGCGCGGTCGATCACGACTTCGACGGCATGTTTGCGGCGGCGGTCGATGCGCGGCGGCTCGTCGACCGAATGGGTCTCGCCATCGACGCGAATCCGCGCGTAGCCGCTGGCGCGCATTTCTTCCCAGAGCGTTTCGTACTTCTCACCAACCTGGATTTCGAGCGGCGCCATGAGGTAGAGCTTCGTCCCCTCCGGCTCGGCCATGATCTTATCGACAATCTGATCGGCGGCCTGCGTGCCGACGGGAATATCGCACGCCGGGCAGTGCGGTTCGCCGGCGCGGGCCAAGAGAATCCGCAGATAATCGTAAATCTCCGTCACCGTGCCGACCGTCGAGCGCGGCGTGTGCCCCAGATGCTTTTGCTCGATGGCAATCGCCGGCGACAGTCCTTCGATATGCTCAAGCATCGGCTTTTGCATCTGACCGACGAACTGTCGCGCGTAGGCGCTGAGGCTTTCGACGTACCGCCGCTGTCCTTCGGCGTAGATCGTGTCCATCGCGAGCGAGCTTTTGCCGGAGCCGCTCGGACCGCAGCAGACGGTCATCTTGTCGCGCGGGATCTCGACATCGACACCTTTGAGGTTGTGCTGCCCGGCACCTTGCACACGGATGCTCTTGGCCAGCGCGGCTTTCTTCTGCTTCCGCCGCACGGCGCGGCCGACGTGGCCGTTGGTGGCT
>CAYZVT010000522.1:0-2420 GCA_964481585.1 uncultured Pirellulales bacterium
CATGGCGTCCAAAGGCTCCATCGCCATCGACGGCGTAAGCCTGACGCTGGTTGAGGTCGAGAACGACCGCTTTAGCGTCGCGCTGATTCCACACACGCTGCAAGTGACGACGCTCGGCAGCCTCAAGCCTGGCGACCCCGTGAATCTCGAAACCGATCTGCTTGCCAAGTACGTCGAGCGCCAGCTTCGCGGCGAAGCGAGCTAATCCGTCCACCCAGCGGGCTGCCATCGAACAAGGGCGGCAGCCGCACCTTCAACCAGCAAAGCAACGATGGCCCGAAATCAAACGGTCAGTTATCTGCGGCAGCGGTTTGCCGAGGTCGGCATTCAGCCCGACTCGCGGCATGGGCAGAACTTTTTGATCGACATGAACCTGCTCCGCGTGCTGGCCGACGCGGCGGAATTGGGGCCAGAGGACGTGGTGCTCGAAGTCGGCACCGGCACCGGCGCGCTGACCGATCTGATGGCCGAGCGGGCTGGGCATGTGGTCACGGTTGAAATTGACCAGCATCTGTTTCAACTTGCCAGCGAAGTGCTCATCGACCACGACAACGTAACGATGCTCCAGCAGGACGCGCTGAAGAACAAAAACCGCTTCGACCCCCGCGTGCTCGACGCGCTCGATGCCGCACTCGCCGCCGAGCCGGGGCGGCAGTTGAAATTGGCCGCCAACTTGCCCTACAGCGTGGCGACGCCGATCCTGACGAACCTGCTTCTGACGCCGCAGGTGCCGGTGTCGATGACGGCCACGATTCAAAAGGAACTAGCCGACCGCTTGCTCGCCGTGCCCTCGACGAGCGACTACAGCAGCCTCAGCATTTGGGTGCAGAGCCAGTGCGACGTGGAACTGGTCCGCACGCTGCCGCCGCAGGTGTTTTGGCCCGCGCCGAAGGTGACTTCCGCCATCGTCAAGCTGACGCTCAACCCCGAGAAACGCGCACGCATTCCCGATTTACTGTACTTCCATCAGTTTGTGCGGATGATGTTCATCCACCGCCGCAAGTTTCTGCGCAGCAACCTGCTCGGGGCCTTCAAAAACCGGCTCGACAAGCCGGCCGTCGATGCGGTCATGGACCAACTCGGCTTTGGCCCCGACACGCGGGCCGAACAGCTTGACGTGGAGACGATGATCCGCCTGAGCGAAGCGATGCGGCAGCGCGTGCCGGACTGGAAGCTGTAGGGTTACTGCTGCTCGTAGCGGCGCAGTTCTGCCGCCGGGATGCGGAAGTGGCCGCGAATCTGCACGAAGCCGAGTTTTTGTTGGCCGAGCAGCCGGCGGACTTCTTTCGGGGAGAGCTTCAGCCGTTTGGCAACCTCGGCAATCGAGAGCGTGCCGTCAAATTCCGGCGGCGTCTGCGAAGCGGTGCGCTTCATGGGAGCCATGCGTCGCTCGCGGCAAGCAAGGAAAGAAGGAGGAAGTCGCGCGCCCGCCGCGCCTCAAGGTCACCGCTTGGCGCGAGGGCGGAAAAAAGCGCCTACGCCCGGCCGGGCTGGACTTCTTGCAGAAGCTGCTCAAACTGCTGCAACGGCGGCTGCTTTTCGGCGTGCACGAGTTCTTGCACGGCCAGCCCCGCGAGGAAGTAGCCGGCCCCCAGCGGTGTGCAATCGACCAATTCGGTTTGGAGAAAGATCGACTGCGACTCGGCGACGAGGCGGAGCAGGATCGTTTCGTGGGTCAGGTCGTGATCGACAAACAGCCCTACGCCGCTCGAGGTGAAATTTTTCGTGAGGCCACGGAAGGCGAGTTGGATGTCCGGCTGACGATCGACGACCGGGATGCCCCACACGCCGACGTTCAGGTCGATGCGTTCCTCGACGCGGGCGTGCTCGATCATCTTGATCTTCGCCATGCTCCGCTGATTGATAAAGCGGAACATGAAACGCTGAACCTGGTCCTGGTTCTTCCGCGAAAGGAGTGAAAACACGAGCGTTCTCCCGCACCCGAGGCGTGGTCGTCAGTTAGCTACTCAGGCAAATTCTAGGACAGGATTCACGCGCAAGGCTGACGGCAGCAGAGATCCCCGCACGGTGCCCGGCGCGCAAACCCCTACAACCGCGCCAAGCCGCCCCAGGGCCGATTGCATGCGCTGGCGTCGGGCGGTAATCTCTAGACGAAGGCGGAGGGCGGAGGGCGGAAAGCGGATGTTGGATGTTCGATTGTGGATGTTGGAAAGATGAGCTACGGGCTACAGGCTGCGAGCTATGGGCCTGCAGCTTGTAGCCCGCAGCCCGCAGCCGACCGCCAATCTCTGTCCCCTACTCCCCGCTGGCCCCTGATCCCCGACGGCTACCCGCTGACCCCCAATCCACCATCCACCATCCACCATCCAAAATCCACCGCTATGCAACCACTTGATTTCTTCGATTGGGTTCTTGTCGCGATTTATTTTTTCGCGGTGTTCGGAGTCGCCTTTTGGGCG
>CAYZVT010000523.1:0-2414 GCA_964481585.1 uncultured Pirellulales bacterium
GGCACTCGAAGGCCAGCGCCACCAGTGGCGTGTCGAGCCGCGCGTGTTCGAGCAGCTTGTCGTAGTAGCCCTTGCCATGCCCGGTGCGTCCCCCCTGGCGATCGAACGCCACGCCGGGCACCATAATCAGGTCGAGCTGCTCGACCTCAACCTTTTTCTGCGGCACCTCGCGCAGCTCGGCCTTCGGCTCCAAAATCTTGTACATGCCGATTTCCAGCTCGTCCATTGCTTCCAGATGGAACAGCTCTAGCTCCCCATCGACGCAGTACGGCACGACGATCCGCTTGCCGGTCGTGAGCGCTTTCTCCAGATCGTGCCGGGTGCGGACTTCAGCCCGCACATCGACATAGAACAGGACCGTCCCCGCCGCCGCGTATTCCGGCAGTTCCATAAACCGGGCGACGATCTGCCGGCTGATCTCGTCCTTGTTCTCCTGCGCCTGCCGATTGGCATGCGCCTGCTCGCGAATCGCGGTTTTACGCTCTGCTAGGTCCATGCGCACCTCCCCTTTGAAGGAAACGCTCTATCGTAGCAAAATCGGCAAGGCGAACAATCACCGCCCTAGAGGCTTGGGCAAGCGCGGCCTTCTCTCAGCCCCGTCGGGGCCGAACTCGAAAGCCCAGGGCGCAGCCCTGGGAAAATGGCGACGCAAGAATAGAAGTGGTAAGAGCGCTGGAATTGAGGAAGGCCCAACGGGCCGTCACGCGCGGTCTCGTTCCTGGAAATAGCGCCGTGGTAGCGGCCCATTGCGCCTTCCTTGGCGCGGTTGGTTTCTCCCACAATGTTTATCGCGTCCCGATTCCCCAGGGCTGCGCCCTGGGCTACCGAGCATCGCCCCGTCGGGGCGAGAAGGAGGCCAAGAGGCGCTACACTTAAGGGAATGGGCTTACACGCTTTCGCCGGCGAGATTGCCGGTGCTGAAAGCGGCTTGAAAATTGTAGCCGCCGATGGGGCCGTCGAGGTCGAGGATTTCGCCCGCCAGGTAGAGGCCCGGCACGAGTTTGCTTTCCATCGTGCGCGAGTCGACTTCGCCGAGCGCCACGCCGCCGGCGGTGACTTCGGCTTTTTTGAAACCGCGCGTTCCTTGGACGGGGATACTGAGGCGCTTGAGCATTTGCACCAGACGCCGCCGGCTTTCTTTGGAAAGTTCCGCCGCACGGCTTTCGGCGTCGAGGCCGGCCAGTTCCACGAGCACGGCGACGAGCCGTTTTGGTAGTTCCGACGGCAAGACGGCCGCGAGTTGTCTTTTGCCCGCCGCCGCAGCCGCGTCGCGCAGTTGGAGGTCGAGTTCTTCCTCGCGCAGGTCGGGCAGAAAATCGCACAGCAGTTCCAGCCGCGTCGGCTCCGCGTGGCCGGTGATCGCGCGGCTCACGTCGAGCACCGCTGGGCCGGACAGCCCAAAGTGCGTAATCAGCATCGCGCTGCGCCGCTCGGCCAAGGTTCGTCGCTTCGGCTTTGGCTCTTGCGGATCGACGACGCGGAGCAGCACGTCGTGGATCGTCACGCCTTGCAGCGACGGCACCCAGGCGGCGCGCGTCGTGACGGGCACGAGCGCCGGGCGGGGCGGGACGATCGTATGCCCAAGCTGCTGGAGCCAGGCATAGCCATCGCCGGTCGTGCCCGATCCGGGATACGACTTGCCGCCGGTCGTGACGATCAGCTTCTCGCACGTCACCTCGCGCTGCTCGACGCGCAGACGAAAGCCGCCGTCGATCTGCTCGATGCCGAGGACCGGGCTGCTCAATTCGAGTGCCGCCCCGCTCCGTGCGAGGCGTTGCCGCAGAGCTTCGAGCACATCGGCGGCTTTGTCACTCTGCGGAAAAATCTTGCCGGTCGGCTCGACTTTCGTGAGCACCCCTTCGCGCTCGAATAGCTCGACAAGCTGCTGCGGGCCGAGCCGCGCCAGGGCCGAGTGCAAAAAGCGACCGGGCGGACCGTAGGCGGCGATGATGCCGGCCGAGTTGGTGTTCTGCGTGAGGTTGCAGCGCGTGCCCCCTGACATGAGAATTTTGATCCCCGGACGGCTGTTCTTCTCCAGCAGCAGCGTTCGCTTGCCTCGCTCGGCGGCCCGCGCCGCGGCCAACAGTCCCGCCGCACCAGCGCCGACGACAACGACTTCGTATTCCATTCGCGTTCCTAAAAGAATTTCGCTTTAGCCGAGCACGCTTTCGATTTGATAGTGCTCGGCCAGCGCCGTGAAAGCCGCGACCTGCTCGCGCTGCCAATTGGCATCGCGACCGAGTTCGGCGGCGAGCAGCTCCGCCACCCGCGGCGCGGCAGCGACGCTCGCCCGCGCGTCGAGCACGAGCATTCGCGTGCGACGGGCGAGCACATCTTCCACCGAGCGGGCCATTTCCTGCCGCGCCGCCCAGACCACCTCGGCCCCGCGAATTGGCAGCGCCGCATGGAGCGGC
>CAYZVT010000524.1:0-2405 GCA_964481585.1 uncultured Pirellulales bacterium
TAGATGTTGAAGTACGACGGGAAGCCGAGAAAAAAACCTTCCTCCTCTTGCTTCGCCGAAACATTGGCGAAGCCCAGGATGCTCGCCAGCAGGGCGGGCACGATCCACAGCGGCGTCGGGTCGGGCACCCAGCCGAGTCGGGCGACGAGCAGCAGCGGCAGGAACGTGAACGTGAGGTAGTCCACGATGTCGTCGATCTTGCGGCCGTCGAAGCGCGGGGCACGGAACTTCACCTCGCACGCCCGCGCCAGCGGCCCGTCGGTCGCGTCGACGACGACCGCGACCGCGAGCCACAAAAAGACCCAACGCGGGTCGGGCACGTCGCGGCAGATCTCCACGGCGGCGAGGAAGGCGAAGCCGACGCCCGAAGCCGTGTACAGATGGACCAGATGTGCCCGCAGGCGCTGGCCGCGTGTAATCGTCAGGCGAGGGGCTTCGGGGCTGGTCATGTTGCGGGGCGAAGGACGCGGAAGGTTGGCCCGCAGCGCGGCGTGTGCGCGGCCTGGGCGTTAAAGGATCGGCTCGAACAGCCGCCAAAAGTTTTCGCCGAGCCTGCTCCAGGTCGAGCGCTGGCTCCACTGTTTGGGGTCGATCTGGTCGGCATGTTTCAGATCCTCCTCGAAATGCTGTTCAAGCTGTTCGGCCAGTTCGGCGTCGTAGAGCACCAAGCCGACTTCAAAATTGAGCAGCAGGCTGCGACTGTCGAGATTCATCGTGCCGACGAGCGACCAGTTGCCGTCGATCGTGACGACCTTGGGATGGTAAAGGCCGATCTGGTACTCGTAGATTTCGACGCCGGCGGCGAGCAGGGCGTCGTAGTACGACCGGCCGGCGAGCAGCGTCCATCTGAAAGTACTATCGCCGGCAACCATCATCCGCACGCGCACGCCGCGCCGCGCGGCGGCTTCGAGCGCCATCACGATGGATTCAGGCGGGATAAAGTAGGGACTCGAAAGCGTGACCGATTTTTCGGCCTCGGTGATCGCCGAAAAGATCAGCGCGTGAAACACGTCGGGCTGCGTGTCGGGACCGTCGGCGACGACTTGCGCGGCGATCGGGCCATCGCGGTCGGTATCGGGAAAGTAACGCCGGTCAGTCAGCTCCTCGCCGGTCGCATAGTACCAGTCTTCGACAAATACCTGCTGAAGCTGGCGCACCGCCGGGCCGCGGACCCGAAGCTGCGTATCGCGCAGGTCGCCGTACTTGCCTTTCTTGCTGAGATACTCATCGCCGACATTCAGGCCGCCGGTGTAGGCTTCCACGCCGTCGGCAATGATGAGCTTGCGGTGGTTGCGCAGATTGATCGACCACCGTTCGCGAAGGCTGCGGCCGGGGAGAAACGGCACGACACGGATGCCTACCTCTTGCATCGGCCGGAGAAACTTTTGGCCGAGATTCATCGACCCGAGGCCATCGTAGATGAAGCGCACCTCGACTCCGTCGCGGGCGCGCTCGATCAGGAGATCCCGAATCCGCACGCCCGTCTCGTCGGCCTGCCAAATGTAAAACTCGATATGTAGCGACTGCTGGGCGTTGCAGATCGTCTCGCCCATCAATTCGAAAGCGCGCTGTTTGGCCGGCAGCAGCTCGACCTGGTTGCCGAACGTGAGGGGCATGTCGCTCAGGCCATCGAGCAAGCGCACCAATTGATGCTGCTGGCGGACGAAGCGGGCGCCGTTTGGGCTGCTGCCATCCTGCTCCGCCGGCGACCGCTCGGTGATATGGTGGCTCGCGGCGCGGCGGCCGGCTTTGTGGCGTTCGACGCGGTTAAGCCCGAAGAACAGGCAGAGCAGCCCGCCGAGATACGGGAGAAAGATGATCGCCAGCATCCAGGCCACGGACGCCGTGGGATGCACCTTTTTCTTCAAGAGCACCCAAGGAATCAGGCCCCAGGTGAGCAAATAGCCGACGACCAGCAGTGTGATCCAGAGGCTGTCGAACATCGGTGCGTTTCGGATACGGATCGGCGGACGTGCGGCTCATCGCCTATCATGGTTGCTGGGCGGGCACTCTCCCATCGGAGAATCTCCCATTCCCAAGTGCGCAGGCCTACGGCTCGGCACTGGGCATGTCGAGTTGGCGCATCTTCCGGTAGAGATTCGAGCGATGCAGCCCCAGCTGTTCGGCGGCGTCGCTCATATTGCCCCGCGTGCGCTGGATGGCGCGGCGGATGTGAAGCATCTGAAACTGCCGCGTGGCTTCGCTCAGGTCGAGCGCCTCGTCGATGGCGGTGCCCGCCTCGCCGCGCGGCGCGAGGATAAAGGCGAGTTCGTCGGCTTCGATCTTCTCGCCGGCCGCCAGGTAGGCGAGCCGTTCCATCAGATTGCGCAGCTCGCGGACATTGCCCGGCCAGGGGTGACTCGCCAGCCGCTTGCGCGCGGCGGCGGTGAGCTTGGGCGGTTTGC
>CAYZVT010000525.1:0-2394 GCA_964481585.1 uncultured Pirellulales bacterium
ATATATTCTGCACCGTCTCTTTGCCGATATAGTGGTCTATGCGGTAGACCTTGTGCTCGCTGAAGACCTGATGCACGGCCCGGTTCAGGTTCCGCGCCGACTCAAGATCCGTGCCAAAGGGTTTTTCAATTACCACGCGCCGCGAATCACAATCCTCACTCGCCAAGCCGCTCCGCCCCAACTGCGCGACTGCCGGCTCGTAGAAGCGGGGGGCGGTCGAGAGGTAATAGGTTCGCGCGCAGGACGCGCTCGGCTCGCGCTCTTCAAGAAATTTTTTCAGCGAAAGAAAGTCGTCGAGCTTGCCAATATCGCCGGGGTGGTAGAACAAATGTTCGGCAAAGGCGCTCCAGGTCGCCTCGTCGAACGCCTCGCCCGCAAACTGGAGCGTTGTTTCGGCGAGCGACTCGCGCCACTGCGCATGCGAGAAGGGCGTGCGCGAAAAGCCGACGATCTGCGCTCCCTGCGGCAGCCGCTTCTTGCGAAAAAGCTGGTACAACGCCGGCACCAGCTTGCGGCTCGTCAGATCGCCCGAGGCACCGAAGATGACGAAGGTATGAGCCATGAGAAGGCGGAGGGCGGAAGGCGGAAAGCTGCGGGCTTCAAGCTATAGGCTACAGGCTGCGGGACGATGCTCGTGGCTTGTAGCCTGCAGCCTGTAGCCCGCAGCCTTAAATCGTAATCGCGGTGAAACCGCCGTCAACGTAGTAGACCGATCCGGTAATAAAGCTGCCGGCGTTGCGGGCGAGGAGGAGTACGCATGCGCCGATTAGCTCGCTCGGTTCGCCGAAGCGGGCCATCGGCGTGTGGCGCAGGATGTTTTCGACGCGCTCGGGATCGAGGATTTTGCGGTTCTGTTCGGCGGGGAAAAAGCCGGGGCAGAGGGCGTTGACGCGGACGTTGTGCGGGGCCAGCTCGCGGGCGACGTTGCGCGTCAGGTTGAGCACCGCCGCCTTTGAGGCCGAGTAGGCAAAGACGCGCGAGAGCGGCCGTTCGGCGCTGACGCTGCCGATATTCAAGATCGCTCCGCCTTGTCCGGCTTCGACCAGATGGCGGCCGAAGATTTGACAACCGTAGTGCGTGCTCCTGAGATTCGCCTCGAAGACGCGGTCCCAGTCGTCTTCTTCGATTTGCAGATAGGGACAGGCGTGGTTGGCTCCCGCGCAGTTGACAAGGCAATCGACCCGCCCCTGCGTGCGGAGCGTCTCGGCGAGCAGTTGCTCCATCGACTCGCGCGAGGTGACATCGACCGCGAGGAAGGACGCCCGGCCGCCTTGCTGCTCGATCGCCTGCACGCACTCCTGGCCGCGCTCCGCACTGCGCCCGGCCACAACCACATGCGCGCCGGCACCGGCAATTCCTTCCGCAATCGCGCCGCCGAGCACGCCCGTCGCGCCAATCACGACCGCGACCTGCCCGTCCATGCCGAACAACTTCTGCAAGTATTCCGCCGCCATCAGTCCACCTTCATCTAGAGCTAAGATTAGCCGTCAGCAATCAGCGGTCAACGAGCAGGTCCTTCCGGCGTAGGCGGGAAGGACAGAGTGCAGAATCCACCGCCTAGATTCCCGCCTTCGCGGGAAAGACGGATTTTACTTCACAGCTCAACAGCTTATAGCTCAACAGCCCCGCACTACTCCTGCGGTTCCTTCCGCAACCGCAACCAATCGCTATGAAACGTCCCCGGCTTATCGACCCGCTCGTAGGTATGCGCGCCGAAGTAGTCGCGCTGAGCCTGGAGCAGATTGGCCGGCAGCCGCTCGGCGCGGTAGCCGTCGTAGTAGGCCAGCGCCGCCGAGAAAGCCGGGGTGGGCACGCCCAGCTGCGCGGCGGTGGCGACGACGTGCCGCCAGGCGTCTTGCGCGCCGTGGATCGCGTCGCGGAAGTAGGGCGCCAGCAGCAGGTTTTCCAGATTCGGATCGGCGTCGAAAGCGTCTTTGATGCGGTCGAGGAAGACGGCCCGGATGATGCAGCCGCCGCGCCAGAGCAGGGCACAGTTGCCCAGGTCGAGCGGCCAATTGTGCTCCTCCGCCGCCGCACGCAGTTGCACGAAGCCCTGGGCGTAGCTGCAAATTTTGGAAGCGTAGAGCGCTTGACGCACTTGTTCGATGAACTTTTGGCGGTCGCCGTCGTACTTGGCATCAGGGCCGTTGAGCACTTGGCTCGCCCGCACGCGCGGCTCTTTCAGGGCCGAGAGAGCGCGGGCGTAAACCGCCTCGGTCACGAGCGTGCTGGGCACGCCCAGGTCGAGCGCGAGCTGGCTCATCCACTTGCCGGTCCCTTTGGCTCCGGCGCGGTCGAGAATTTTGTCGACAAGATAGCCGTCCGTCTCGCTGTCCTTGACGCTAAAGATGTCGCGGGTGATCTCGATCAGGTAGCTGTCCAACTCTCCGCGAT
>CAYZVT010000526.1:0-2388 GCA_964481585.1 uncultured Pirellulales bacterium
GGCGAGGGACGGGGGGCGAGGGGCGAGGGGGAGATGCGAAAGCGACTGCACGTCCTTCCCGCGCCGGCGGAAACTTAGACTGCATGCGCTGCGCCACGGGATTCCCGCCTGCGCGGGAAGGACGGAGTTTGCTGAGACCCACTCACCGCCGACCACTGACGGCTAATCGCTACTAGCTAACCGCTAGCGGGCGGCGGCTCTCCAGCAGGCGCCCTCTGGCATGAGTGGGGGCTGGTGGTTTATCTTTTGTCGTTTCGCTCCTTCTAGCTAGGCATCGATCCTATGAAGACCGATTCGGTTGGCTCGGCGGCTCCGCGTGCCCGGGCGGATCTGCGCGCCGGGCTGGGATCGCGGAGCTTTCTGGCGTTGGTGGTGACCCAACTGCTGGGGGCGCTGAACGACAACATGTTCCGCTGGCTCGTCGTGCCGATCGGCAAAGACTTGGTCGGCGGCGAGTACGCGGCCGCCGCGCTCTCGGGCGGGCTGGCGTGCTTCGTCTTGCCCTATCTGCTGCTCGCCGCGCCGGCGGGGTATTTGGCCGACCGCTTTAGCAAGCGGACGGTAATCGTCGCCTGCAAAGTCGCCGAAGTGGCGATCATGCTCCTGGGCGTGCTGGCGATCTGGTATAGCAACGTCTATCTGCTGTTTCTCGTCGTCTTCATCATGGGCAGCCAAAGCGCGCTGTTTGGTCCTTCGAAGTTCGGCATCATCCCTGAACTGCTCCGCGCGGAAAAAATTTCCGCCGGCAACGGCATCCTCGGAGTGACGACCGTGATTGCCGTCGTCGCCGGCACCGTCGCCGGCAACTATCTTTACGCGCATACCTGGAACGGTCCGGACGACCATTCGCAGCTTTGGATCTCGGCGCTCGCGCTGACCGGCGTGGCGGCGCTGGGTTGGCTCGCGAGCCTAGCAATCCGCTTCCGCTCCGCCGCCGATCCGGCGCGGCGCTTTCCGGTCAACTTTTTTCGGACCACGCTTGCCGACTTGCAGATTCTCGCCAGCCGCCGCGCGCTGCTGCGCGTGGCGATTGGCAGCGCGTTTTTTTGGAGCCTGGCGTCGCTCGCTCAGTTGAACGTGGACTTGTTCGCGATCACCGAACTCGATCTGCCGCAGCAAGACGTGGGGCCACTGCTCGGGGTCCTGTCGCTCGGCGTGGCGGCTGGGAGTCTTCTGGCGGGCATCTGGTCGGCCGGCCGTGTCGAATTGGGACTGGTGCCGCTCGGCGCGCTGGGCATGGCGCTCAGCTCGATCTTGCTCTTTCCGCCGCTGAACGATCCCGAGGTCTACTACGGCTGGACCTGCTTCTGCCTGCTGGGGCTGGGCATCAGCGCCGGGCTGTTCGACGTGCCGCTGCAAGCCTACATCCAGCACCGCAGCCCCAACCGCTTTCGCGGCTCGGTGCTGGCGGCGAGCAATTTTTTGACGTTTTCCGGCATGCTCTTGGTGTCGCTCGTGTTCTATCTGTTGCGGCAGCAGGTCGAACTGTCGGCGCGCGGCATCTTTTTGTTTTCAGGGCTGCTGACGCTGGGGGTGGCGACCTATGCCTTTCTGCTCTTGCCGCAGGCGACGATTCGCTTTGTGGTCTGGCTGGCGACGCACTCGATCTATCGCGTGCGGATTTTTGGCCGTGAGCATCTGCCCGAGCAGGGCGGGGCGCTGCTGGTGGCGAACCATGTCAGTTGGCTCGACGGGGTGCTGCTGCTGGTGACGTCGTCGCGCCCGATTCGGATGCTGATCTACGCCGATCTGGTGCAGAGCCGGCTCGGCCGCTGGCTCGCGCGCACGATGGGCGCGATTCCCATCAAGCCCACGCCGAAGGCGGCTCGCGCGGCGATTGAGGAAGCGCGGCAGGCGCTGGCCAACGGCGAGCTGGTCTGCATCTTTCCCGAAGGAGGCATTACCCGCACCGGGCACTTGCAGCCGTTCAAGCCGGGCATGCTGGAAATCCTCAAGGGCCAGTCGGTGCCGGTCGTTCCGGTCTATCTTGATGAGCTATGGGGGAGTATCTTTAGTTTTCGCGGCGGCAAGTTTTTCTGGAAATGGCCGCGGCGGCTCCCTTATCCCGTTTCGATCTGGTTTGGCCCGAGTCTGGAGCGGGTCGAGAGCGTGCAGCAGGTCCGGCAGCGCGTTCAAGACCTCGGCGCGCAGGCTATCTGCCAACGGAGTACGCGAAGCATGCTCTTACCTCGCAAATTCCTCCGCCAATGTCGCAAGCGGCTGTTCGGCTCCAAAGTCGCTGACTCCAGCGGTGCCGATCTCAGCGGCGGCATGCTGCTGATGCGCACCCTGATCCTGCGCCGGCTGCTGCGCCGCTACGTGCTGGGCGAAGGGGAGCAATACGTCGGCGTGCTGCTTCCGCCGTCGGCCGGCGCGGTCGTGGTCAAT
>CAYZVT010000527.1:0-2376 GCA_964481585.1 uncultured Pirellulales bacterium
CCTGCGCCAGATAGCCCATTCCCCCTTCCTTCGCGCGGCGGTACATGGGCCAGCGGGTGACGTCGATGCCGTTGAGGATGACCTGGCCTTGGTCCGGCTCGACCATGCCGCAGGTCATGCGAAAGCTGGTGGTCTTGCCGGCCCCGTTCGGCCCCAGCAGACCGACGATTTCGCCCCGCTCGACGTGGAAGGCGACGCCATCGACCACGCGCCGCGAGCCGTAGGTCTTGACCAGTCCTTCGACCTTGAGAATCGTTTCCACACGGTCCTCCCTGACCTATTGAACCCGAATTAACCAAATAAACGAGGCCGACCAACACGGGACAAGGGGCGCTACCGCACGAGGCCCATGTCCTGAAAATTCGGGAAGAACGGAAACGGCACGTTCGTTCCTGGCAGCCGGTCCCAAGAGTGGGGCCAGTAGATGAACAGAGCTTTGCCGATCAGCAGTTCACGGTCGACGTAATAGTTCAGCGGTCGGCCGTTGTACGTTTCGCTTGCCCACAGCCGGCTGTCTTTGCTGAAGGGGCTGTTGTCGCCGAGCACGAAGAACTGGTCCGGCCCCAATTCGTACTTCACCCGCCGCCGCTCGCCAAACACCTGCCATGACTCAGGGCTGGCGAGAAAGCCGGCCAGCCGCGCGCGGCTGAGAGCTTGGAGCGGAATGCTGCGCGGCGGATAGTCCGTGAGATATTCACGCCCTTCGTGGTTCACCGCCAAATCGGCGATGTAGTAGATGTCGCGGAGCACGCGCAGATCGAGCACCTCGACGGCGGCCCCTTGCACGCCGAGACCGGCCGGCGCGAGATCTTCGGTTGTCGGCACTGTCGTCTCGGGATGCGGGTAGGTCGTCGGGGCGTCAAAGGAGACCGGCTCGCCGTCGATCCACAGCAAAAGCTGGTCGTCGGCGTTCGACAGCGCAAGCTGGTAGGTGCCCGGACCAATAATCGGCGTTTGCGCTCCGGGCGCGAAGTCGGGTAGCCCGTCGGCCGACAGAACGGCTTCGCCCGTCGCCAGGTCGAGGGTTGCCGTGTAGTGGCGGCCCCCTTCGACCAGATCGAGCAGGATTTTGCCTTGCTCGCTCTCGACGCGCAAGTTGCATTGCAGCATCAGATCGCCCACCCAATGCAGTCCAAATTTCGACGCGATCGAATCGTCGCGCGCGCCGTAGTACGCCTCGCGCCGCGTGAGGCTGGTGTTGTAAGCGTAGAAGTCGCTAATCAACTGCGGGCGGATCGGATAGTTCGGCGGCAGCGGCCCGCGCTGCATCGCCGCCCAATCCTGGGGCGAGGGGACAAAGTGCTGGTAGCGAATCCACTGCGGCTCGTCCGCAGTGCCGCTGGTGCGGAAACGCTGCTCGACGACCTCCGCGCCATCGCGCTCGACGATCTCCCGGCTTTCGTCCCAACCGCCCGCCTCGGCGGCCTTGCGCGGCGGCCAGATGTGCCAGCGGAGCGGCCAGTTGCTATGAACATATTCGGCCGGCAGGAAATCGTTGTCATGCACGACCTGGACCATCGCCTCTAGCTTTTCAGGCGGCTTGCGGGCGATCTCCAGCGGCTCGTCGCTCTGGCGGGGCCGGACGAAGACATCGCCCCCCTGCAACACTAACTCCTCGCCCGGCAGTCCGATGAGCCGCTTGATGTAGTTCATCTTCGCTTCGCCCGGGTATTTGAAGACGATCACATCCCACCGCTCCGGCTCGCTCAGCTCGTAAATGAACTTGCCGACCAGAATTCGGTCGCCGTTGTAGGTCGTCGTAGCCGCGCCGGCGATGACCTCTGGATCACTGGCAATCGCGGGGGGCGGAGTCGGATCGACCGACATCCGGTAGCGGCACATCGGGCAAGTGGCGGAAACAATATCGTCGGCCTCGTGCGGCGACTCCTCGCTGCTGGCGCTGGCTTGATAGCGGAAGCTGCACTTCGGACATTCCACGTCCTTGTGCTGCCCTTGGAGCGTCGGCGCCATCGAGCCGGTGGGGATGACAAAGGCCTCGGCCTCAAACGTGCGGAACAGAAAGGCGAGAATAAAGGCGATGGCGATCGACTCGACCGTCTCGCGGATATTGCGGCTCCGCTGCACGCGCGCCACCTCGGCGGTGCGCCGCTTTTCGGATTCGGTGCGTGCGGCGTTTTTCTGCTTTTTGTTCGACATCAGAGGAGGCTCGGGGGCTGCTCGTTGCTTGTCACGTGGCGCTGCGGTGAGGCGCAAATATAGCCGAAACAGGCAAATTCCGGAACTTGGAACTGCCGGGGCGAGATTTCAGCGGCCCCAGAGCGGCAGCGGTTTGCCCACTAGGAGTTTAGACGCGATGCCAGCACGCGGTAAGTGGCGGCTGTCCAGCGACAGCGGGCTGTTGTCGCCGAGAACAAA
>CAYZVT010000528.1:0-2368 GCA_964481585.1 uncultured Pirellulales bacterium
GTCGCCGAGAACAAAAAACAAGTCGTTTTCCAGTTGAACGGGCGTCTGCCGTCCGGCGGCGGTGTAGTAGACATCTCGCCAGACGCGAAGCGGTTGGAGGTCGATCGACAGCCTGCTAGCACCGATGGCCAGTGGTGTCGTGCTCGCCTCCTGCCCCGCCTCGCGCTGGTAGAGGTCGTGCAACTGCGGCAGTCGATCGACGGCAAAAAGGACCTGCTGATCGACCAGCCATAGCTCTAGCTCCACGGAGCCTCGGCCGATGCCTGACGGCAGCGGTGCCGTTTTCACCACCTGTCCGTTGTGACGAAGCTCGGCGACCCGACGGGCGCAGTCGAGCGACACGTCGAACTGCTCCCGGCCGTCCCGCGCTCGCAGATGCAGCACGCCGGAGCCTTGCAAGCTGGCCATGCACCTCAATCCAAGATCGTGGACCCGGTTGAGCCGGCGTGACGCGCCGGGATTATAGCCGTAGTCGTCGGTGATCGGCCGCCCGCCGAGCGGCTGAAAGACCAGCCAGTCCGTAGCGCCCCCAGCCGCCTCGCAGGCGTAGCCTTGCCCGGCGCGCTTCCAGGCCGAACTGGTGTCGGCCGGTTGCCACTGCGGCGCGTCGGGCCGCACTTGGCGGGGCACGAACGCGGCGTCGTGGACGAGTTGGGCCACGCCGCGCGTTTGCGGCAACGTCTTGCGCGCCAGCGCGCCGTTGATTCGCACGTCCCCCTCGTCGATTGTCACCGTCTCGCCCGGCAGTCCGACGACGCGCTTGATCCAGTACTGCTGCGGCGCGTCCGGATTGCGAAAAACAACCTCCTCCCAGCGTCTTGGTGCGCGAAACTGAAATGCCGAGCGGTCGATGCCGACTCGGTCGCCCGCTTGGTCCGGCAGGTTGCTCACGAGGTTATCGCGAGCGCCGCAGTTCAGGCATCGCGCGCGGCCGTCGCGCGGCAGACGGTCGAGTCCACAGGCAAAGCGAAAGCCGCAGTCGTAGCACTGGACTTGGCGGTGCGGGCCGTAGTGCGTCTCGGCCATCGAGCCGGCGGAGATCGTCACCGGCACGATCACGCCCTGCACGAGCCAGGTTTGCAAGAGCAGCGCCGCGATCACCACGCCCACGAGCACGTGACAGGCATACCGCCAGCCGAGTGGACTGGAGAGCGAAAGCGGGCCGGTGCTGCGCCGCATCCTATCTACCTGCTGCGCGGCGGGTTTCAGTCCCGTGGCGAAAGCGTGTGGCTGTCAAAAACTTCGCCGCCCAGCAGCACGGCTTCGCACTGGAGCTTCTCGGGCGAGAACGAGAGCAGATGCACATGATGCCCCTGGCCGGCCTTGGCCGGCGGTCGCAAGTACCAGCGCGAGCTGCTGGGTGCGCGCTGCGCCACGCCCAAGCCTCCTTCGCCGATGTACGTCACGCCCGACGGATCGAACTCGTTGTTGCGGATTGGTACGGTGCGCTTGATGGCGTGTCCGTCGGCTTCGTATACAAGATCGACGTTGTACCTCTCGAACAGCGGAACCCAGTTCGCCAGTGCTCCGCTCGGCGCTTTTACGGCAGGGTAAGCCGGCCGATGGTACTGCGCGACGAGCCAACGGTGGTCGGGACGATGGGCGGCTAGCTCATCTTCCAGCCACTGTGCTTGATCGCCGGCCATGCTAATTTCGGTGTTCAGCGTCACCAGTCGCAAGAGCGAGCCAAAGCTCAGCCCATAGTAGTTGCCGCTCGACGAAGGAAAGCCGAAGATCTGATCGAACAGTTTGCCCCCGTCGTGGTTGCCGCGCGCGGGAATGATCGGCAGGAGTCGACCATCGGCGGCGGTGGTCAATTCATGGTCGCGCATCCAGGCAAGCCACTGACTAAAGTTGCGCCCCGTGGCGATGTAATCGCCGCCGTGGACCAGCGCCAAAATCTCCGGTTGCTCGTAGAGCATTTTAGCGAGCATCCGGTTCATGCGCTTGCGGTCCTCAAGTCCGCTGCGCGAGTCGCCGCCAAAGAGGAGTTTGAACGGCTTGTCCCCCTCTGGTGCGGTGATGAAATAGTACGGCCGCGAAACCGCGCCGTCGCTTTCGATTACCAGGGCGTATTTGGTGTCAGGCTTAAGGCCCGTCAGACGCGCGTGGTGAAAGAACAGCCCGTGATACTCGCCGTTGTGGGCACTCTCGACGGTGCCTCGGACGCTGTCGTCATCGGCGGCGTGATAATGGACGCGATGGACACTGCCGGCGGTTGGGGTGTTCCAACTGACCGTGGCGGTTGTGGAGGGAGAATCACGCCAGATAAGCCGCACCTGATCCGGCTTCGCCTCGGCAGCCTCGGCGGGCGAGGCCACCAACGCGGCGGCGGCAGCGAGCAGCAAGGCGCAGAGTACGAACTTAA
>CAYZVT010000529.1:0-2367 GCA_964481585.1 uncultured Pirellulales bacterium
GAAGCATCTTCCAGGCCGTCGCCTTGTTCTTGTGCTGGCTGCGCTCGTTCTGGCACTGCACGACGATGTTGGTCGGCAGGTGCGTCAGACGAATCGCGCTACTCGTTTTGTTCACATGCTGCCCGCCCGCGCCGCTGGCGCGGAACACATCGACGCGCACGTCCTCCTCGTTGATCTCCACGTCGACTTCTTCGTTGATCTCGGGCGAAACATCGACGGCGGCGAAGCTGGTCTGCCGTTTGCCTTCGGAGTTAAACGGGCTGATCCGCACCAGGCGGTGCATGCCGGTCTCGCCCTTGAGATAGCCGTAGGCCATCGGCCCGTGGATCGAGATGGTGGCGTTGTTGATGCCGGCTTCCTCGTTGTCGCTACGGTCGAGCAGTTCGACTGAGTAGTCGTGCTTCTGCGCCCACTGGATGTACATCCGCAGCAGCATCTCGGCCCAGTCATTGGCATCGGTGCCGCCGTCGCGGGCGTGGATCGTGAGAATCGCCCCGGCCGAGTCGTGCGGGCCGCTCAGCAGCGATTGCAGCTCAAGCTGCTCGACCTTCTTTCGCACGCGGGCCAGTTCGGCTGGCACCTCTTGGGCGAAGGCGGCGTCTTCCTGGCCCATCTCGACCATCGCCTGCAAGTCGTCGGCCGCCTCGATCGCCTCCTCCAGCGGCTTGACCACCGCCGTCAGGGCTTTCAGCGCGCGGACCCGCTGCTGGGCCTGCTCCTGCTTATCCCAAAAGCCCGGCTCCGCCATTTCGGCTTCGATGGCCGCGATTTTTTGCCGCTGGCGAGCATAGTCAAAGAGAGTCTCGCAGTTGAACAAGCCGCTCGTGCAGCGCTTCCGCCTGGTCGATCAATTCACGTTCCATGTAGAGGTTCCTCGCTGGCTTGGGTCTGAAGTGCCCCATTGTACGGCCATCACGGCAAGCCGAGAAGCGCCGTTGACTCAAAGACGGGGGGCGGGGGCGCACCGCGAGGAGCGGAAGCCCCCGTTGAGCCGCTGAACTACGCCCACCGGATTGTCCCGCTTCGGCCGACTAGGCCTTCACCATCGTTCTCCGTACAATCAAGCTGCCGCCCCCGTTTTTTTCGTAAAGCGCTCTCGTAGCCGAGGCAGAGGTCGCCGCGCCCTCCGGGGGCTTCCGCTCCTCGCGGTGCGCCCCCGCCACCCATTCCCCTAGTCCCCAGTCCCCACCGCTCATGGCTCGTGTTGTTCTCGCAATGTCGGGCGGCGTCGATAGCAGCGTCGCGGCGCATCTGCTCAAGCAGGCGGGGCATGAGGTCATTGGCGTCTTTATGCGGCATGGCGAGCAGTCGCCGGTCGCCTGCGGCAGCGAGCCGACCGGCGCGGCGCAACTGCCGATCGTCACCCGCTCCGATCACAAGCAGGGCTGCTGCACGGCGAGCGACGCGGCCGATGCCCGCCGGGTGGCCGAGCGGCTGGAGATTCCGTTTTACGCGCTGAACTTGGAAGAAGAGTTCGGCGCGATCATGGACTACTTCGTCGCCGAATACGCCGCCGCGCGGACGCCCAACCCGTGCGTGATGTGCAACAACTGGATCAAGTTCGGCAAGCTGTTCGACTACGCCGACAGCGTCGGGGCGGAGTTCGTCGCCACCGGGCATTACGCCCGGCTCCTGCCCGACCCGCAGGGCGCAGCCCCTTGGCTGTGCCGGGGCCGCGATCGCGGCAAGGACCAGTCGTATGTGCTGGCCGGCATCGACCGCCAGCTTTTGCCGCGGATGCTGCTGCCGGTGGGCGATTTTGAAAAGTCCGAAATCCGCCGCTTGGCCGGGGAGTTGGGCCTGCGCGTGGCGGAGAAGAAAGACAGCCAGGAAATCTGCTTCGTCACCACCGGCAAACACGGCCAGTTCGTCCGCGACCGGCTCGGCGCGCGCGAGACGGCGGGCGAAATCATCACCACCGACGGAACCGTCGTCGGCACGCACACCGGCATCGAGAGCTTCACGATCGGCCAGCGCAAGGGGCTGAACGTGGCGCTCGGCGAGCCGCGCTTCGTGGTCCGCATCGAAGCCGACTCGCGCCGCGTCGTGATCGGCCGCAAGGAAGAACTCGCCCGCACCGAACTGACGGGCGCGCGGACGAACTGGCTGGTCGAAGTGCCCGCTGCGCCGCAGCGCTGTTTGGCCCAGATCCGCTATAACAGCACTGCTGCGCCAGCAACGGTAGAGCCTTTGCCCGACGGTCGGATCACGGTTCGCTTCGACGCACCCTGCTACGGCGTCGCACCGGGGCAAGCAGTCGTCTGCTACGACGACGATCGCGCACTCTGCGGCGGCTGGATCGAGTAAGCTACCAGCGGTCAGAGGCCGTGAAGTAATTTGGGACCGGAGACTTTGGTTGCAGCGGGT
>CAYZVT010000530.1:0-2347 GCA_964481585.1 uncultured Pirellulales bacterium
CGATCCCGCCGTCGGACATGGGCGACCGCCCCCCCGCCCCCTCTGCTGAATGTAGAGAAGTGCCTTGTGCCGGTCAAACCTTTTGCCACGCACGGCCTGCTTGGAAGCGAGCTTCACGGAGGGAAAAGCGGAGGGCGGAGGGGGGAAAGCGGAAGGCGGAGGTTTTGCCTGTAGCTTCTAGCCTAAAGCTCACACAGCCTATAACCCGCAGCCCGTGGCGTGCTGACCGCTGACGGCTGACCGCGCCGCGCGCCGCCGTTACTCGGTCGAACGGGGACCGGAGAACCAGAAGTTCGAGATGGCTTTAATTTGGGCCACGAAGTCCTCGACGTTCAGCGGTTTGCTGATGTAGCAGTTCGCGTTCAGCGCGTACGCGTCGCTGACATCTTGCTCGTTGTTCGAGGTCGTCAAAATGCAAACCGGAATGGCGCGCAGGTGCAGGTCGGACTTGATCTCCGCGAGCACCTCGCGCCCGCTTTTGCCGGGCAGATTCAGGTCGAGGAAAATCAACTCCGGGCGCGGAGCGTCCGTGTGAGGCGCTTGCTGACGAAGAAACCGCAGCGCCTCCTCGCCGTCTTGGACCACATGCAGACGGCTGACAATCTCGCTTTCGCGCAGCGCTTCTTGCGTCAGCCGAGCATCGCTCGGGCTGTCCTCGACCAGCAAGATTTCCACCGCTCTGGCACGGCTGTTCATGGTTGTTACCTGCTCAAATCCTCTCCGGCCCGAGAGGCTCGAATTTCGTGAAGCGCAAGCTCGCATGTTCGCGGATGGGGCGATGCCGCATGACTGGCGCTGGTGCGGCCTTTGCTCGCGCGGCAAAACGGGCTGCGCTGTCGATCGCCGGCCATTGGATCTCGCGCGCGAGCCGACCGCCGCTTCGCTCATAGCGGGCCATGCTGCAGAGCTTCGAACCGCCCGCGCCCAGGAGCCGGTCGCTCGGCCGTTTGGTACCCGGCGCTGCGGCTGGATGCGGCTGAACTTTGCGCTGGGACGAGTCCCACCGGCTCTCGGCAGCAGCCTGGCGTTGCCGCAGGCCCTTCACGATCGCCCACCGCGCACGCGGCTGGCTTTCGAGTTGAGCAAGACTGCGCTGACAGTGTAGCGCGGTCGGCGCGGCTGACCAGTTCACCAGCACGGAGGCCCGCGATGCCGCCCTCGATCGCGGCGCGCTTCTTTCCTTCGCGTCTCGAGCGAGCGCACGAACCACAGCGACCATCGGAGAGAGAGCGTCCCCTTGTACGAGGGGGTCGGCAGATCGTTGCATGATCGGGAACTCCGTGCCAATCTACGGACGGCAGTCGGTCGCGCTAAGGTTCTAGGAAAACCTATGGCATTTTGGTTGCGCGGCGGCTACCAAGCGTGCAAAGGGCGCAAAGCCGCATAGGCAGCCGCAGCCGAGGCGGGAGCAGGACCGCCACGGCAGAAGCAACTCCTGCGCCGCAGCTTGCGCAGTAAAGGGGTGTCTAGAAAAAAGAATCCAGTTTATACCGTTTGTGGCGATTCGAGGAAAGACGGGACGGCTGCCCCGCCTCTACGCTGAGCGTTGCCGCACACTTTGCCGCGCTTTCGGCATCCCAGCCGTTGGCAGAACCGGCCGCCGGCGAGTACGATTGACGATAGTTGTGGCGTCAGCTTGACGGCAGATGCGAACTTTCGACCGGATTTGCTAGCGGGAAAATGGCATGTTGCAAGCGTTGTGGGGCAAAGGTGCGCTGCTGGGGCTGGCGTGCGGAGTGCTGCTTACGGCGGCCAGCTCGGCCCTCGCGGCACCGAAGGCAGAACTGCTCTGGCCGGACGGCGCGCCGGGCGCCTTGGGCGACGAGCCAAAAGACCAGCCCCGGCTCCTTATCCGGCTGGCCGCAAAGCCCAACGGGGCGGCGACCGTCGTCTGCCCCGGCGGCGGCTATGGCAATCTGGCGATGGATCACGAGGGCGAGCAGGTTGCCCGCTGGCTCAACTCGCTCGGCGTGAGCGCCTTCATTCTCGATTACCGACATCGCGGCAAAGGGTACGGCCACCCCGCGCCGCTCCAAGACGCCCAGCGCGCGATTCGCACCGTGCGCAGCCGCGCCGAGCAATTTGGGGTCGATCCGCAGAGAATCGGCATTCTCGGCTTCTCGGCCGGAGGGCATCTCGCCTCGACTGCCGCTACGCATTTTGACGAAGGGGACACCAGCGCCGGCGATCCGATCGCCCAAGTGAGCAGCCGCCCCGACTTTGCGATTCTGTGCTATCCGGTCATCTCGCTCACGGAAGCCTGCACGCACCAGGGATCGAAGCGCAATCTGCTCGGCGAGAATCCTTCTGCCGAACTGGTTGAGCAGCTCTCCAGTGAAAAGCAGGT
>CAYZVT010000531.1:0-2339 GCA_964481585.1 uncultured Pirellulales bacterium
GTCTTCGCCCACGCCGATCGAGTCGTGGGTAAAGATGAAGATCGACGGAATCCGCATCAGCGCGCTGAGCCGCATCGACGGCCGCAGATAATCGCTGAACACGAAGAAGGTCGCGCCGTAAGGGCGCAAGTGCGAGACGGCCATGCCGTTGACCGCAGCCGCCATCGCATGCTCGCGGATGCCGAAGTGCAGATTGCGGCCCTGGTGGTTGTTCGGCAAGAAGTGTTCTTCGCCATCGAGCAGCGTGTTGGTCGAGGGGGCCAAGTCGGCCGAGCCGCCGAGCAGCCAGGGCACGTTTTTGGCCACGGCATTGAGCACCTTGCCCGACGAGCTGCGCGAGGCGATGCCCTTCGGGTCGGCTTGGAACTCGGGCAAATCCTGGTCCCAGCCGGCGGGGAGTTCCCGGCGCTGGATCAACTCGAACTCGGCGGCCAACTGCGGATACTCGCGCTTGTACTCGTCAAACTTCGCCTTCCACGCCTTGCGGGCGGCAGCGCCGCGGGCGCCGAGATGCTCTTGGAAGTGAACCCGCACTTCGTCCGGCACCAGGAACTTCGCGTCTTCTGGCCAGCCGTAGGCTTGCTTCGTCAGGCGAATTTCTTCTTCGCCCAGCGGCGCGCCGTGGGCTTGGTGCGTGTCTTGGGCGTTGGGCGCTCCGTAGCCGATGTGGCTGCGGACGATAATCAGCGTGGGCGACTCGGTGTTCTTGGCAAACGCCGCGTAGGCTTTCGAGAGCGCTTCGAGATCGTTGGCGTCTTCGACGCGGTGGACTTGCCAGCCCAGCCCCTCGAAGCGCGTGGCGACGTCTTCGCTAAAGGCGAGATCGGTTTCGCCCTCGATCGTGATTTTATTGTCGTCGTAGATCCAGCAGAGGTTCGCGAGCTTCAAGTGCCCGGCGAGCGAGGCGGCTTCATTGGCCACGCCTTCCATCAAGTCGCCGTCGCTACAGAGCGTGTAGATGTTGTAGTCAAACAGCTCATAGCCCGGCCGGTTGTAGCGGCTGGCGAGCCACTGCTGCGCCATCGCAAAGCCGACCGAGTTGCCGCAACCCTGGCCCAAGGGGCCGGTCGTGGTTTCAACGCCGTCGGTGTGGCCGAACTCGGGATGGCCGGGCGTGCGGCTGCCCCATTGACGAAAGTTCTGCAACTCCTCCAGTGGCAGCGAAAGCTCGTCGGTCGGATTGCCCTCGGCATCGACGCGTTTCACCCCGGCCAGGTGAATCATCGAGTAGAGCAGCATCGAGGCGTGGCCGCAGGAGAGAATGAAGCGATCGCGTGCCGGCCAGATCGGATCTTCGGGATCGTACTTCAGCACTTGGTTCCAGAGCGAGTACGTGACCGGCGCCAGCGCCATCGGCGTGCCGGGATGCCCGCTGTTGGCCGCTTGGACGGCATCCATCGAGAGCGTGCGGATGGTGTTGATGGCCAATTGTTCGATACTGGTCGTGCTGGTCGCCATGTTTACTCCCTGGACAACATCCCACAAAATCCCAGGCGTGGCCTGGCCGGAGGCAAGTGTACCGCCCCTTGCGGCTACGACTGCTTCTCGCCTAGACTGTTGCCGCGCGCCGAAGCCGATGATTCTAAGCCGGCACCCCCCAGAGCGTCAAACGCCCCACGCGGCAGCGCAATCACCGATGGCGGCGGCAGACGTTATTCCCGCGCAGGCGGGAAGGACGGGCCTGGCGGCCCCCGCAGACAAACCGCGACCGATGCGTTAAAATTCCCGCCGAGGCGCTTTTTGCCCGCTGCGAGGCGGGGCGAAGGTTCGACGCGATAGGTGACTAAGACGCAAGGGACTTCCAGCATGGCCGCGACACCACTTTTGACTGATCCGTTTGGGGCACGCGACACCTTCGAGTCAGGCTCGGGCAAGGTCGGCATCTACCGCCTCGCCCAGCTCGAACAACAGGGGCTGGGTTCCATCAGCCGCCTCCCCTACTCGATTCGCGTGCTGCTGGAGTCGCTACTGCGCAACTGCAACGGATACATCGTCACCGAGCAAGACGTCAAGAACCTCGCCGGCTGGAACGCCGCTTCGCCTGCCCGCGTCGAGATTCCCTTCATGCCGGCTCGCGTCGTGCTGCAAGACTTTACCGGCGTGCCGGCGGTCGTCGATCTCGCCGCGATGCGCAGCGCGATGGAGCGAATGGGAGGCGACCCGAACAAGATCAACCCGCTCGTGCCGGTCGATCTGGTGATTGACCATTCCGTTCAAGTCGACTACTTCGCCTCGACCGGTGCTCTGCAGCAAAATGTCGACCTGGAGTTCGAGCGAAACCATGAGCGGTATGAGTTACTGCGGTGGGCACAGAAGGCGTTCCACAACTTCCGCGTCGT
>CAYZVT010000532.1:0-2333 GCA_964481585.1 uncultured Pirellulales bacterium
ACGTTCTTGCCTTCGCCAAGCTTGTTCAACGGGGGCTTCCGCTGTCGCGGTGCGCCCCCGCCACCCCGTCCACCATCCCTGCCCGTCGTCCACACTGCCGGCGCTTCACGCACGACCGGCGTAACCGCTACGTCCGTCAGGCGTGTTGCGTTTTCGCTCATTTGACGGATGCCAAAACGCAACGTAGGGTTTCAGCGCAGGGCAAACTCCGGCCGCATCGACGGCCTGAGCACGCCCGATGCTCAAACCGACGAGGCAGCCGAGATGAGTAGCGAAATGGTGCTGCAACCGCAGCGCGAGGCGACCGGCTTCCGCCCCCAGCGGCCGATTTTGATCGTCGAGGATGACGAGTCCGCCGCCGAGGTGCTGGCGATTCGTCTGGAGCGCCAAGGCTACCAATCGCTCTGGACGCGCTCCGGCCAACGCGGCGTTGAGCTTGCCCGCTCGGAGCGGCCGGGCTTGGTGCTGCTCGACATTCGCCTGCCCGACGCCGACGGCTTTGAAGCCTGTCAGCAACTCGACGACGACCCGGACACCTGCGGGATTCCGGTCATCATTCTCAGCGGCATGGAGCGGCCCGACATCATCCGCCGCGCCCGCGCAGCCGGCTGCCGCTACTATGTCCGCAAGCCCTATGACCCCAACGCGCTGCTGATTCTCATCGAGCGGTCGCTCGACGAGGCGGGTCAGGACGAGTTGCTCTAAAAAGCGCGTCTCCCGGGGCGCGAGGCTGGCTTGCCTCGGTGCCGCGGCGCGCGAACAATCCCTAAGGGTTTGCCGGCAGCACGGCAGGCGGTATCCTACGGCACGGACAGGCTGCTTTCGCTGCTCCCCCATCCGCCGAGGTACTTTCTGCTATGGCCGACCGTGCAACCCTGACCCTCTCGTGCCCTGAGCCAGATCTGGCGGTGCTGACGCTCGACGACCCGCACAAAGGGGCGAATATCTTGTCGAGCCAGGTGCTCGACGAGTTGGAGCAGCATCTCGACGCGCTCGAACAGGAGTCATCGCTCGCGGGGCTGATTTTTCGCTCGGCCAAGCCCGGCATCTTTATCGCCGGAGCCGATCTGCGCGAGTTCGTCCAGTGGATCGACGCGCCGCAGGAACAAGTCATCGGCTTTGCCCGTCGAGGGCAGAAGCTCTTTAGCCGCCTTAGCCGCTGCCCGTTTGTGACCGTCGCCGCGATTGACGGACTCTGTCTGGGCGGTGGTGCGGAGCTAGCGCTGTGGTGCGATCGGCGGATCATGACCACCAGCCCCAAGGCGCAGTACGGCTTTCCCGAAGTCAAGCTGGGGCTGTTTCCCGGCTGGGGCGGCACCGCGCGCACGCCGCGCATGATCGGGCTTTCCAACGCCGTCGAAATGATCACCGGCGGCGAGCCGGTCGACGCCCGCGCCGCGGCGGCGCTGGGACTGGTGAGCGACGTGGTGGCGAGCGACGATCTCGACCGCGCGGCCGTGGCGATGGTGCGTGCCGAACAGCAGCACCGCGAGTATCTTAAGGACCGCCAGCGGTGGGCCGCGCCGATTGCGATTAGCGAGACGGAACTAGGCTTCCTCGGCGCGACCGCGTCGGCTTATATCCAGCAGCAGACCAAGGGCCATTATCCCGCGCCGCTCGCGGCGCTCGAAGTCATGCTCGGCGCGGCGGGCGTGGAGGTCGAAGCCGCCTGCCAGATGGAAGCCGAGGGTTTTGCCGAAGTCTTTGGAACGCCCGTCAATCGCGGACTGATCAACGTCTTTTTCCTGCAAGACCGCAACAAAAAAGACCCCGGCGTCGACGCCAAAATCGAGCCGCGCCGCATCGCTTCGGTGAGCGTAATCGGCGCGGGCGTCATGGGCCAGGGCATTGCGGCGGCAAACGTCAAGCGCAAGCTGCCCGTGACGCTCACCGACGCCTCGCCCGAGGCACTGCAAAAAGGCGTGGCGGGCGTGCTGGAAGAAGTCGCCTTCAACAAAGCCACCCGCGCGGCCGACGTGCAGCGCGCCGTCGAGTTCGCCCCGCTCCTGAACGGCAGCACCGCCGAGCGCGAAGTGGCGGCGAGCGATCTGGTAATTGAAGCCGTCGTCGAAAACGCCGAAGTGAAGCAGCGCGTCTTTGCGCAGCTTGAGCCGCTCATGCGCGAGCAGGCAATTCTGGCCTCCAACACCTCGACAATTCCGATTACGCAACTCGCCGCCGAGCTAACAGCGCCCGAGCGGTTTTGCGGCATCCACTTTTTCAACCCGGTGCGAAAAATGCCGCTGGTGGAGATCATTCGCGGCGCGAAGACGAGCGACGCGACGATCGCCACGGCCGTGGCCTACGCCAAGCAGATCGGCAAAATGCCGGTC
>CAYZVT010000533.1:0-2314 GCA_964481585.1 uncultured Pirellulales bacterium
CCGGTCAGGCCACCGTGCTCGCTTCGCCCAAGCTGGCCGCTTCGCTCGCCTTCGGCGGTTTGAGCGGCTGCAATTACAAGGGGCCGCCGGAAAAGATTCTCCCCTACGTCGAAGCGCCGGAAAACGTCATTCCCGGTAAGCCGCTCTACTTCGCCACGGCGATGCCGCAAGGCGACAGTGCGATTGGCCTGCTGGTCGAGAGCCACATGGGCCGGCCGACGAAGGTCGAGGGCAATCCCGACCACCCCGCCAGCCTGGGCGCGACCGACGCCTTCGCCCAAGCCTCGGTACTGACGCTGTATGATCCCGATCGTTCGCAGACGGTCCGGCATTTGGGCGAGATTAGCACCTGGGAGACGTTGCTGGCCGACCTGCGGCCGGCGCTCGCCGTGCAGCGCCAGCGGCGGGGCAGCGGGCTGCGGATTCTGACCCCCGCTTTCAGCTCGCCGACCCTCGGCCGCCAGTTGGCCGCCGTGCTCGAACAATTTCCCGAAGCCCAATGGCATGTCCATGAGCCGGTCGAGCCGACCGGGGCCATCGACGCCGCACAGATGCTCTTTGGCGAGCGCGTCCACACGCTCTACCGCTTTGAACAGGCCGACGTGGTGGTGGCGCTCGATGCCGACTTCCTCTGCCAAGGCCCGGCCAGCGTCCGCTACGCACGCGACTTCATGAATCGCCGCCGCGTGCGCGACGAGCTGGCGATGAACCGGCTGTACGCGATCGAAAGCACGCCGAGCAACACCAGCGCGGCGGCGGATCACCGTCTGCCGCTGCCGGCGAGCGAGATTGAAACCTTTGCCCGGCACTTGGCCGTGGCGCTGGGCGTTGCCGAACCGACGGCCCTGCCGGCGGAGTTGCCCGGCGGTTTCACGCCGGCCGCTGACGAGGCCCATCGCGAGTTGCTCGCGGCGGTCGCCAGCGATTTGGCGAACGCACGCGGCCGCAGCGTCGTCGTCGCGGGCGAGCATCAGCCGGCGGCGGTGCATGCGCTGGCTCATGCGATCAACGAAAGCTTGGGCAACCTCGGCGAGACGATCCTCTATACCGAGCCGCTACAAGCCGGGCCGATCGAGCGCATCCGCCCGCTGCGCGAGCTGGTTGAAGACCTGGCGGCGGGCCAGGTCGAGGTGCTGCTGATCCTTGGCGGCAATCCAGTTTACTCCGCTCCGGCCGATCTTGAGTTTGCCGAGAATCTGCGCAACGCTGAGATGGCGGTCCATCTGAGCGAGTATCTCGATGAGACCTCGCTGCTCTGTCACTGGCATGTGCCGCAGCAACATTATCTGGAGACCTGGAGCGACGTGCGAGCGTTCGACGGCACGGCTTCGGTGATCCAGCCGCTCATTGCTCCGCTCTACCGCAGCGCGTCGGTACACGAGTTGCTTTCGGCCATAACCGATCCAGCGGTCGAGGCTCCCTACGACGTGGTGCGGGCGACTTGGCAGGCGTATCATGAAGGATTGCCGGCGGAGGATCGGCTGCCGTTTGAAAAGTTTTGGGAAACGGTGCTGCACTCCGGCGTGGTGCCGGACACGGCCTTGCCCCCGCGCCCGGTGCAAGGGGAGCTTCCGCCGGAAGTGTTGCAGCCGCCGATTTTGGCGGGCGGATTGGAAATCATCTTCCAGCCTGACCCGACGATCTGGGACGGGCGGTTTGCCAACAACGGCTGGCTGCAGGAGTTGCCCAAGCCGCTCACCAAGCTCACCTGGGACAACGCCGCCATCATCAGTCCCGCCCTGGCCGCAGAGCGCGGGCTGAACGTTGATGATGTGATTCAGCTGACCTACGCGGGGCGCACGATCGAGGCTCCGGTATGGATTCTGCCCGGTCAGCCCGACAGCAGCGTCACCGTGAATCTCGGCTACGGCCGCTGGGCGGCGGGACGAATCGGCGATGACGCCGGCTTTAGCGCTTATAAGCTGCGCACGACGGAACGGCCCTGGTTTGATCGCGGGCTGTCGATCGAGAAGACGACCCGCCGTTACCCGCTGGCGACGACGCAGCAGCACTGGGCGCTCGAAGGCCGCCCGATCGTGCGGGGGGGAACGCTGGAGGAGTACCGGCACGATCCTCACTTCGCCCACCATGTCCACCACTTTGAAGGCGAGCCGCCGTCGATTTATCCCGACTACGACTACCCGACCTATGCCTGGGGCATGGCGATTGATCTGACCACGTGCGTCGGCTGTAGCGCGTGCGTCGTGGCCTGCCAGGCGGAGAACAATATCCCGATCGTCGGCAAGGCGGGCGTGCTTCGCAAACGTGAGATGCACTGGCTGCGGATCGACAGCTACTTCGAGGGCGATCCGAG
>CAYZVT010000534.1:0-2257 GCA_964481585.1 uncultured Pirellulales bacterium
GTCCAGCAGTGCCGTCACGAAGACAGGATTGTTCCGCTAGCCGACGCTCCTCGGCTTGGCGCGACCACCACAGGAGCGGAGCGGCAATTTTAAGCCGGTAAAGCGCACTGCTGGGCAAGCCAGCAGTGGCACCCTTTCGACGAGCCAAATCTGGCCCGTTCTGCCGTCATCATACCGCATCGGTAGCGGAGAGAACAGCCGGCGCGGCTAGGGGAGGCTGGCCAGGGGGCCGCCGTCGTTGCGGCCGCCCATCTGTTGGTAGAGGGCTAGCTCGATCGACTCGCTGACAAAGTGGATCGAGCCGTCGGCCAGCGCGAAGTGGCAGCCGCCGGGGTGATGGCTGCTAAAGCCGCGAAACAAGGCCGGCACGGCGGGGGAGGGGTGCGGATGCGCGTTGATCGCCTCGCGGCAGCCGGCAACGTTGATGATCGCCGCCTCCGAGGTCGTCTTGCCGCTGCTGGTCCACCAGCAGTTGCTGCCGGCGTAGCGCGTCTCGCCGAGCAAAAAGGTATTGGAACTGCCGTCGCGCAGATGGGCCATCTGCATCGCCGAGTTGGTGAACAGCGTGCCGTTGATAAAGAAATCGCGCTTGCCGTTGCTTCCCGCGCAAGCCGGCACGTTGCCGCCGCCGGAGACGCCATAGTAGTTGTTCACGAGCGGATCGGCCGGCGAAGCATCGGACGGACAGCGGTAAAACGGCAGCGGCACCGCCGCGTCCGCGTTCGGTGTGGGGGTGCGGAAGTCATCGCGGCTGAACCAGCCCGGCTGCGAGAAGGAAAAGTCAAACTCGCCATAAAGCGCCGTCTGTTCCACAAACGGCAGCACCAGCACTGTCCAGGGAGCAAAGCCATACGGCCGATTGCCAGCCGTACACCAGGTACTACTCTCGTCCACTTTGGCAATCAAAATGCCGCCGGGAGGAAAGACGCTCTGCGCTTGGTGGTAGTTGTGCAGCGCGAGAGCAAGCTGCCGCATGTGATTGCTGCACTGCGCCCGCCGCGCCGCTTCCCGTGCCGCCTGCACGGCCGGCAGCAACAGCGCGACGAGAATGCCGATGATGGCGATCACCACCAACAGCTCGACAAGCGTAAAACCGCCGGGTGCCACTGCTGGCTTGTCCAGCAGTGCTCTCCCCTTGGTGCAAGTTACCTTCCGATTTCGTCCCGGAGCCGCGATCCTGAGGAGGCGTTGTCGCGCGCGGCGGCGCGTCCTCGGCGGCTCGTCGAAAAGGCGAATCGTCTGGCAAGCGACGTCGCTCGAAGACACTGCTGGGCAAACCAGCAGTGGCACCCGGCGAGGGCGCTTCGCTGGACAGATCCCTGCATAGCTGAAGCCGAATTTGCGGCGCTGGGTGCCAAACATCCGCGTGCCGCCTCCTACTTGTTGTTGCGCTGCAGCGCGCGGTGGCGGGCGAAACCACAGACGCCGAGCAAGCCCACGATCATCAGCCCGAGCGTGGCCGGCTCCGGCACGGTTGAGATTTGAAAGCCGTTGAGAATGGCGCGATTCTGGACGCCGGGAGTATTAAAGAAGAATTGCTGCGTGGGGCTGTCGGCGATGAACTCCACGGTGGTGATGTAGCCTTGTGCTCCGACTTCGACTTGCCCGCCGCCGGGCGCGGCCGCCGTGCTCCCAAAATGGACCTCAAAACGCCGGATGCCGTTCGTGCCAGTCGGCTGATGGTGCAGCATTTGGACCTGATAAAAGCCCCCTGGCGCCAGTCCGCTGAGCGTGAGCATCCCGTCGAGACCCGCTCCTGTTCCGCTGATGTCCTCCATGACCTCTTCCATCGCGCCGGAGTAGATTCCTTCGAGACTGGCGAGATCCGTCGGATGCGCGTTCCAGCTTGAGGAAAGGGCGACCCCGATCGGCTGTCCGCCGGCGAGGGTCGGCCGCGCATTCTGGAACGTGACGCCATTGATGACCGGCGCGGTGGCGGCGTTGCCGTTGACGTTCCAGCCGTAGAGCACCTTTTCGTAAGGGCGAATCTCGGCGCCCGTGACGCTCAGCGGCGAGGTGTTAATCGAGATCAGCGCCGCATCGGCGGTCGAAGCAACGAGCGCCAGCAAAGCCAGCAGCGACACGGCGCGAAGCGGTATCCGTCGAGCGCGCCGCTTGGCGGTCGTGGTAATCGGAAGCAGGTCAACCATCGTATTTCACTCCCCAAGAACAGGTACGAAAGAATCGGATTGGGCGGCGGCTCGCGCAGCATCCTGCGCAAAGACGGCCACGCCCGCGAGAATGGCGCGGCTTCCGC
>CAYZVT010000535.1:0-2253 GCA_964481585.1 uncultured Pirellulales bacterium
ACCGCCGGATCGAGCGTCCATTTCGGCCCGTGCACCGGCAGCTCGAACGCATGTTCCGGGTGCCGGAAATCAGCCTCAATAACATTATGCAGGTCGCCGTGCTCCGCCCCGACGGAACAGTCGCAAGCGGTAGCTGGTCCCAGTTCGAAGCCACCGTGCAGCAAGCGCTGCGGGGCGCGGCGTGGAAAGTCGATCCGGCGGCAGTCCCCGCCGAACTGCGTTCGGCTTGGCTGCAAATCGAGCTTGGTAACTACGCCGCTGCCGCGCCGGCCATCAAAAAAGCGCGCACTTCGGCAAAGGCCGAGACGCAGCAAGCCGCTGAAAAGCTGCAAGCAGCGGTGCAAACCGAGATCGAGCAAAAAGCCGCCGAGGCCGAGCAACAGCTTCAGCAAGGTCAGAAGTGGAACGCCTACAAGCTCTATGAGCAACTCAGCGAACAATACGACGGCTACACGCTTCCCGACAACGTCACCCAGCAGAAACAGGCGCTCGCCGACGATCCGGCGATTGCAAAAGAGCTGCGCGCCTTCAAGAGCCTTGCCGCCGCCAAGAAACTCGGCGCGCGCGGCTCGGCGGCTTCGGTCCGCCGCGCGGCAACAATGCTGCGCCAGCTTGCGCAAGAGTATCCCGGCACCGAAGCGGCTTCCGAGGCGGAGTCGATCTTGCTCCAGATCGACGCGCAGCCGTAGCGTCCACCTCAACCGCGAAAGAGCCTCCGGCTCCCGTCATTCCCGCCTACGCGGGAATGACGGATGTTGCTGACCGCTCGTCTAGGGGCGTTAGGTCGCCGCGCCGTCGGTCTTCGACCAGTCGCGGCGCTGGCGGCTGCTGGGGATGCTCATCGCCTTGCGGTACTTGGTCACGGTGCGGCGGGCGACTTTGATGCCGTGCTCGCCGAGCTTTTTGACCAGCTCATCATCGCTGTAGGGATGATGCTTGTCCTCGTGGTCGATGATCTCTTGCAGCTTGATCCGCACGGCGTCCCAGGCCACCTCCTCGCCATCGGCCCCGACCGTGCCGCCGACGAAGAATCGTTTGAGTGGGAAGATGCCGCGCGGCGTCTGAATCCACTTGTCGTCCACCGCACGGCTGACGGTCGTTACATGCACGCCCACCTTGTCGGCGATCTGCTGCATCTTGAGCGGCTCGATAAACTCAGGGCCGTTCTCGACGAAGGCCTTTTGGTGATCGACGATTGCCTGCGAAACTTTCGTGAGCGTGTTGCGCCGCTGTTCGATCGACTCGATCAGCCACTGCGCCGAGTTGATCTTGCGCTTGATGTACTCGCGCGTTTCGCTGTTCGTGTCGGCGCTTTGGAACAGTTTGCGGTAGTAGCGGCTGATGTAGAGATTCGGCATGTGCCCATCTTCGAGCCGCACCTTGTAGCCGCCGTTCTCGTCCGGCTCGATGAACACGTCGGGCACGACGTTCGGCACGGTGGTTGTGTCAAAGTCCGCCCCCGGCTTGGGGTTGAGCTTGCGCAGTTCCGCCCACGCCTGCTGGATTAGCTCGATCGAGTAGCCCGTGCGGCGCTCGATCACCGGCAAGCGGTTGTTTTCCAGATCGACCAAATGATCGGAGACGAGCGTCCGCAACTGTTCGTAGTAGGGCAGGCCCGGCGTGAGTTGCAGCAACAAGCACTCGCGCAGATCGCGGGCTCCCACGCCCGGCGGATCGAGTCTTTGGATGAGCGCCAGCGCCGCTTCGGCCAGCTTGAGCCCTTCTTCGCCCGCGCTGGGGTCAACCAGTTCGACCAGCGGCGTTTTGAGATAGCCGTTGGTGTCGAGATTGTAGATGATCCGCTCGGCCATCTGCCGCAGGCGGTCGTCGATTTCGAACCAACTGAGCTGATGCTGGAGATAGTCGTTCAGTGACTCGGCGCGGGCGACCATGTTGGCCATCGCGTCGTGTTTGCGGCCGGCTTCCTCTTCCATGCCGCCGCGCGAGATGCTCGGGCGGTCCTCGAAGTGGCCGGACCACTCCTCGTCCATGTTCATCAGCCGCTCGAAGTCGTCTTCGCTATTGCTCGAGTCATCGACGACCAGTTCGCGCTCGCCGTCGGCGGGCGCGTTGGGATCTTCGGCTTCGGCTTGCTCTTCCTCGAACTCCGATTCCTGATCGCGCAAGTCGAGGACCGGGTTTTCCTGCATCTCCTGTTCGATGCGTTCTTGCAGCGCCATGATGGGCAGTTGCAAGATTTCCATCGACTGGATCATGCGCGGTGCGAGCACCTGCTTCTGAGCCAGCCGCATC
>CAYZVT010000536.1:0-2161 GCA_964481585.1 uncultured Pirellulales bacterium
GGGCGGAAAATCCAGTTCCAAAACAAACGCAGCAAGATGATGAACGTCAGCCCCGAGGCGATGCTCGTGACCCACGCCAGCACGATCGCCCAGCGGTAGCGGAGCCGCACGTCGTCGGCCAGCGCGCCGAGCCGCTGCCGCATGTGGCTCGGTAGCTCGACCGACAGCTCGTAGAGCGCTTCGACCTCGGCCGCGAGATGGCTGGTCTTTAGTTCGTCAAGGAGCCAGTCTTGCCCGTTCGCGCCCTTGCGGATGCGGCCGAGGGCCAGTTCGATCTTAGCGAGCGTTTGGCGTTCCTGGCGGTCGTCATTGATCCGCGAGTGGCCGCGCTCGAAATTTTCGTCGAGGCGGTCGCGGTAGCGGGCGAGCGTCTCTTCGATCGTTTGCAGTTGGAATTGGAACTGCTCGCGGAGCACCGGCATGTCGATCGGCAGATGCCCGGAGTGCAGATCGCCGTAGCTTTGCCGGCTGCGCGTCTCGCCGAGCAGGAGCCGCAGATCGCTTACTTGTTGGCTCAGTTCAGCGGCGAGCGGCAGCTCGGCCGCGCGGCCGCTGAGGCTTTTGACCAGCGCACGGTAGGCATAGAGGCCGTAGAAGCCGCTGGCGGTGAGCGTGCCGACCATCAGCGTCAATAGCCCGACGCCGAGCAGCAGCTTGTTGCGAATTGGCCATTTCGATCCCAACGGCGACCTCCCTGTCGCGCGTCCCGGCAGCGCCAGCGCCGCGAACCCCTACGGGCCACGAAGTGTACCTCTTTTCGCCTGCGGCCTCCAGGCCGCTTCGGCGCTACCGGGAAGCGTAACCTGCGCTAGTAGCGCAGGACTCTCCGCATCATCCACACGCCCCACAGCAGCAGAACGAGATTACCGGCCCAGAGGCTGACCGGCGGCAGCGCCCCGTGTTTCACGCGGCCGAGCGTGGTAAACAGGAGAGGGTAGAAAACGAGCAGGATTGGGCAAAAACAGAGAAAGAAACTCGTCAGATACTCGCCATGCCGGCGGTAGATTGCCATCGCCGAGCCGACCATTACGAAGCTCAGGCAGGCAAACCCACTCGACCAGCGGCGATGCGGCTCGCCCCGCAGGCGGTGGAGCCGGCTGTAGGCATCCTCCAGGCGATTGTGCACTCCGCGCCACGAGGCGGTCGCCAGCTTGCCCAAGTCGCCCGTCATGAGCTGCAAGGCCGCTTCGGCCGCCGCCTTTTGTTTTAGCTCCTCGATGTGCTGAGTCTGCCAAACGATGTCCTCGGGAATCTCCGAGAGCGGCCGATTCGAGGGGCTATCGGAGCGATCCCCTTTGCGGCTGAATTCGCTCAGCGAAACCGTGTACTCGTATACCCCCGGCCAAGTGACGCCGCCGCGGTTGCCGACGTCGATCACTGCGTCGTAGAAGCGGATCGTCAGCGTGCCTTGCTCGGTGTCCGAGCGCAGCTCCGCCTTTTGAGCCGTGACGGTGATACCCGGCCGGTCTCCGTCCGGCTGGATTGTGAGCGTCGGCTTAATCAGCCAGGGGCCTTCGGTTCCCTTGACGTTCATCGACATTTCTTCGGTGCTGTACGAGCGCTGCGTTTGCAACATTCCACGGGCGATCTGCTCGGCCGACTCGACCACGACCTTCTGCACGCCGGCACGGCCCCAGGTGACGGCCAGATCGTTAAAGAGCACGCAGGCAAAGCTCAGCGCCGTACCGACGACGACCGCCGGCCAGACGAGGACCATTGGTGAGATGCCGAGCGACTTGAGCGCGACAACCTCGTTCATCGCGCTCATGCGTCCGTAGACGCTCGAGACGGCCAGCAGCAGCGTGCCCGGCACGGCGAAACGGAGCGACTCGGGGATAAGGTAGGGAATCAGCCGCAGAATCGGCCCCAGGCCCAGCCCTTGCTTCGTCGCCTCCTGCACCACGCCCACCAGAATAATCAGCGCCGAGAGGCCCGCGAGCGCGATAGAAAAGACCTTCAGCAGGTCCCACAGCACGTAGCGCGTCAGCAGACGAATCATCCGGGCATCCGTTCCCGCGAAAAAGGGCCGCTCGATCCAGTCTCCCCAGCTTACCACCCAGGCCGGCTCGGCGCGAAGACGGGAATCGAGGGGTCAGGGATCAGGGGTCAGGGATCAGGGGTCAGGGGACGGGGGACGGGGATCAGGGGTCAGGGATCAGGG
>CAYZVT010000537.1:0-2149 GCA_964481585.1 uncultured Pirellulales bacterium
GCTTTTGTAACCGCAGTCGACGGTTTGTCTAAGGGAAAAATTCACAACCTCTCAGTGGTCAGCAGTCAGCGTCTGGGTGGCGGGGGCGCACGCGCAGCGAAGCCCCCGAAGTTGCCGTCCTTCCCACGCGGGCGGCAGTCCAGACCAGAGCGAGGGATTCGCGGCTTCCGCCTTCGGCGGTGCGCCCCCGCCACTCAGCATCCACTATCCAACATCCACTACCGGGGGCTTCCGCTAGCGCGGTGCGCCCCCGCCACCCATCCCTGCGCCACCCAGAGTTGCTCGGCCCCCGTCCGACTTGTAGCTGTCAGCGGGCTAGACAGGTACTCTGCCTTAGCGCCCACCGGCGCGGGCATAACAGTCGAGCAGCGTCTGGCTCGGCGCCGACAGATGGAGCACCGGCGCGAAGTCGGTAAACTGCGCGTCGACTTCCGCCAACATCTCCCGCGCGGCCGGAGCGCGGCCCCGGCTGATTTGTTCATAGGCGGCGTCGAACGCGGCGCGTTCGGGCCAATCGCCGTCGCAAGAAGCCGGCAGCAGCGCCGAGAGCGCCACCGCCAGCCCGCTCACCTCCGCAGCCGGATCGTCGAGCTGCGATTGGAGATCGGCATGCGTCTCGATCAGTTGGGCGAACTCTTCGGGCAGGTTCCACTTCCGCGCGATCATGCCCCCGGCCTCCGCGTGCGTCCAGCCGTAGCGGGCACGCTCCAGGTCGGAGAGCCGCGCCGCGCCGTCTTGGCGCTCGGCGATCAGCGAAGCGTAGTCCGAACCAAGCTCCTTCGACAGTAGCGGCACGGCCATGTCTTGCAGCAGCGCTGCGGCGAACGGGCCTTCGGCGTCGCGCAGACCGAGCGCTTTGCCCAGCGCGCGGGCAAACAGCGCGCGGCGGAGCGAATCGCGCCACAGATTTTTTAGATCGAACGGCCCGCACTTCGGGTTGGGCATCAGGCTGAAAACGGCGCTCCACAGCGCGAAGTTCTTCACCGTGCGGATGCCGACGAGCGTGATGGCGAGTTTGACGCTCGAAATCTCGCGCGAGAAGCCAAAGTAGGAAGAATTGACGAACCGCAGCACTTGGCTCGTCAGCCCCGGATCGGCTTCGATCGGCGCGGCGAACTCGGCCGGACCGTTGTCCGGGTCTTTCGAGAGTTCCAGCAGGCGGATCGCGCTCTGCGGAAGGGCCGGGAGTTGGGCTCCGGCCAAGAGGGATTTCAGCTCAACCGAGGCAAGAGAAGAAGCAGTCATGCGCTGTGCTCCGCAGTCGCGCGGCGAGGGGGCTGAGGCATCCGCCAGGGAAGGCGAAAAGAAAAGGTTTCTCAGCGCGCCCGCCGCAACCGTGCTTGTAAAACAAGGGTCCGTTTCGAGGAGAGACCAAGTTGCCTGAGGTAACCTAGTTCACAACCACCCGTCAGGCAAAATCAGACCCCAACTGCCGTGGAGACTGCCTCGGGTGCCACGGGCGGGCGCGCCGTGCTTCTACTTTGCAGTAGCCCGTATAAAAAAGGCCGCAGCGCTGCCGCGACGCAACGTGCCGGCGGCGGGCGTGTTGCCAAAACTCCCCAGCCCGCTCTCCCGCCCCGTCGCCCACTCAGGACGCTAAGGCTCGTTGGCGATTGATCTTGGACGCTCCGCGCGGCAGCCGCGCGGAGCCGGCTGGCGCGGCGGTTGCACTGCTCTTGCGGGACGCCGCGTGTGGCCGAGGCTCTGCCGAAGGCAGAAGTCTTTTTCGTCGGTCGCGCGGTGGTGGCTTTCTTCGGGGGAGATTCACCCGTGCGGTCGATTTTTTTGTTGCTTGCGAGCTTGCTGTTGCTGGGCTGGACCGGCTACTGCTGGGAGGCCAGCCCGGTGAGCGATGCGGCCCAACCGCCGCGCTGGGTGCGGACGGTCGATGGCTGGGAGCGGTCGGCCGCACTCGACCCCTCCGAGCCGGTGTACGCCCCGCCGCTTCATCCGCTCGTGGTCGGGCTGCTGCAACTGCTCGTCTCGCTCACGGCGCTGACCGCCTTCACGCCGCAACCGGCTCCCAGATCGCCGCCGCTCCCCTCGCCACGGGTGGCGGGGGCGCACCGCGACAGCGGAAGCCCCCGTCGAGCCACAGGAAGACTTCCTCTTGCTGGCGAAGGCAAGAGCTTGCCGGTGGTCCGCTGAG
>CAYZVT010000538.1:0-2137 GCA_964481585.1 uncultured Pirellulales bacterium
GTTTGAGGGGCGGTGTCTATGATTGTCCCGGAGACAATCTTTGCGAGATCCGCAGGCTCTAGCTGCCGTGATTGGTGCAGCTCCCGCGCGCGGCTTGGTTTTGCACTCTTGATGGCGCGCCCCGTGCGTCGCTCGACGAATGCCTCACGACAAGATTCGACGCCACATCGCCTGGGAAGCGGCCCGGCTGGTTTTTGGGCAGCAAGAGACCGATTTCCATCGCGCGAAGCTGCGGGCCGCCCGTGCTCTCTATCGGGGCTACGTGCGGCAGCAAGATCTGCCCGATGACTTTGAGGTGCGGGCGAATCTCGAATCGCTCTCACAAGGAAGTTCGGGTGCCGAGCGACTGCAAGCCGCGCTCGATCTGCACGGCGAAAGTGACCGCTTCGAGGTCTACCGCACGCTGCTCCTGCCGCTAGAGCACGTCCAGCAAAGCCCCCAGCGACATCCCGAAGGGGATGCCCTGTACCACAGTTTGCAGGTTTTTGAGCTTGCTCGCGATCGGCTGCCGTACGATGAGGAGTTCTTGCTCGCCGCGCTGTTGCATGATGTGGGCAAGGCGATTGATCCACTGGACCACATCGCGGCCGGCTTGGCGGCGCTGAGCGGCTTTATCACCCAGCGCACGGCCTGGCTGATCGAAAACCACCGTCAGGCGGCGGCGATCTACGATGGCACGATCGGCATTCGCGCGCGGAAACGACTCGCTGCCGATGAGAGCTACGAGGAGCTTGTGCTGCTCAGCGAGTGCGACCGCGCGGGCCGCCAGCGCGGGGCGGACGTGCCCGACGTGGACGAAGCGCTCGACTACGTGCGCGAGCTGTCCGACCATTTCGGCGACGACCTGTAAGCCGTGCGTTTACCGGCTGCCGACTCGGCTGAGCACGGTATCGACCGTTTGCCGCAGCACGTTGCCGCTGTTGCGCAGAGCCTGCACTTCTTTCGGCCACAGCTCCACTTCATGCGTGGCGACCACGCCCTGGCGGCCCACGACGGTCGGCACGGAGAGCGCCACGTCGCGAATGCCGTAGCAGCCTTTTTGGACCGAGGAGACCGGCAGCACGCGGCGGCTGTCGAGCGTGATGGCGTCGATCACGTCGCGGATCGCAATGCCGACGGCAAAGCCCGCGCCCCCTTTGCGCTTGATGACTTCGGCCCCCGAGCCTTTGGTGCGGGTGAACAATTCGTTGGCAAGATGATTGTTCCAGCCGGGATAATTCGCCAGCGGCAGGCCGGCGATCGAGGCACTTGACCAAATCGGCACCATGCTATCGCCGTGCTCGCCCAAAATTAGCGCCGACACCTGAGTCGGCGGAGCCTGGAGTTGCTGGGCGATCAAGCTGCGAAAGCGGATCGTATCAAGCTGCGTGCCCAATCCGATGACCTGCTGCGGCGGCAGATCGAGCCGGCTGGCGGCCAGATACGTGAGCACATCGACCGGGTTCGAGACGACGAGCACAATCGCGTCTTTCTTCACGCCCGCCTGCTGCACGCCCTGCAGAATTTGCAGGAATAGATCGACATTGCGGTTAATCAGGTCGAGCCGGCTTTCGTCCGGCTTACGGCGCAAGCCGGCGGTGATGCAGATTACGTCGCTGTCGGGTACGTGCTCGTAGCTGCCGGAGGTGATGACCTGATCGGCGGTGCTCGGGCCGCCGTGCAACAGATCGAGCGCCTGGCCGGCCGCCAGTTCGGCATTCACATCAAGAATGGCGATCTCGCGCGGCAGGCCGCCGCATTGCAGGGCGAACGCCGCGCAAGAGCCAACCAAACCGCCGCCACCGATGATACTGACTTTCATGGTTCGAAATTTCCTTCTCGATTCTCAGGTGTGCCGGCGACACCGACAGAAGATGAACGTGGGGAGATTCGGGCAATGCACTGCGGCCCGTCTAGCGTCCGTTGAGGCTCTGCATCACGCGGTCGGTAATCATCTTCACCAGTTCCTCGCTCCCCTCGATGTGCGCGGGGGCGACGGTGGGCGTGGGTGCTTTGGGGGGCGCCATCGGCTCGGGAGCCGGGAACGCACGGCGATCCACCCCGGATTCCTTCCAGCTATCGCGGAAGATGTCGTTGGCGCAGATGTCGCAGTTTTCGTATTCCTTCGTCAGTCGCGGATCGCTGAAGCCCCACTTTT
>CAYZVT010000539.1:0-2133 GCA_964481585.1 uncultured Pirellulales bacterium
GTACCGCACCGCGGCATCGAGCGCCGCTTTGCAGATGCCCATCACGTTGTAGCCGGCCACGACCTTCTCGCCGCCGTAGTAGGTCATCGCCAGAATGCTCGACCGCGCGCTCATGATGTCCTTGGCGGCGTTGGCCACCGCGAGCAAACTGTAAGCGCTGATTTCCATTGCCATCTTAAAGCCTTCGCGGCTCGTCTCGATCGTGTCGCGGCGCAGATCGTCCATCGACGCAAAGGCGATCGAGTGCAGCAGGAAGTCGAGCTTGCCGAACTCTTGTCCGGCGCGGTCGATGACTTCCGCGATCTGCGCATCGTTGGATACGTCGAGCGGCACGAGGAATTTGGCTTGCTCGGGGTAGGCTTCGGTGAGTTGGGCGACGCGGCGGTGGTTTTTCTTCCGCTCGTCGTCGGGCCGATCGGGCAGATGGGTGAAGCCGCACTGGCCGCCGGCGTCGAGAATCTGTTGGGCAATCGCCCAGGCAATCGAGTTGCCGTTGGCCACGCCGAGGATCAAGCCCTTCTTTCCTTCAAACCAGCCCATCGTCATTTCTCCTTGCAGTCGCTTTGCTAGGCGGCCGAGCGTGGCCCCTTTTTTGCCAGAATACCAATCGGCCGCCGATGCCGGGAGGGGAAATCGCCCGGCGGCGGGCCTGTCGCCGAATCGGCGGCGCGGCGGGTGTTGCGAATGTCAGTTTGACGACATAAAATGAAACCATGATGCGACATAGACACTTCCCGTCCCGCGCCCCCCGACCGACATGAGCCGCCCGCGTCTTGCCAACTCGATGCTCGAAAGCAACTTGAACCGCCTCGGCCAGCATCCAGCCGCCGCCGCGCTGGCGGCCGAACTACTGATGCTCGCCGAGGCGACCGCCGAGGCCGACACGCTCTTGGCTGCGGCGCTACCCAAACTGCTCACCGCCGCCCGTAGTCCACGGGCGAGCGTGGTGGCGTTGCACGGCGGCGGCATGGGACTGCTCGCGCAAACGTCGGGCGACGCCGCCCCGCCGGTCGAACTGGTCCGGGATTGCCTCGACCAAGAGGGGCCGCTCGTGCGCGGCGGCTGGTCACTCGCGCCGCTGGCGCCGCGGCTCAACAGCGAAGTGCTCACGTTCGCCGGCAATCTAGCTCCGCCGCTGGTCGATGCCCTGGCGGCCGCGCTCGGCACGGCGCTGCTTGCCGCGCGGCGCACCGAGCAAGAGCGCCGCCGCGCGGCGCGGCTGGAAGCGATGCTCGACATCGCCCAGCAGTGGAACCGCACCAATCAAATGGAGCCGCTGCTGGTGCAGATGGCCGAAGCCGCCACGCGGCTGCTCCATGCGGAACGGGCGAGCATTTTTTTGTGGGACCGGCCCAATCGCACGCTCGTCGGCCGGCCGGCGCTCGGCGTCGAAGGCGGCGAGCTGCGCATTCCCGACGATCGCGGCGTGGTCGGCCAGGTGGTGCAAAGCGGCCAACCCCGCCGCGTTGATGCCCGAGAAAACCAGCAAGCCATCGACCGCCAGGTTGATCGGCAACTCGGCTTTCAAACCCGCACCCTATTGTGCGTGCCGCTGCGCGGCCAGAGCGGCGAGTTACTCGGCGCGTTTGAAACGCTCAACAAGCGTGACGGCAATTTTACGGATGACGACGAGCAAGCGCTTTGCGAACTGGCTTGCCATGCTTCGATCGCGCTCGAAAACACGCAGTACACCGAAGACCTGCTGAGCACGCATCGGCAGATTGTCGAGCAAGCCGCGCAGGGCATTCAGCTTGTCGGCGAAAGTCCGGCGATTGGAGCCTTGCGCTCCACCGTCCGCCGTGTCGCCGATACGGATTTGGCGGTACTCATCTTGGGCGAAAATGGCACCGGCAAAGAGGTCGTCGCGCAGTCGATCCATTATCTCAGCCGCCGCCGCGATCAGCCGTTCATCGCCGTCAACTGCGCGGCGCTGACCGAGACGCTGCTGGAGAGCGAACTATTCGGCCATGAGAAAGGGGCCTTCACCGACGCCCACGAAGCTCGGCCCGGCAAGTTTGAGCTCGCCTCTGGCGGCACGCTCTTTCTGGACGAGATCGGCGATCTCAGCCCCGGCGGACAGGCCAAGCTCTTGCGCGTGCTCGAAGAAAAAGTCGTTGTCCGCGTCGGCGGCTC
>CAYZVT010000540.1:0-2123 GCA_964481585.1 uncultured Pirellulales bacterium
GAAAGCGGAAAGCGGAAAGCGGAAAGCCGGGCTCACGCCGGTGGCGGAGATACTATTGACCGCTGACCGCTAATCCGGCTCTTTCTAGGATTCGCGGCGGGTGCGGAGCTTTTCGATTTTTTGTTCGAGATTGGCGGGGTCGTAGGGGGTGACGAGGTAGTCGTCAGCGCCGGCGGCGTAGGCGCGTTGGACATCGTGGAGGTCGGCGCTGGAAGAAAAGACCATCACCGGCACTTCGCTCGTGCGGGGGTCGTTGCTGAGTCGGTTGAGCAACTCCACGCCTTCGTTGCCGCACAGCGCGAGGTCCAAAATGATCACGTCCGGCAGCGCCGTGCTGAGCCGGTCCTGCGCTTCGTCCTGCGAGCCAGCCGTCGCCACCTCGTAGCCGAGCAGTTCCAGCCGGAACGCCGTAATCTCCGCCAGCGTGGCATCATCCTCGACGAGCAAGATTTCCAGCGTGTCGTTCAGCATGTCCGGCACTTCAGCAAAAGACAAAGCAGCAAAAGCCCCACCCCCAGCGCGCGCAGCACGCCGCGTCAGGCAAACGTAGCTTTTTCGCAACAAGAGTCAAAAAGCGGTCAGCGGTCAGCAGTCAGAAAGATCTCCGCCATCGGCGTCAGCCCGGCTTTCCGCTTTCCGCTTTTTTTCCGCCCTCCGCCCTCCGCCTTCCGCCCTACCCCAACAGCGTCAGTCGCAGCAGATTTAACGCTTGTTTCGCGCAGCGGGGTTTGAGAAGCGCCGGGTGTCCGGCGGTGCGGAGGCGGCGGGGAGTGACGCCGGTCGAGGTGGCGAGGGCGGCGTAGAGTGCGGCCTCGTTGGCGTCGAGACTGCCAGCCGGTAGCGCGCCTACGGCGAGGCCGTAGTCCGCGCTGAAGCGCTGGCGTACCCACTCGGCCATCTGCTGGGCGACTTCGGCGCTGGCTGGGCCGTTCGCTTGGATGGCGCTTTCGGGCACGTCGATCATCTGCGCCAAAGCACGCGGCGAGGGAACGACGACCCCGCCGGCGTAGACCTGTTCCTCGGCCGGGAGCGTGGCCAGCCAGCCGGCCAAGAATCCGTCGGTCGCCCATTCGATGGTGGCGAGCGTTTCGCGCCGACGGACCAGCAGCCGCGCGACGGCGTGTTCCAGTTCCTCGTCTTCTTCGCCAAAGACGAGCGTGCCGAGCGCCTCCTGAATCGTGGCGATGGTCGGCTCCATCGCCTGGTAGGCAGCTTCGGGCGTCGGGCCGGCCGCCGTGATGCGAAGCGTGATCGTGGCATCGTGAACCGTGATGCCCACGAGCGGGTAGCGCCCCCGGCGAATCAGGTCGGGCAGCATCTGCTCCAGGTCGCTCTCGCCGACGCCAAAGCACTTGATTCGCCGGTGACGAATCACCTGCCGCGCTCCGCCCCGGCTGAGGATGGCCGGCGCGACGGTCTGCTGCCACATCTCAAACAATTCCGCCGGCACCCCCGGCAGGGCAAACAGCCGGCACGGCTCGCGGCCCGCGCGCGGCACAAGCATTTCAATGCCGGGAGCCGTGCCGTGCGGATTGGGAATCGGCCGGCTGCCGGCGGGAAAATCGGCCTGCACGACGTTTCGCGCAGGCATGGGCCGTCCGCGCCGCGCGAAAAGTTCTTCGAGCCACCGCAAAACCTGCTCATCCCGCACGAGCGGCACGCCCGTCGCCGCCGCAATCGCCTCGCGCGTCAGATCGTCGGCCGTGGGGCCAAGGCCGCCGGAAGCCACCACCACGTCCGCACGCTCGATCGCCTGAGCGAACACCGCGCGGCAGGCTTCAAGCGTGTCGGCCGCCGTCGCATGGTACTCGACCGTAACGCCCAGCTCGCCAAGCCGCTGGCTGATCCACTGGCTATTGGTGTCGAGCCGCTGACCGCTAGTGATCTCGTCGCCGATTGCGATAACTTCGCCGTTCATGGGGGCTTTGCCGGGAAGGGGATCTGCATGTTGCTCGACGGGGGCTTCCGCTCTCGCGGTGCGCCCCCGCCACCGGTCGCTCATGCGCTGGAACGCGACTGGAGGGATTATAGCGGCTGAGGCAAACGTTTCGACTCCTGCCGCCGGGCGCGCGGCGGAGGGCGCCATATAGTTGAAGTGCGCCGGCGAACCGTCCTTCCCGCAC
>CAYZVT010000541.1:0-2118 GCA_964481585.1 uncultured Pirellulales bacterium
CTTCGGCAAGCTGGGATTTGAAGAGGCATCCGGCGGAGATCGTTCAAGTTAGGCTGTGGAGCTAGTTCGGCGGGGAAGGCACGTGAGCGTGCGAGCCAAGGGCACACGCCCGATGGGCGTCGTGCTCAAACGGTCGGGCCTCCGCGTCCGGCCTGCCAAAGCACGCTGCGATACGCTGGCCTCTGAGAAACCCAGGTTGCGAATAAACTGACCTACCCGTTGCCCGTGTTCCCTTTTCTCCCCAGCCGTATTACGCGGCGCTGCCACGGGTGGCAAGGGCGAGGCTGGTGACGTTGGAGTTCCGCTTGGTCGGCCAAGGCAATGCGCCGAGCGGCAGCACGCGGAAGGCGGCCCCTTCGTTTTGGAGCCGCTGTATCGCCAACTGCACACCCGGAATCGGCGGCGCTCCGCTCCACAGGGGGCGTAAGTCGGGGAAGTAGTCGTGCAGCAAAATCGTGCCGCCCGGGGCAAGCCGGCCCAGCGCCGCCGGAAGCTCCTGATAGACCGTGGCCGCCGAGTGGTCCCCATCGAGAAAGATGAAATCGTAGGCTTCGGCGTTGCCAGAGGAACGCAGAAAATCGAGCGACGGCGAGACGACGAAGTTCACCAACTCCTCGCAGCCCAATCGCTCAATCAGTTGCCGGGGCGAATGGCGGGCGCCGTAGTCTTGCCAGGGACGGGTTTGCGGATCGTTCACATCGCGCACATCGACCGTCACGATCGTCGTCGCCACCGGCTCCGGCGCGGCGCGCAGCTGCTTGGCCGCCAGAGCCGCGTTCGCGGTCGAACATCCGATGTGCGTGCCGATTTCCAACACCCGCCGCGGGCGCAGGGAACGGATCAAATAATAGAGCGCCCGCTGATCGCCGGGATTGACGCCCCCGGTCATCTCGGGCAGCTCCAGTGCCGCCAGGGCCGTGGACGCTTGCTGCCAGTCGGTGGCCAAGTCGGCATCGTCCCAAATCCGCCGCAGTTCGAGCTCGGTCAGGTGGCCGAGATTTTCGACCGGGCACCGCAGCGGTTCTAGCTCGGCCAGCGAACGTTGCTCGCGCCGCAGCACGTCCGCCGAGGGGGCTTCCCCATCAAGCGGCCTGCGGCGCGCGGGGAGTGCGACGCGGAAATAATTGCCAATCAGCCGGCGCAGCTTGGTGCTCATGGGCCTACTTCCGAAATCGGATCTTGCCTAGAAACCTCGAACGCTTGCGCCCCCCACGCTGTCTCGGTCCGCGGCGACAATGTAGTGGCGCTCCGCAGATCGAGCAAGGCAAGTTTCTCCTGCGGCGAAACTTGAGAGGAGAAGGGGGCGGGCGGCCCAGCTTGCTTCGGCACGAGGCGGAAGCATCAAGCACGCGATTTAGCTCGGTGGCACGAACAAGCGTAGCAGTGCCGCCCCACCCAACCCGTCCTTTCCGCGCGCACGGGCGCGACGGGGGCTTCGGCTTGCGCGGTGCGCCGCCGCCACCCTGGTGCGTGGAGGAGAAGAAAGCCGCCTGGTGGGATGCGGGAGGCCTAGCGGGCCGACGGTTCGAGTTCTTCCAGCCCAAGCCGCTTCATCTTTTTATAAAGCGTGGTGCGGTTGATGCCGAGCGTTTCGGCCGTCAGGTTGCGGTTCCAGTTGTGGGCTTCGAGCACGTCGAGAATGATCTGACGCTCCGGGCCTTCGAGCGCTTCTTTGAGCGTGCGGCCGCCTCCCGGCGCGATGACCGGGTGCGTGCCCGCGCCGACCACTTCTTGCGGCAAGTCGGCGGGGCTGATCGTCGGCTGCTTGCCGAGCAGCACGGCGCGTTCGATCACGTTTTGCAGTTCGCGGACATTGCCCGGCCAGCGGTAGCGCTGCAGGGCGGCCAGGGCTTCCTCGCTAAAACCGCGCACCGACTTACCCGACTCGTCGCGCACCTTGGCTAGAAAATGCTCGCAGAGCAGCGGAATGTCGGCGATCCGCTCGCGGAGGCTGGGGAGCTGAATGTTGATGACGTTGATCCGATAAAACAGGTCTTGGCGGAAACGGCCGGCGGCGACCGCTTCGGTCAAGTCTTCGTTTGTCGCCAGGATGACGCGCGTGTCGACCTTATGGGTCTTCGTGCCGCCGACTTGCTCGAACTCAAATTCTTGGAGCAC
>CAYZVT010000542.1:0-2116 GCA_964481585.1 uncultured Pirellulales bacterium
GTGCGGTCGGCGCACGAGGGCTACATCGAGGCGATCGACCTCAAGACCGTCATGAGCTTGACGTGCGAAAAGGATCTGGTGATCGAGTTGCTGTGCCGGCCCGGCAGCTTCACCACCCACCAGCTTCCGCTGGCAAAAATTTGGCCGGCGGATGCCTTTGAGGAGCGCTTCGCCGCCGTGCTCAATAGCGCGCTGATTGTCGGGCCTCGCCGCACCCCTCGGCAAGATGTGGAGTATGCGATTAGCGAGCTGGTGGAAGTGGCCGTGCGGTCGCTTTCGCCGGCGGTGAACAATCCCTTTACGGCGATGGCCTGTGCCGATCGGCTCGGCGCGAGCCTGTGCCGGTTGGCTGGCCGCGACATTCCCTCGCCCGATCGGCGCGACCAGCAGGGCCGGCTGCGGATTCTCGCCGAGCCGCTCACCTTTCCGCAACTCCTGCGCGCATCCTTCGAGCAGATTCGCTACTACGCCCGCACCAATCCCGATGTGACGGTCCACCTGTTGGAAGTGCTGGCATTTGTCGCGGGCCAAGCACGCCGGCGCGGGGACCGCGACGCGGTGCGCCAAGAGGCGGAGGTGATCGTGGAGAGCGCTCAGTCCGCGTTGCCCGACGAATGTGACCGGGAGCGGGTGCGCGACGCGGGACGCTCGGTGCTGAACGTGCTCGCAGAAGACGACCCGACGCTGCGTCTGGAACGCGCCGGCGAGGCGCTGCCGCCGCGCACGCTGACCTAATGCCACTTTCTACTGCGTGCTGCCCGCTAACGACGGCTGAGCTGCCGAGAGTTTTCCACGCTTGATGGGCTGCCGAGAGCAGTTCGTGTCTTGCCAGAAAGTGAGCTTGCCCATGTTGCCGGCGGATTCGACTTTGGAAATGGTTTTGCGACTGTTGGCGGCCGTCGCCTGCGGTGCGCTGCTCGGTTGGGAACGCGAGCAGAGACAGCGCCCGGCCGGCTTGCGCACGCATATGATGGTAGCCCTGGGCGGCGCGGCCTTCACGCTGCTGGCCTTGCAGCTCTACGGGATGGCCGATGGAGACGGGGAAAACCGTCTTGACCCCCTGCGTGCGGTGCAGGGGGTCATCGGCGGGATCGGCTTTCTCGGCGCTGGTTCAATCATCCAGTCACGCGGCTCGGTCCGAGGCGTGACGACGGCCGCCACGATCTGGGTCGTCGGTTCGATCGGCGTCGCCTGCGGCGCGGGTCTCTACGAGCTAGCGCTGGCGACAGTCATCGCCGCCTATCTCATCCTCGCCGTTGTGGGCGGTATCGAAAAGCGCTGGCTCGGCAAGGAGGATCGCCGTCCCGCGATTGATTCCTGCCCGTCGGAGGCCGATAGTGCCTCGCTCGCCCGCGCCCAGGGTGCTCAGCAGGCTCAAGGCGAGTAGAATCCGTGCCCTGGCGAGGGGGGCGCGGTTTTACGTCCTACGGCTCGTCGGGCAGTTCGCACAACTCGTCCTCGATCAGCCCATAGAGCAGGTCGATCGCTTGGACGTGCTCTAGCTCAAAGGCGTCTTCCATTTCAGCGATTAAGTCACGGGTGCTGTAGTCCATCATGGTTGATTCCTTTCCAGGAGCGTTTTGCAACTGCCCCGATGCGCGGAGCCAGGTACCGCACCGCGTATGCACGTCGCGTGCCAGTTACCGGCGGCGCTCGGAGCGGGCGCGGGCGGTGCGGTCGCTCGGCGCGGACGGGCCGCCCGTCGTGTGGCGGGTTTCTTTTTCCTGTTCGAGGTCGTTTTCCTCGGCTGCCTGCCGACGTGCGTTTGGGCGGTAGGGCTGCAAGAGCCAGGCAAAGCTGGCAGTCACCAGCACCGCCAGCACGATGAGCCACACCCAAGCATTTTCCCAAAAAGCCGCCAGCAGCTGTCCTGCCAGAACGAGTTTCATCCTTTCTTCCTCCTTCTTCTGCGTCGCGGCGAGAGCAAGCGCGCGTGCGCTGCTTTGGGCAGCGGCAGGCCAGACAACCTGTCGCACGCCTGCTACGGCTGCTTATGCCTGACGACAGGGTGGCGGGGGCGCCCCCGGTGAGCGGAAGCCCCCGAAGTGAGTGCCACCAGAGTTCAGCCGTTAGCCCTCAGCCCTCAATCCAGACCAGCCATCTTCTGCGCCGGGGG
>CAYZVT010000543.1:0-2113 GCA_964481585.1 uncultured Pirellulales bacterium
GATTGCCAGCCGCTCTCGCGCAGCGCGCGAAGATTGGCCGGTCTGCTGCTCGTCGTCATAACCCATTCGCGGGAAAGAGTGGAGGGGAACCGGAGGCATTATAGCGCTCGGGCCACAGCAGCACAGGGCGGGGGGAGGGCGGAAGGCGGAAAAGGGCGCTACGGGCTACAAGCTGCGGGCTACGGGCCAAAAGCGAGGACATCGCACGACACGTAGCTTGTAGCCTGTAGCTTGCAGCCCCTAGCCTACTCAATCATGATGGTGATCCTCGCCGTCGTCCTCGTCGTCGTGGTCGTGGTGCCCTTTGTAGTGGTCGCCGTCGCGGGTGGCGAGGGCGTGATAGACTTCGAGGTCGATTTCGTCGTCGATGGCCTGCACGCTGCCATCGCCAAAGAGGAAGTTCGTGACGGAGGTATGCTCGCTACTAAAATCCTCAAAATGGTTGTGCGGATCGTTCGGCGCGTGGTCGGCACTGCCGACGACGCGGGCCATGGCCTCGTCGGCTCCGGCGACGACGCCCACCCACATCGACTTGTCGATGCGCGAGGAGCGTTCGCCGACGACGATGGTTTTGCTCAGCCCATCGCGCAGATCGCGGAAGCGGATGCGGCTGTTTTGATAGAAGACGCCGTCGCCGTCGTCGGGCGCGTGTTCGATTTCCTCGGTGCCAAACATGCCGACGTAGTTCGCCCGCGCGACCGGCGCCGGCAGCGGTTCGTTGCGTGCCACGCCGGCGTGCTCATGTTCGTCTTCGCCTCCGAACGGCAGCTCGAACATCTCTGCCTCCGGGTCCGAAGGGCAAAGAAAGACCGCCAGCGCGGTCGAGCGAATCAGCTCATTCTCGGGATCGTCGATCGGCACCCGCAGATGCAAATGCTGCTTGTAGAGGTTCTCCTCCTCCAAGTACGGCAGCAGCATCGCCGCCCAACCCCAGCCGGGACCGCCTTCGGCGTCGGTGGCGATCCAACCAGCCGGCAAGCGTCTTTTCGTGTCATGAAAGCCGTGCAGCGCGAGGCCGATTTGCTTGAGTTTGTTCAAACACGTGGCCCGCCGCGCCGCTTCGCGTGCCGCCTGCACGGCAGGCAGAATCATTGCCACCAGCGTGCCAATGATGGCGATGACCACCAACAGTTCAATCAGCGTAAAGCCGCTCGTTCTCTTGTGAATCGTCACTTTAGTAACCCCTTGGTGCAAAAGCGCCGCGCAGGGAGCGCGCCGATCCAAGCCTTGCGCCTATGGACCGGCGCAACAGGTGCGCAGGCAGCATGAATTATCCAATGACCGAAACCCTCGTCCGGGCAGGGAGCGGCCCAAGTCGCAAAGCGATGCGCGTGCCGGCGCAAGAACCGGCGCGCAACTTTCGCGCCGCAAAGCGTGCGGCAACTTGGGCTGCGAAGGTTAGGCCAGGGCCGGCGGAGCGCGCGATCGCGATGCCGGCAGTGGCGCCGCGCCGGCCAAGGGAGAAACGCTCGCCACCGAGAGGCCGAGCAGCCGCGGCGCGTCGAGCCGCGCGAAAGTCAGCGCCGAAGCAAGATGCTGGGCGAAAAATTGACACGCCGCGCAGTCGTCGTCCTGCCCCGCCGGCGCGTCGGCCGGCTTGTCGGTGTCGCACGGCGCAGACCCACGATCGGGATGTTCGTGGCCGTGGGCGTGGTCATGAGCATGCCCACAGGCGTGAGCGTGTGCGGTCTGCTCGGTGCCGGCCCCTGGGGCGCAGCACGTCCCGCTGGTGTGGACGTGCCCCAACGAGGCCCCTAGCTCTGCGGCCAGAACAGCCAGCAGCACCAGGGCGACGTTCAGACGTGAGAGGAGCCGCGACACAGCCGATTCACTCGTTCGGGAAGGCGGGAGAGAGCGTGCAAATGCAATCAAATCTCATTTCCAACCCTGTTGTAACCGCTCCGGCCGGTGCTTGTCCAGCGGAATCGGCAATCTTTACCGATTCTTTACGCCAGCCGCCGGCCCCTCGCCCCCCCATGGCTAGACCGTGTCCTGACGCGCACCTTCGATCGGCGTGCCGACGCGCATGGCGGCGCGGTTGAGGGCGTGGAGGAAGGCCACCGTGGCGGCTTCCACGCTGTCGGTCGAGACCCCCCGGCCACGGAAGAGCTGC
>CAYZVT010000544.1:0-2090 GCA_964481585.1 uncultured Pirellulales bacterium
TGATGACTTGATCGCGGAGCAGCAGCGCCTGATCGAACTGCTGAAAGAAAAACGAGTTAGGACGACCAGAAGGTATTGTAGAGGGAGGGGGAAAATGCGTCAACGCGAGCGGCGGGGAAGGCGGAGGGCGGAGTAAGAGAGAAAGGTGCTCGCGGGGTCGTGCTCGCCGTTTAGCCGCGTCGCAACGCGACGCGGATTTGCAGCGGAGACCCGGGGCAGCGCGTCCGTGCCCCCGCCATCCATCATTCACCATCCAACATCTACCACCGGAGGCTTCCGCCTTCGGCGGTGCGCCCCGCCACCCCCTATAATCGCTCGGGCCATGCTCTATAATCGTGTGCGGAAAAGACTTTTATGTTCGAGTGGCTGTTTGGACGGAAGAGAAGCAAATCGTGGAGATCATCAATTACCCTCACCCGACTTTGCGGCATGTGTCGAAGCCGCTCAGGCGGGTTGATCGTGAGTTGCGGGACAGCATTCGCCAGATGTTCGAGCTGATGTACGAGCATCGCGGCATCGGGCTGGCGGCCAATCAGGTGGACCTGCCGTACCGGCTGTTCGTCGTCAACATCGAGTGCGACCCGGACGCGAAGGACCAAGAACTGGTCTTCATCAACCCGGTGCTGAGCAAAGCCAAGGGGGCCGAGGAAGCGGAAGAAGGTTGCTTGAGCATTCCTGAGGTGCATGCCGACGTGCGGCGGGCGGAGCGGATCACGATCAACGCCTACAATCTCGAAGGCGAGGAGATCGAGGGCGAACTGAGCGGCCTGATGGCCCGCGTCGTGCAGCACGAGACCGACCACCTCGACGGCAAGCTGTTCATCGACCGGCTCAGCCCAACCGGGCAGATGGAAGTCCGCGACGCGCTGGCCGCGCTGGAGTCACAATGGCAGATTCGCCGCGACCACGGACTGGCGCCGAGCGATGAGCAGATCGCCGCGCGCCTGGCAGAACTCGAACGGCTGCGCACCTAAGCGCGGCATGAACAAGCCGACTGCCGACGAGGGGCGGGACAATGCGAATCGTGATGCTGGGCACCGGCCCCTTCGCCGTGCCGACGTTTCGGGCACTCGGCGAAAGCGAGCACGAGGTAACGGCGCTCGTGACACGCCCCGAACGGCTCGGGCGCGGCGGCCGCAAACCTCCGCCCAATCCGATGCGCGAGGAGGCCGAGCGGCGCGGCCTGCCGGTGCTGATGCCTGAGAGCATCAACACCGACGAAGCTCGGGCTGAGCTGCGCGGGCTGGGGCCGGAACTGCTAGTGGTGTGCGACTACGGGCAAATCCTCAAGGCTGAAACGCTCGCGGTCGCGCCGCAGGGAGGCATCAATCTGCACGCTTCGCTGCTGCCGAAGTATCGCGGCGCGGCACCGATTCAGTGGGCGATCTACCACGGCGAGACCGAAACCGGCAACAGCGTGATCCGCATGACGCCGGGACTGGATGCGGGGCCGGTGATCGCGCAAGTGCGGACCACCATCGGTCCCGACGAAACGGCGGGCGAGCTGGAAGCGCGGCTCGCCGATCTTGGTGCGTCGCTCGTGCTCGCCGCCGTGCGGCGAATCGCCGACGGCACGGCCGAGCCGCTGCCGCAAGACCCGGCGCAGGCTACGAAGGCTCCGCGACTGACGAAAGAGCTAGGGCAGATCGACTGGTCGCGCAGCGCCGCGCAGATCAAGAACCAAGTTCGCGCGCTCGATCCCTGGCCTCGCAGCTACACCGATTGGCAGCCGCGCGACCGACCGCCGCTGCGGCTGATCGTGCATCAAGTCGCCACGAACGAGCAGACCAGCACCGACGCGCCGCCGGGTACGGTGCTCGAAGCCGGGCCGCGTCTGCTGCTGGCAACCGGCGAGGGCGCGTTAGAGATTCGCGCGCTGCAACCGGCCGGCAAGCGTGCCCTCTCGGCCGAAGAATTTCTACGCGGCTATCCGCTCGAAGCGGGTCAGCGGTTGGGGTAGCGCGGCACGCGTGGCGTCAGTCGCTCGACTGAAAATCTTCCGCCCGAATGTTGTACTTGGCGAGCAGCCGATAGAGGCTGCGGCGATTGACGCGGAGCGCCCGCGCGGCGCGGGACTTGTTGCCCCGTTC
>CAYZVT010000545.1:0-2083 GCA_964481585.1 uncultured Pirellulales bacterium
GTATCGACGTAGACCCCCACGAAGGAATCACGGGCGAGATAGGCCAGAGCGCGGAACGGGCTTTGGACTTCGACGATGCGATAGCGCTCCGCGAGCCGCGACCGCAGCTCGGCGTCTCCGTCGCGAGCCGGTTGGATCAGCAGAATTTTGGGTTTGTCGCTCAAGCCCCGATGCTCCCAAAAACGCAGACATACGAAGCAATTATAAGGGGGCCCCAACGGCCAAACAACCGCTTGGCCGCGCTGCCGTTGCATCGTTATCCATCGGCTACCCAGGTAAGCCGGGTTCAGAGTCGTTGTGGCCGTTCGGGCTTTCCTAGATCTCCAGGGCACTCCCAGGCGGCACAACTGACGCGGCCGTTAGAGGCCTAACCGATTCCGACCCCGAGCCACGTGCTGCGCGGCCAAAAAAGAGAGCCATCGCCGGCCATCGTCGCCGGCTTGCCTACACGGATCTTCTAGCATCTCGTATGCCAGCGGCGCGTTTTCCCTGCTGTAGAGGGTGGGGCAAAAGCCCTCGCGCGAAGCGGGCTGCTCCCCACGCTGCGCTAGGCCCCTGCCGCTATGGCTCCGGCAGCGTGACGCGGAAGCGCAGGTGCTCGGCGTCCAACTCCGGGCGCAAAGGGGAGAACGCGGCGACGCTGATTCGCGCGCCGAGATCTTCGCCCTCCGGCGGCAACACCCAAGCCGGCAGGTTTCGCAGCACAAACTTCCCCACGCGGAGCACGGGAATCGTGGTGGCGCGGACCATGAGCTTGCGGCCCGCTTCACGATGCTGCCTCCACTCGCCCTGGCGATCCAGCGGGAGCCTGGCCAACTGCACCAGGCTTGCCGGAATGAGCGTCGGCCCCTCCGCCTCGTGGAGACTAAAGGTGAACGGCGTCTCGTCGCCAAGGATCAAACTGATACGGTTTTGCCCACTTCGGCGGTAGTAGGGGAGGCTACTGGTAAAGACGGCGCTGTAGGCTTTTTCCAGCCGCCGCGGCAGTTGCTGCTCGTAGTTCTCCAGCGGGCCAAGCGTTTCCTCCGGCCCGAGCTGCGCCAGCGCGGCCTGAACGGTGGCATCCGCAGCAAACCGCGCGTAGCGCGGCTTCATTGCCCGGTGATGACGCAACACGGCGAGCAATTCGACGGCCAGCGCATTGCGCGCGTCGGACAGTTCGATCGCCGCCTTCGTCAGCGGCGAATTTTCGTCGTCGCCGTTGAGTTCTTCTCTCAGTTTCTTCTCCGCCTGCTCAAGTGCTTCACGGAGTTTGCGACTTTCGCCTTCAAGCTGTTGCCGTTGGACGAGGCTGGTGAGCGTCGGTTGCTTCAGTCGCGATTCGTTTTGTTCTTGAAGCTGCTTCAGTTGAGGAAGCCGAGCACGGACGCGGTCTGCTTCTGCTCCCAAGTCGTTGAACTTGTCGCGCGCCTGGAAAAAAGCCCGTTCCAGTTGAGCCACCCTGTCGAGGGCACGCCGGAGGCGCACTTCTTCGTCGCAAATCCAGGTCCGCCCAAACGCGATCAGCCCCTGCTGCCGCAGTTGCTCGCTCGGCTCGGCCTCGTTGGGGGCTTGGGCGGCGGCCACGCTCAGGCTCGTTAGCACGAGCAGCAGCGCGCAGCGGGGAGCGTGCGGAAGCATCGTTGGCCGCCTAATGTGAGGATCGCGAGGACGCCGCCGCGCCCGAACGTGCAGTATAACGCGCACGAGCGCCACGAGCAGCAGAATGGGACCTGCGCCTAGCGGGGGGGGGCGGGGGCACACCGCGAGAGCGGAAGCCCCCGTTGAGCAAATCCGAAGCGCTTTGGATTGCCGCCTGCGCGGGAACGACGTGCCACTACGCCACGCCTGCTCGCTGGCTAGGGAAGGCAAGAAGCGGGCCAGCCGCTGCCGTTATTCGGGGATCGGCTCGTCGTCCACCGCCGCCGGCACGGCCTCGGAAACCATCACATCGGCCGAGCCGACGCGTGGGCTGTGATAGTAGTTGCCGAAGTTCGGAGCGTCCGGCACCACGCCCGTATCGTCAAGGCAGTCTTGGCACATCGAGCAGCCCGTGCCGGTGCCGATCGCGGCGGCGAGGCCCATCAACAGCAGGAGTTTGCGT
>CAYZVT010000546.1:0-2053 GCA_964481585.1 uncultured Pirellulales bacterium
AGACCAACACGGCCGGGGGCTTCCGCTTGCGCGGTGCGCCCCCGCCACCCATCTGAAGCTTACAGCCTGTAGCTCGTAGCCCGCAGCCCCTTCACTCCTGCTCCACCGCGTCACCGCGTTCGCTTCTTGGATTGACCTCGTCGCGTTGGTCGCCTTCGGAGCGGCGGCGGAGGTAGAGCTTGATCGGCACTTCGCCGAAGGGGAGTTGGTCGCGGAAGGCGGTCAGCAGGTAGCGCTGGTACGGCTTGGAAATGGCCGCCGGGTCGTTGCAGAACAGCACGATCGTCGGGGGCTGGACGGCGACTTGGGTGGCGTAGTAAATCTTGGGCCGTCGGCCTTTGTACATCGGCGGTGGGGTCAGTTCGAGCGCGGCCCGCACCAGGCGATTGAGTTGTGAGGTCGGCACGCGCTCGCGCGACTGCTTAAAGAGCATCTGCCCGTGGTTGAGCAGGGCTTTGACGTTCTTGCCCGTCTGGCCGGTGATGAAGGCGATCGGCATGTAGCGCATCGTGCGGAACGTGTCGTGCAGGTAGTGGACCCATTTTTCGGTCGGCATCGAGCCGCGCAGTTGGTCCCACTTGTTCACAACGAAGATGCACGGCTTGTAGTTCTCGGCCACGTAGTCGCAAAGCTGCTTGTCGACCTTGCTGATGCGCTGCGTGCAGTCGAAGAACAGAAAGATCATGTCCGCGCGGCGAATGCTCCGCTGCGCGCGATGGGTGCTGTAGAAGTCGATGTCGGTCGAGATGCTCTTGCCGCGCTTCAAGCCCGGCGTGTCGATCACGATGAACGGCTTGCCGTCCAGTTCAAACCGCACGTCGACGCTGTCGCGGGTCGTGCCGGGCACTTCGCTGACAATCACCCGTTCGGCTTGGGCCAGCGTGTTGACGAAGGTGCTCTTGCCGACGTTGCGGCGGCCGACGACCGCGATTTTCATCTCGGCTTCCGGCTCGGGTCCGCCGTCGGCCTCGGGAGCGGGGAGCCGCTCGACGATCATTTCCAGCAGCGCGTCGCGGCCGCGGTTCTCGCGCGTGCTGGCGCGAATCAACTTGCCGCGCCCCAGCTTGTAAAACTCGTCCGCCTGGGGGTCGATCTTCTCGTTGTCGGCCTTGTTCGCCACGCAGATAATCGGGGCATCGACGTAGCGGAGCCGTTTGGCGACCTCTTGATCGGCCGGCACCAGCCCTTCGCGGGCATCGACGACAAACAGGATTACGTCGGCCAGCTCAATCGCGGTGCTGATCTGGTCTTCGATGTGCTGCGTGAGATTATCGGCGTCCTGAAAACCGATCCCGCCGGTGTCGATGATCTCGAAGTAGCGGTCGCGCTCGTAGAGCAAATGCGAGAGCCGATCGCGCGTCACGCCCGGCTGGTCGTCGACGATCGCCAATCGCTTCCGCGCGAGCCAGTTGAACAGGCTCGACTTGCCGACATTCGGCCGGCCGACAATTACCACCTGGGGAACGCCCATACGAAGCTCAAAACCTGCGAGAAACATGAGCGGTGTCAGCAAAAAAGCCGCGCACAGCCAGCGCACCCCCAAGGGGGGCGAACTGTGCTTTCCATCATAGTCCAACGCCGCCGGAGAGGACAGATGCCCCAGTTCTTTGGAGCTGTCAGCGAAGCATCTCGGTCGGCCCTCCACAGATCATTCCCGCGCCCACCACGTCCTTCCCGCCTGCGCGGGAAGGACGTTTCAGGGGCACCGGCGGCGAGGGGCCTTTTCCGACAGGCGAGGAGTCTTATACTTAGGGCAACTTCTCCCCGTGCGCGGCGCGGCGGCGCTGGATGCGACTGTTTTTCTTCCAGCCCGACCGTGCAACTCTCCTCCAAATCGCTTATGAGCAATGGTGATCCGCAGGCACGCAAGGCGGTCCTGCAAAAACTCGAAAGCCTGCAGCGCGCCGGCGTGGGGCAAGTGGGACGCCGCCGCAGTAGCCCCCCATCAGCGGCCGCGCCGCTTCCGCCAGCGCCGTCTCCGCCCCTAGCCGAACCGGCCGCTTCGCCCGCGCAGCCGGAAGCCGCCACCGCGCAAGCCGCGCCCCTCAGCAGC
>CAYZVT010000547.1:0-2040 GCA_964481585.1 uncultured Pirellulales bacterium
CGGAGGCGGTCTGCTGGCTTTGACGAGCATCGGCCTCTGGCTGCCGCCGCTGGTGATGGCGCTCTTGGCCTACGGCGGTTATTTGGTCGTGCGTGCCATCGTTACGCCTTCGGCCGCGCGGCCGCAACCGGCGGCGCTCGCCGCGCCAGCCGTCGCGCAGCCGATCCCGCCGCTGCCGAGTCGTGAAAAGCGCCGGCAGAGTTGGCGGCGCGAGCGGCTTGCCGAACATCCAGAGCGAGCGGTGATCCTTAAGTCGCCCCGGCAGAAGCTCACGGAACTGACCGGCTCGATGCTGATTGCGGCGCTCGTCGTGTTTATCCTGTCGCTCGTGGCGATGGTGTTCCGCCAGGAGGCGATGCTGCCGGAGCAGTTTGCCTGGTTGGCGCTGACCGGCACGCTGGGCACATGGTTGATTCTCGTCCCGGCGAAGGTGTGGGAGGGAAAAAGCGGAGAAGCGGCGCTGCGGCGGTTCACGATGCTTGTCGTGGGACTGCTGTTGGGCGCGATGGCGTTTTCTCTGGCGAGCTTTCTGACGGTGGAACTGCCGTTTGAGATTCAGACCCGCTCGCCGATGCAGCAGCATCGGGCGCTGTACGACGTGGACGGCTCGCCGAAGCTGGCGGCGTACTTGGCCTATTTTGGATTCTTGCTGTTTGCCTTGCCGTGGTGGCGGCAAGCCGATCCCGGCCGCGCGGCGCGCGTGAGCCTGTGGCGTATGGTCCCCTGCGTCGGCGGGGCGTGGCTGCTGAACTTCCTGTGGCCTTTCCCGCAGCCCTGGGGCATGATCGTCGCCGCGACCATGGCCGTCTCGGTGCAACTGGCCACTCCCTGGACGCCGCGCAAGGCGAGAGGCTGACGCAGCAACACAAACGAGTTTTCGAGGTGTGAGAATGGTCACTTGGGCTTGGATCGTTGTTCTTCTCCTGGGCGTCATGCTCGTGACGCTGCTCGTCGCGGGCGTGGTGGTGCTGGTGGTCAACCCAAAGACGCGGCCCGTGATGCTCGGACTGCTTGCCACGGTAGCGGTGATCGCCATTCTCCTGGTCAGCTTCTACTTCATATCAATACCCATGCAGCGCGAGACGCAGATCCCCCAGCAGTACGCGGAACTGCTCAAGCGCGGCGAGCAGCGAACCGAGCGGTGGGAAGTCCGCACGCGGCCGATCTATCCCGATGGCACGGTCGGCCCGCCCATGAACGTACAGCGACCGCGCGACACGGAGGAGGAGTCCCCTGCCCCGCCCCAGCCCGATTGGGTCGATGGACCGGAGGGGCTGCAGGAAGGTGTCTACCGGGCGATCGCTGTTTCCGATCCGTACACGACGCGGCAGGAGTGCGAAGTGGCGATCGGCGATCAGCTTTTGCAAGTCACGCGCGGCTATCTCCAGCGGCTTGGCGGACCGCTGCCGGACGAGTTGCCGGTTGATCTGGCCTATGTGCGGCAAGAAATCTGCCAGGACGAGTGGGTGGAAGTGCTCGACTCGTCGGTCGGACCGATGCGGCGGCTGCATGTGCTGATGGAGTTCGACCGCAACGTGGCGGAGCAGCTCAAGGACCGGCTGCACGCGGCCCTGGTCCGCCAGCGGCTGATGCAAGCGGGCTGGGGCGCGGTTTTGGTGCTGGGCATCGTCGGCACCGTCTTCGGCTATCTCACGCTCGATACCGCGACCAAAGGTTATTACACCCGGCGGTTGCAACTGGCCGCCGCAGGCGCGATACTAGCTCTCGTGGCGGTGGTCGTAGCCGCCTGATTTTACGGGCACACTCGATCCCCATGCACGCGCGCCGGCCATGTCTTCTGCGTCCCAGACCGATCTGGTATTGGTCGACTCGATCCGCGATGGCCGAGCCGAAGCGTGGACCGAGCTGATCGACCGCTTCGAGGGCCGGCTGCTGGCCTTTGTCGAAAGCCGCCTGCGCAATCGCGCGGCGAGCGAAGACGTGGTGCAAGAGACGTTCGTCGGCTTTCTGACGAGCCTGCCGAACTACGACAGCGCCCGTCCGCTGGAAGGCTATCTGTTTTCGATCGCCGCGCACAAG
>CAYZVT010000548.1:0-2017 GCA_964481585.1 uncultured Pirellulales bacterium
AGATCATCGTCGACACCTACGGCGGCTGGGGCCGTCACGGCGGCGGCGCCTTCAGCGGCAAGGACCCGACCAAGGTGGACCGCAGCGCCGCCTACATGGCCCGCCACGTTGCCAAGAACATCGTTGCCGCGGGGCTGGCCGATCGGTGCGAAGTGCAGTTGGCCTACGCCATCGGCGTCTCCGAGCCGGTCAGCATTCGCGTTGACACCGAAGGGACCGGCAAGATCGAGGACAGCCGCATTTGCGACTTGGTCCGCGAGATCTTCCCGCTCACCCCGTCGGGCATCATCAACTACCTGCAACTGCGTCGGCCGATCTTCCGCAAGACGGCCGCCGGCGGGCACTTTGGCCGCGACGACGCCGACTTCGTCTGGGAAAGCACCAAAGCCGCCGCGAAGCTCGCCGACGCCGCCGGGCTGAAACTGGCGACGGCGTAAAGACGCAAACGCTGGAGATTGCCACTGCGGTGGCGAAAAGCGATGCACCAAACCGAGCGGCGCTCGCGCGCGCCGCTCGGTTTTTATGTTTCAAGCGCAATACACCTGAGGACATTCCGGCACAGACGACCGCGCAAAAGATCGAACGAGGGGCACAGGAGATCTCTGCTCGCAAAGGGCACGCGGATGGAGCCAAAGACCGGCGGAGCAACCGCCCGGCGCACGGCGCCCTTCGACGCGGCCGCGTCGCTGCGCTTCGCCGCTGTTCTCGGCGTGACGCTGTTGCTGGCCGTTTCGTTGCTGTTGGCCGCCCGCCGCGCGGCCGGGGCGCTCGCCGAACCGCTTGAACTGCCGCCACTGCTTGCGACGGCGGTCGTCGCCGCCGGCGTGGCGTGGGCGCTGCGCCGGATGTGGTGCGTTGCTGACATCCGCGACCGCACGATCGAGCAGCACTTCGTGCGCTGGGGGCCGACGCTCGCACTGGCTCTCGTCGGAGTCGCTCTGTCGCTGCCGCAAACGCCGCTGGGGGCGCTGCTGCTCTGGGCGATCTTGGTCGGCGAAGAAGTCGCCGCGCTGGTCGTAATGCTCCGCCGCGCGCGCCGCCGCCAAGCCGCATCGGCCGCACCATCACGAAGTGGCCTGCCGACGCAACCGCAGCCCGACAGCCATCGCGTGCTGATGCAGATGACGCGGCTCCGCGATGCCGAGGGCCGCGACGTGCTGCACGGCACGGCCGAGGCCGAGTTTCTCCCGGGGCAGCGCACCGCAGCGCTGCATTTGGCTTTCTGCCCTCCCTTCGCCCAGCAACCCGAGCTAGAGGTCTTTCAGGTCGAAGGCCCCGAGCTGCGCGTGAAGGTTTGCCAACTGATGCCCTACGGCGTCCGCCTCGACCTGCGGCTGACAACCACGCCCGCCGCAGCCGCCAAAACGCGCATCGAGTTTACCGCCACCGGCGAGCCGCTACCGGAAGGGTGAGGAGGGCGGAAGGCGGAAGGCGGAAGACGGAAAGAAAAGCGGAAAGCGGAAAGCCGGCCTGCGGCGATGGTGAACAGATTGCTGATCGCTTCCTCCCGATCCCCTGTCCCCCTTCCGCCCTCCGCCTTCCGCCTTCACCTCAGCACCGCTTCCAGCTCGCGCAGCACCCTCGGCGTTGGCGGATCGGCGGCTTTCTGCACGAGCAGCACAAAATTGTCGGCGAGGACTTCCTCGGGATGGAGGATGTAGGTCGTGTTCTGGCCGATCTGTTCGAGGTAGGCGGGCGTTAGATAGGGGTTCAGTAAGACCGGCTGGCCGTCTTTCAGCTTCGGAACGTAGGCGTCGCCTTGCTTCTCCACGACAAGCAGGCGAAACGTGAGGTGGTCGAATAGCGTGCCGCCGACGCTCGGATCGAACGGCCGTTGCGAGTACAGCAGCGGCACCGCATGCACCGTCTCGCCACTGAGCGCTAGCTCAATGCAGGTATCCAGGCCGGGCGCGTCGGGATTGGTGATCTTGCGTGCTCGTAATGCTTCGGGCAATTCGATCGGGCCGCATGGCTCGAAGCCGACGATCGCGTACAGCTTGGGGCGAAGCTGCGGGTT
>CAYZVT010000549.1:0-1997 GCA_964481585.1 uncultured Pirellulales bacterium
TCCTGCGGAGCGAGGCGAGAAGAAGGCTCCAGTATAGCGCGACCGCCAGCGGAACTCCAGCATTGGCTACGCGGATCATCGCGTCCAGTTCGCCGTTCCAGCCGCCGTGGACGATGCGGCTCAGCGCCGTAATCGCCCCCCAAAAAGCCATGTAGTAGGCCACGCTCCGCCAGCGCGTCGTCACCAACAGAACTGCCACCACGCAGTCCACGGCGGCAATCACCAGCAGCATTGCTTCCGCCGCGCTCTGCGATAATTCACGTCCCAGCAGATTGCGCGCGGCGGCAATCAAATAGTCGATGAAAATCGGGTTGTGGTAGTAAGCCTCGATGCCATGTATGGCGAACGTCACGGCAGCCGCGCCGCGCAGCAACCCCATGCCAAGCTCGCGCTGGGCCTCACCGGATTCACGCCGCCGGGACCACGGATCGAGCACCGCCAGCGCCAGCGGCGCGACGATCCGCGTGGCGTGAGCCAGGGGCGTCAGCTCCGCGAGAAACGCGCCGCCGAGCCAGCTATCGGCTCCGGCCAGGAGCAACTGCCAAAGCGCCACTGGCACCAGCACCGGCCAGCAGGGACGAATGAGCGTCACCAGCGCGGCCGCAAGGAGCAACCAGCCAGCGGCATGATCGACAGCCACGGCGGCCGATTCGCTCCAGCCGAAGCCTCCCAGCTCCGGCGGCTCCCAGAGCAGTTCCAGCACCGGCGTTCCCGCGGTCCGAAACGCCAGACGCGCGACGGCCAAACACTGAATCGCCACGGTCGCCCGCAACACGCCCCGCACGGCCAGAATCGCCCGATCGGGTTTTGCTGGTAGCTCAGTCACAGTACCTCGCCGCCGCGCTAAAAACTGCACGAGCCGTTACTTGTCTTTTTCCTCGTAGCCGGTGTCGAGCACGGCGAGGAAGGCTTTTTGCGGGATATCGACGTTGCCGAACGACTTCATCCGTTTCTTGCCTTCCTTTTGTTTCGCCCACAGCTTCCGCTTCCGCGAAATGTCGCCGCCGTAGCACTTGGCGGTGACGTTCTTGCGCAGTGCGGAGATCGTCTCACGGGCAATGACGCGGGTGCCGATCGCGGCTTGCAGCGCGACCTCGAACATGTGGCGATCGATTTCCGTGCGGAGTTTCTTCACCACCGCCCGGCCGCGCCGCTCGGCATCGCGGCGGTCGCAGACGATGCTCAGGGCATCGACCCGCTTGCCGCCGACGAGAATATCAAGCCGCACCAGGTCCGCCGGAAAGTAGCCGAGCAGCTCGTAGTCCATCGTGCCGTAGCCGCGCGTGGCGCTTTTGAGCTTGTCGTGTAGGTCGTAAATCACGTCGGCCAGCGCCAGGTCGTAGACCAGCATCGCCCGCGTCGGCGAGAGGTACTCCGTGCGCTTATAATCGCCGCGCCGTTCGGTGCAGAGCTTCATCACCGGTCCGATGTACTCGGTTGGCAGCACGAAGCTGACGCGAACCATCGGCTGGCGGAATTCCTCGATCTCGCCCTGGTCGGGCACCTTTTGCGGCGTGTGAATCGTGAGCGTTTCGCCCTTTTTGGTCACGACTTCATAGGTGACGTTGGGGGCGGTCTGCACCAGATCGACGTCGGCTTCGCGTTCGAGCCGTTGTTGCACGATCTCCATGTGCAAGAGGCCGAGAAAGCCGCAGCGGAATCCAAAGCCCAGCGCGTCGCTCGTCTCCGGCTCGAACTCGAAGCTGGGGTCGTTGATCCATAGCTTTTCGAGCGCGTCGCGGAGCGAGTCGTAGTCCTGCCCATCGGAGGGATAGAGGCCGCAAAACACCATCCGCTTCGGTTCTTGGTAGCCAGGGAGCGGCTGGGCGGCATCCTCGACCGTGCTGATGGTATCGCCGATGTGCACGTCTTCGAGCGATTTGATGTTGCAAATCAGGTAACCCACCTGCCCGGCTTGTAGCGAATCGCAAGGCCGGCGCTATGTCCGGCCGGCTGGCGCAAGCCGTCGCCGGGGAGACGGACCCCGCGGCGGTCCT
>CAYZVT010000550.1:0-1965 GCA_964481585.1 uncultured Pirellulales bacterium
CTCGATCTGCGGATGCAGCAGCGGCTCGCCGCCGGGGATTGAGACGATCGGAGCGCCGCACTCGTCAACGGCGCGGAAGCACTGTTCGGGCGAGAGATGGCTCCGCAGGATTTCCGTCGGGTGCTGAATCTTGCCGCAGCCGGCACAGGCCAGGTTGCAGCGAAAGAGCGGTTCGAGCATCAGCACAAGCGGATAGCGCTCGACGCGGCGGAGCTTCTTGCCGAGCACGTACGTTGCGACGGTCCACATTTGCGAGAGCGGCACACCCATTCGGGGTCTCCGTGTGGTGCGGCGGCGCACCAACTGCGTGAGGATTGGTAGCGGCGGCGGTGGCCTACGCGCCCAGACTCGCCAGCGGCTCGGCCGAGATGGCACGCAAGCGCGGCGCGCCGGCTTCGGGCAACTGGCCGCCGATGGCGACCGCCCAGTGCGAGAGCGCCAAGAGCGGGAAGTAGATCGGGTAGAGGTGATAGCGCAAGTAAAAGACCTGCGGAAAGCCGGTGCCGGTGAACTCCGGCTCGGGCCAACTGCCGTCGTCCGCCTGCGTATCGAGCAGATAACGAACGCCGCGCGCGGCGGCGGGCGTGTGGCCTTGGCCGGCGGCGATTAGCCCCAGCACGGCCCAGGCGGTTTGCGAAGCGGTCGTCGGACCTTGGCCGCGTTTGCTGGGGTCGGCGTAGCTGTCGGGCGACTCGCCCCAACCGCCATTGGACTGTTGGTAAGCGATCAGCCAATTCGCGCCCGCCACGATCATCGGATCGGAAGTCGGCACGCCGACGGCCACGAGGCCGACGAGCGTTTGCCAGGTGCCGTAAATGTAATTGACGCCCCAGCGGCCGAACCAACTGCCGTCGGCCTGTTGCGTGCGGCGGAGATACTCGACCGCCCGATCAATCGCCGCGCGGCCGGTCGTGAAGCCCCACGCCCCGAGCGCTTCGAGCACCCGCGCCGTCAGGTCGGGCGTACTTGGATCAATCATCGCATTGTGATCGGCGAACGGCACGTAGCAGAGGAATTCGTGGTCGTTGTCGCGGTCAAACGCGCCCCAGCCGCCATCGCGGTTTTGCATGGCGAGCATCCAATCGACCGCGCGCTGGCTAGCCGACATTAGGCTATCGACCTGCGCCGCCTTTTTCTTGGCATCCCGCAGCGAGTCGGCGCGGCCGTGCGAGACGACTTGAAGCTGGGGGGGCAACGGCGTCGACTCGGGCGGCGTCGACTCAAGCTGCGCCCGCAGGGCGAGCAGCACCATCGCCGTATCATCCAGGTCGGGATAGAACGGGTTATTGTGCTCAAAACACCAGCCGCCCGGTGCGGCGCTGACGTTGACGGACCAATCGCCCTTGCGGCGAACTTCCTTCGCTAGCAGCCAATCCACGCCGGCATGGACCGACGGATGATCGGAACTAAGCCCGCTGGTCGCCAGCGCCCGCAGCGTAATCGCCGTGTCCCAGACCGGCGAGCGGCAGGGCTGCAAGCGGGTCGATTCCTCGCCTTCGAGGATCAGGTCGTCGAGCTGCTTAAGGTTGTACTGAATTTCCTTGCTATCGTGCGCGTAGCCGAGGCAGTCGAGCGCGATGATGCTCCACACGATCGGCGGAAAGATCGCGCCGAGGCCGTCGCTGGAGTCGAAACGGTCGAGCATCCACTTTTCCGCCGCCGCCAAAGCCCGCTGGCGCAGCGGCAGCAGGCGGTGCTTCGTGCAGAACTTTAAGCCGCGATCAACCAGCCGGAAAAAGCGATCCCACGAAAACAGGCCCGAGCCGCCTTTGACGCCCGGCGCACGCAGCGGCGGCCAGTCTTCGGGACGCGCGAGGAACAGGTCGCGGATACCGCGTTCCGGCTCGATCTGCCGCACCGGACGGCTGGCGGACATGATCGACAGCGGCACCAAAATCGTCCGCGACCAAGAACTCACCCGGTACAGATGAATCGGCATCCATTTGGGCAGCAGCACAACTTCCG
>CAYZVT010000551.1:0-1889 GCA_964481585.1 uncultured Pirellulales bacterium
CGCCGGCCGCGGGGGGCGCGCCCCGCGCGGCCCGCGGGGGCACCGGCCCCCGGGCGCCCCGCCCATTTCGCAACCCGCGGGGTCGGTGCTCCCGCCGCTAAACGGGGGGCAGGAAAGCCGTCGACGTCGGTTCCTGACACCTTTTCGTCCCCGGAGCACTTGTCCTGCACTGGCCATTGTGATACAAAAACATCTAAACGTTTATTCAATGTGGATTTACTATGGGGCGCGCTGCGGCTTGTTCGGAGAGCCGACGAACGTTCGCAAAACCTTGATTATCAAGGTGTTTTGTCACGGGCTTGAGCAGCCGTCCGGTCGCATGCGGGGCGCGGCGCCCCGCTCCAGCGCCTCCATGTTCGTTGTAAGCAGCTTTAACAACTCGACTTAAGAAGATGAGGCGCGGCGAACGTTTGAAAAAAGCGCCTCATTTTGTCTCATTCTGTCTCATTCTGTCCCGTTCGTCCCCGTTTGGGACGATCAAGTGCAGCAAGTTACTTGCCCGCCAGGACGGATTCGACCAGGCGGCGGGGCACTCCGATGTCGAGGACATGGACGACGCCGGTGTAGTGGTCGGCACCCTGGAGGTAGAAGCCGGGCTTGGCGGCGACGAACGTGCAGGTGTGGTCGGCGCGAATTGTGGGCGGGGCCGCCAGGCCGGTGTCGCAGTCGAGGCCGCTGGGGAGATCGACGGCCAGCCGGCGGGCGGGGGTGGCGTTGATCTGCTCGATCGCGCGATCGAACGGCGGGCGCGGAGCGCCGCTGGCGCCGGTGCCGAGCAGGGCGTCGACAATCCAGCCGGCTCCTTGTAGCGACGCGGCAAAGCGCTCCTCGTCGAACGGCTCGCCATAGATTTCGATCGGCACGTCGGAACGCTGCAAGATCGCAAAGTTCGCCAGCGCATCGCCACGGAGCTTGGCCGGATCGGAAAGGAGCAGCAGTTTGACTTGCTGATAGCGCAGATCGAGATGCCGGGCAATCACAAAACCATCGCCGGCGTTGTTGCCGCTTCCGCAACAGACGGCGACCGGGCCGGTGATGCCGAACTGAAACAGCTTATCGACCACGCCCCGCCCGGCGTTTTCCATCAGCACAAGGCTATGCATGCCGTACTCGTCGACCGCACGGCGATCGACCTGTCGGACTTGCTGGCGGTTGAGGACCAGAGGTTGCACGCGACGCCTCGCTTTCGGGCTGGTGGCTAGATTAGAGCACATTTCTCGGAACGGTAGCAGCGAGCGCGAGGCTTTTTCGGCACCGGCACGTGCGTGGGAAGGACGTTGGGCTAACCGTTTTAGTGTCGCTATACTTGTAGGGAGCGCGCCTGACGACGAACGCGCCTTTGAGATTTCAATTCCGAGGAACTGAAAAATGCCGCTTTACGAATACCAATGCCAGGACTGCCGCGCGACGTTTGAGCTATTGGTGCGCGGCGGCGAGACGCTGCAATGCCCGAAGTGCGAGAGCAGGCAGCTTGAAAAGCAACTCAGCGTACCGGCCGCGCACTTGGCCGAGGGGGGATCGCTGCCGATGGCCGATTTTCGTCCCTGTGGCATGGGCGGCTGCGGCCGGCCGGAGTGTGAGTAGGCGCGGGCTTCGTGGAAGCGTGCAAAACGCAAACCGGGGAGCGCGCCGCATCTCTGGCGCGCTCCCCGGTTCGTTTGCATTGTGGAGTTTGACCGCTACGGAATGACTGCGGCGGCGCCGACGACGGCGCCGGCTTCGGCCAGCGCGGCACGCGGCGTAAAGCCGAGTGGGCTGATCATGTACGGAGCACAGTTGCCGGGGCGGTAGTAGCCCAGGGCATAAACGCACTCTTTCGGCGGCTTCAGCCCCATCTTGTACGGCAGGATCGGCAGCGTTCCGAAGAAGTGCGCTCCCGACACCAGCGG
>CAYZVT010000552.1:0-1884 GCA_964481585.1 uncultured Pirellulales bacterium
CGCCTTGGCGGCGATTGCTTACAATGCTCGCTATCATGCGTTTCGCACTCTTAGGCGACGATCTGGAACTGCTCAAGCTGGCTCAGGCCGCGCTTGCGCTGGGGCATGAAATTGCTTGGCTTGGCGAAGCCGACGACGACTCGCCGCTCCGCACTTTGGCCCCCCGCGCGACGTGGGGCGAGCCGTGGGAAGCGCTGCTCAACGATCCGCAGGTCGATGCGGTGCTGGTCGGTGCGAGCAGCGACGAGATGCACCGCGCCGAGCCGCTGCGCAAGCTCGTGCAGGAAGCGATCCCGACGCTCGTGGTGCATCCGGTCGTGCCGTCGATGCTGCTGTACTACGAGCTTGACATGATCCGCCGCGAAGTGCAGGGCGTGCTGCAACATTACGTGCCCGGCAGCACGCATCCCTACCTCGATCGCCTGGCGGAGCTGGCGCGAAGCCCGGACGACGGCATCGGCCACGCCGAGCAGCTGGTCTGCGAGCGGGGGCAGCGCGAGCGGGCGCCGGCGGTCGTGCTCGAACAGTTCTCGCGTGACGCCGACTTGATGGTCGCCGTGGCGGGCAATCCCGATCGCGTCTCGGCACTGGACAGCGGCCACGAGGCCGCCTATGCCAATCTCGGCGTGCAAATGTCCGGCCCCTCGGGCATCTCGCAGCGCTGGTCCGTCAGTCCGGTCGAGGATCAGCCCGGCGCGCGGTTGGTGCTCATCGGCAGCACCGGCAAGGCGGTGCTGCAGATGCCGGTCCACGCCGCTTGGACGCTCATCATTTCGCGGGCCGGTGCGCAACAGGAGCAGGCGACGCTGGAATGGAACGGGGCGGAAGCGGCTTTGCAGTATTTCATCGTCGCCGTCACCGCAGGCGATCCCGGCCGCGACTGGGAACGGGCGTGCCTGACGGTCGAAATCGCCGACGCGGCCGTTCGCAGCCTCGAAAAGCAGCGCACGATCACCCTGCACAGTGAGGAATACAGCGAAGCGGCGACGTTCAAGGGAATGATGACCTCAGTCGGCTGTGGGCTGATTCTGCTCGTGCTCGTGGTGATGCTCGCGGCCGGACTGCTGGGCGACATTTTGGGCCTGCCGGCCCGCGTGGTGCGGCTGTGGCCGGTGCTGGTGGTGATCGTGCTGGGAGTGTTCTTGCTGCTCCAACTGCTGCCAGGGCTGGTGCTTCCGAAGGAAAAGCCGCCGGCTGCCCCCCCCGAGGAGGACGCCAGCGAGGGCAAACCGCGGTGAGTTTGCCGGTTTTTCTCATTATCCGCCCCCGCGTCGGCCGATGCCCTGCTTGCAGGGAAGCAGTTTAGCCCCAGAGGCACGCCCGGCGGTGAGGGAGCAAAACGGATGCAATGGCGTCACTGGCTATACCGGCTCGCGGTGATCGGAGGCACGTTCGCACTGACGGGCTGTTGCCATGACTCGCTCGTGCTGCGCGGCGACTGGTCGCTGGGCGTCGAGGCCAGCCCCGCCTGCGGCGCTCGCTGCACCGCCGGCGGCTGTCGCGGTGGCGCGAGCCATATGGCCGGAGTTGCCGGCGTGCCGACGCTGGCTGCGGGAGCACTCGACGCGACGCCGCATGCCAAGTTCCACCCGGTCCCGACGCAGCCGGTATTTCGCCCGAAGCAAATGATCGTCGGGCGTCCGCCGCTCCCGATCGAGGCGGCGCCTCCGTTTGCCGAGCCAGAGGCGGGCGAGGAGCTGTACCTCAACGAGCCGACGCCAGCCGACGCGCCGCCCCTGGACGAAACGGGTAGCGTTCCTGCTCCTCATGCGTCGCAAGTCGTGCCGGCGATCCACACCGCCGAAGCCCCGACCCGCACCCGGCCCGCGCCGCAAAAGCCGATCGCGCTGAAGCGCGCCGGCACGGACGGCTGGCGGGCGCGGC
>CAYZVT010000553.1:0-1883 GCA_964481585.1 uncultured Pirellulales bacterium
TGCGGCGCGTCCAGCAGCGCTTCGGCCGCGACTCGGTACGCGCGATGCAGACGGCCGTCGCCGCGGCGCGAAGTTAGAGCGCGCCGGCCCAGAGCCGGCGGCTTATTTGCCGGGCCATTGAGCACCGCCGCTGCCGAGATATTGGTATGCATCGAACTTCTCGCCGCCTCCGACCACGCGCGGGTCTTCGTACTGGTGAAGCAGTTTGCTGAGTTTTCCCGCAAGCTCCGCGCGGATCGAGGCGTATTGCGGATCGGCGGCGACGTTGCGGATTTGATCGGGGTCTTTGCGCAGATCGTACAGTTCTTCGGCTGGCCGCTTGGCAAAGGCGAGATCGTAGTAGGGTTTGATCTGCGGATCGTCGCGCTGCTCCCAGAGAAACGTCTTGCTCGGCCCGTTGTCGCAATCCCCCAGCCAGCGGCCGGGAACAACGGCGTTTTTATAGTCGGGCGTGCCGGCCGGCCAGCGGTCGGGCGCGAAGTTGCGGATGTAAAGGAACTCGTCCGTGCGCAGGCCCCGCGACGGATAGCCGCCGCTGTCAGGGGCTTCTTGCGCCGGCGCATGCCGCTCGCGGCCGATCAAGACGTGGTCGCGGGCCGGCTCGACGCGGCCTGCTTTTTCCGAGCGGAGAAGGCCGAGCAAGCTGCGGCCGGTCATCCTCTCGGGGATCGGCAGCCCGGCTGCTTCCAAAAACGTCGGGGCAAGGTCGGTCAGTGAAACGAAATCGGTCACGGTGCGGCCGGCCGGAACGTGCGCGCCCCAGCGAATCGCCAGCGGCACCCGCGCGCCGCTGTCGTAGAGGTTTCCCTTGCAGCGGGGGAAGGGCATCCCGTGATCGCCCGTCATGACGATGATCGTGTTGTCCAACTCGCCCAGCGTTTCGAGCCGCTGCAAGAGCTGCTGCATATCGTGATCGAACCGCTGGACTTCCGTGTAGTAGTCGGCCACGTCGCTGCGGATTTCTTCGTGGTCGGGGAAGTGGGCGAACAGGTGAACTTTGCCGAGGTCCATGCCGTTCTTGCGGCCTACCCCTTCGGCAAAGGGCCGGTGCGGATCCCCGGTTCCGAACCAGAGGCAAAACGGCTGCTCGCTGTCGCGCTGCTCGAAAAATTGGTCGAGCCGGCGGTAGTTCTTGCCGGCAGGCTGCTGCTTGGCTCGGCCTGGCCCCCAGCCTTTGCGATAACTGCCGACATGGTAGCCGGCCTCCTCCAGCAGCGCCGGAAACTCGGCGAATCGGCCGTCGGGCCAGATACACCACAGATTCGCCCCCTGGTCGAGCCGGAAGAAATGCTGTCCCGTCACGATCGCGCCCCGACTGGGCGTGCAGGAAGGGGAGGAGACGAACGCGTGCGTCAGCAGCACGCCTTCCCTGGCCAGCCGGTCGAACGTCGGCGTCTTCACGACCTGATCGCCATAAGCGCTTGCATGCGGCCAGCCCCAATCATCAGCAATCGCGAACACAAAATTCGGACGCTGCTCTTGCTCCGCCGCGGCGCACTCGACAAGCAGCCCCACTGCCAGCAGCGCAATGGGCAAGCGGACGATCCCATAGGTGGAAGTTTGGCGCATGAAACAAGAATCTCCTCGGTTGGTGGCAAGGTGCAGCCAGTTCAGGAGGGAGCGGAGGTAAGGAGGCTATCCGCCCAGCCGGCGTAGGCAGGTCAGTTGCGCCGTCGCCTACTCCTTGCTGATTGCCGACCCTAGCCTAGTTCCTCGCGCCGCCCAAAGCAAACCAAGCAGTGCCGATCGCGGCTCTCCATGTGTGGGCGTCCCAAATGTGGGAAAATCCCCAGGGCAACGGGTGGTGAGTGACAGGGGACGAGGAGCGCCGGGTGCCACTGCTGGCTTGTCCAGCAGTGCCTTTTGCCTGGCCTGGGCCGCGT
>CAYZVT010000554.1:0-1879 GCA_964481585.1 uncultured Pirellulales bacterium
AGCGCGGTCGCGACCTCGCGCAGATAGTGGCAGACCGTCGTGTACGGCAGCGGCCAACCGACGCGCGTCACTTCGGTGAAGTAGATCGTGCATTTGTAGTGGGCGTGGTGTTGCTGCACCGGGCCAATGAGCGGCACGACACGCGGCGGGTCGATGTAGTCAGCGATCTTTTCCTTCACGATCCGCACGTTGTTGCGCGACTGCTCATACAGCAGCGGCACGCCCCCTTCGACCGGACGAGCTTTTTCCAGCGCACGCATCACCTCGTCGTCGCTCGGCGGATCGAGCGCCACGACCGGCCCGCCGGAGGTGAGCGGCCCGAGGATCGGCACCCGCGCGTAGCGCTCTTGCTGCCAGAACTCGTCTTCCTCTTGCTCCTGGAAGTAGGGACTAACGGGAACCGGAATCGCGAACGGCCCCAGGTTCGGCCCCTGTGCCGCGCAGCCCGGCCCGAGCAGCATTGCCCCCGCAAGCAGGCCAAACAGAGCAGTACGATGGAGGTTGCGTGGCATGAATCGTCCCCTAGACCGAGAGTTGCTAATGACGGTCCGACGCAAGCGATACGGCCGGTCGATGGACCCCAAGCGTGCGGCTACGCAGTTGCCGCCTTCCAGGGTTAGTTATCGTGAGAATCTGTAACGGACTTGCGGGTTTTTCGAGCTGTAGCGAATTTTCGCCAAAGCCATGGTCCCCAAAGAAGGGGGCCGCGGCCGTGGATGAGCCTCTAGCAACTCACTGGCGGCCGGTCGGCTTGCCCCGAATATCGCGGCACCGGACCTCAACAGCCCGGCGGCTGGGTCGACAGTCTTTTGCCTTACCTGGAATAGCAGGCGCTCTACGAGCTTGGGGCCGACGGGCAGCCTGACACCTAGACGACGACGCAGCTAGTCGGCAGCGCCAAGCGGATTCAGACGCCGCTGGGCATCTTTCAGTGCCCGACGCGACGGGCAGCCGTGTGTGGCGTGTCTGTGTCTCTTTCCCGTTGTGACGCCGGCCACCAGCGGCGTCGATACCAACACGCCCTACGGCTCGGAGCCGGTGAGGCTGGGCGTCTGCCTTTCGGCAGCGCGCATGCCGGCGGCTTTCAGTCCGTCTTTGCCGACGGCTCGGCACGCACGGTCGGTTACTCGATCGACAGTACACCCCATGCCTGGCTCGGCAATCGCAAAGACGGTCGATCCGAGCCGCCTCTAGCGCGCACGCGCGCACGCGTCCTTCCCGCCCCCCCGCCGTTCTCGCGCAGGCGGGAATCCAGGGGCGCACCGTCCACCGTCTAGATTCCCGCCTGCGCGGGAAAGACGATTCCGTAATCGCGCTGCTGTCGGTCGCGCTCTCCGCACCGCTCGCCTTGCACTCGCGCGCACAAAAAACCCTCCGAGCTGCCGGGGCAACTCGGAGGGCCTGGGAAACATCAACGAACTAATCTTTGAAGTCGAGGAACCACCAGCCGTCATCCCATTCCAGCGTCACTTTCCGCCAGCCGAGCGGAACTTGCGGGTAGGGGTAGAACGGGCCGATGTACGGCCAAGCTGTCGGCGAATACTGCTTCGGGTAAGTCACGGCCGCGTAGTTCGGATATGCGGCGTAGCTCGGCCATGAGTAGTTCGGCATGTACGGCTGATCGTAGCGGGCCGGGTTCATCGGCAGAGCGCCCGGCACGAACCCCGGCACCGGTGCTCCGGCCACCGCCGCAGGCGCGCCCATTGGCATGGCGCCCGGCATCGCTCCCGGCATTACCGGCGGCATGGCCGGCATCGTGGCCGAGGTCTGCTGATACGGATGCGGCATCGCCTGTTGCGGCAGGGCTTGACGCGGCATCGCCACCGAAGACGCCTCGTTGCCAGCAGTCGGCTGCGGCACTTCGCGCGAGGTGAGCTGC
>CAYZVT010000555.1:0-1854 GCA_964481585.1 uncultured Pirellulales bacterium
GGACTTGCGCTCCCGCCTGGCGGCCATAGGCGTAGCCGCGATGCGGGGCGAAGAAGGCCATCGAGTCGTAACCCCAGTAGTTCGGCCGTTCGGGCTTTTGGCCGTCGGCGTTGTTGGTGGGGAACTCATGCACCGGCATCAGTTCCACGGCCGTCACGCCGAGCGACCTGAGATACGGAATCTTTTCAATCACGCCCAAGTACGTGCCGGGGTGGCGCACTCCGCTGGAGTTGGAGCGGGTGAAGCCGCGCACGTGCAATTCGTAGATCACCGTCTCCGAGAGCGGACGGCGCAGATGCCGGTCCCCCTTCCAATCAAAATGGTCGTCGATCACCACGCACTTCGGCGGCCGCACGATTCCATCGTCCGCCGGCAAAAAGCCGCCGGCGAGCGCGCGGGCGTAGGGGTCGATGAGCCGCGCCTTGGGATCGAAGCGATGCCCTTCATGCGGCGCATAGGGGCCATCGGCCTGAAAGTGGTAGAGCGTGCCGGCGCGCAAGCCAGGCACGAAGACGCTCCAAATATCGCCCCAGCGGTCGGTGTCGCGGTTGAAGGAGATGACGCGGGACGGCTCTCGATCGCTGACGCGCTTGTACAGCAACAGCCGCATCGCTGTCGCCGAGCGGCTGAAGACGACGAACTGCACCCCGCCCTCGTGCAGCACCGCCCCGTACGGGAGCGGATAGGAAAATTGCAGCGCGGGATGCGTAGCGGGCATAAGAAACTGGTTGGGCGAGAACAGCGCGGAGAGGCTGGGGATTTGCATGGCAGGTAGATCAAAGATCGGAGGCTGGGGATACGGATGCACGACGAATGTCGGCCGAAATCGGCAAAGACCCCGTGACCGGCAGAACCGAGCCTCAAAGCGCGTCTCCGGCTGGGCCGCTCTTTTGGCCGCAAGAGCGTGTGCCGGTCCGCCGCTACAAAGACTTTAGCTCAGATTCTCCGCCGATCGCCCGTCCATGGCGGGACGCCGCTGGTACTGATTCGTCATTTCCGCAGGTCGCTCTCCATCGACTTTTCCGGCGTTGGATTTACTCCTCTCTTTGCTAGACCGCTCGGCAATCGGCAGAGTCTTCGCGACAGGGCCGACTGCTGAAATCCGACGTGTCCCATCGTGCCCCAGGCAGCAATTGACTGTCAACCCGCGCTGGAGACGCCGACGCCGCGGCTCGGCTGGGGGTGCGCAGACGCGCGAGGCTCGTTGACAAGCTTTGGCGGCGGGCCGTAAACTTGACGCCTTTGGCGGGTTCCGCGCGGGGCGGACCAGACTGCGCCACGGCTGCGGCGGAGCCTGTCTTGGAAGCGGCATTGCCCCCGCGTTTGGTCGCAGGTTTTCGGCAAACCCTGCCGGAAACGAGCGCGGCGCGCCTGCCCAACTCGATTCGTTCGCACGCGGTTTCCGGGGGCGGCTTCGCTCAACGTCATGGCTAAAGCAACCTACAAGGACGCCGGAGTCGATCTGGACATTTACCGCCAGTCGATGGCCCGGCTGCCGAAACTGCTGCACCGCACGTTCACCCCGCGCGTGGTGAAAAATGACGGCGGCTTCGCCGGACTGTTCGAGCTTGATTTCGCCAGCCCGCTCTTCGCCCGCCGCTACCAAAACCCGGTGCTCGTCTCCTGCACCGATGGCGTCGGCACGAAACTCAAAGTCGCGCAGCAAGTCGGCCGCCACGACACGGTCGGCATTGATCTGGTGGCGATGAGCGTCAACGACGCGATTTGCTGCGGCGCCGAGCCGCTTTTATTTATCGACTACGTGGCGGTGGCCCAAGACGATCCGGTGCTGCTCGAGCAACTCGTCGTAGGGATCAGCCGCGGCTGCGTCGAAAGCGCCAGCGCGCTGGTGGG
>CAYZVT010000556.1:0-1848 GCA_964481585.1 uncultured Pirellulales bacterium
CCCGTCGAGCACGACGAGGGTTTCTCTCCTCCCGGCGAAGGGAGGAACTTGCCCTTCCCGCTTGGGGACGCAGGTCTTCTGACGGCCCTTCCGCGCCCCCGTCCTTCCCGCGCAGGCGGGAAGGACCGACCAACGCGGCCGGGGGCTTCGCTGCGCGTGCGCCCCCGCCAGCCAGCCATGCGCCCCCGCCACTTGGCCCGCTACTTGGAAAAATAGCGGACGGCGTTTTGGAAGACGGCGAGGCCATCGCCGGCTTCGCGCTCCGGCTGGCGGGTCCAGCGGGGGTGTTGGACCGGGTCGATGAACCGCTCGGGATGCGGCATCAGTCCCAGCACGCGGCCGGTCGTATCGCAGACGCCGGCCACGTCGGCCACCGAGCCGTTGGGATTGTCGGGGTAGGCGGCCGCGCCGTCGCCGTTTTGGCTGCGGTAGCGGAGCACGAGTTGCCCATTCTGTTCGAGCCGCCTGAGCATCGCCTCATCGCGGGGGACGAACTTGCCCTCGGCATGGGCGATTGGCAGGTACATCTGCTCGATGCCTTGCAGCATGACGCAGCGGTCGCCCGCGACGGAGAGCTGCACCCAGCGGTCCTCGAACTTATCCGAATCGTTCGAGGTGAGCGTGGCGAGCGGGCCTTGCTCGTCGTCGGGGAGCAGAATGCCGCTGCGAATGAGAATCTGAAAGCCGTTGCAAATGCCCAGCACCAGCTTGCCCGCTTCGCGGAACTCGTGCAGGCAGTCGGCCAAGTGGTGGCGGATCTGGTTCGCCAAGATGCGACCGGCGGCGATGTCGTCGCCGTAGCTAAAGCCGCCGGGGAGGCACAAGATCTGAAACTCCTCGGCCAGCCGCGGCGCTTCGAGCAGGCGATTGATGTGCAGCCGCTCGGGCCTCGCGCCGGCTTGCTCGAAGGCGTAGGCGGTTTCTTGATCGCAGTTCGTGCCGGGGGCACGGAGCACAAGGACGCGTGGTTGGGCCATGATCGTCGGGCTGGCGGCATTTCGGCCGTCGGGCTTGAGCAGTGGAAATAGGTGTTGTTGTTTGGGTGGCGTGCCGCGCTTACCAGTCGAGCGGCGCTTGCCAGGCCTGTTTCAGTTCGTCCACGTCGGCGTCGATCACCGTTTGGCCGCCATCGCGGATCGTCAGCCGCCGGTCGGCGGTGACCTCGCCGATTTGGGCAAAGGGAATGTCTTGGAGTGCGGCTTCAAACTCGGCGGCCGATTCGGGCGGCACTTCGCAGAGGAAGCGGGTGTTGGACTCGCTAAAGAGCCGCTGCGGGGCGGCCAGCCCCTTCTCGCCGGTGGGCATCGGATCGAGTTGAAGGCGCGCGCCCAGTCCGCCGGCAAACGCCATTTCCGCCGCCGCCACGGCCAAGCCGCCTTCGCTTAGGTCATGGCAAGCGCGGACCGAGCCGCCGGAGATGGCGCGATGCATCGCGGCGAAGGTCTGCCGTGCCCGCTGGGGATTGACCTTCGGCACTTCGCCGCCCGGCAGATCGTACACGAGCGCGAAGTGTGAGCCGCCGAGTTCCTTGTTCGTCAGGCCGACGAGATATAGCAAGTTGCCGGACCCTTTCAGGTCCATTGTCACGCAGCGGCGAACGTCATCAATCTGGCCGATGGCGCTAATCAGGAGCGACGGGGGAATGGCGATCGTTTGCTTGCGGCCTGCCGCGTCGAGATAGCTGAATTCGTTGTTGAGGCTATCCTTGCCGCTGATGAAGGGCGTTTTGAGGGCGACGGCCAGATCGTGGCAGGCCAAGGCCGCGCGGACGAGCGAGCCGAGCGTTTCGTTCTTTTCGCAGTCGCCCCAGCAGAAGTTGTCGAGAATGGCGATCCGCGCGGGGTCCGC
>CAYZVT010000557.1:0-1844 GCA_964481585.1 uncultured Pirellulales bacterium
GCTGGCCCTCGACGCCGAGGTCATGCTCGAAGGACGCGGCTGGGGCCACGGAGTCGGCCTCTGCCAGTGGGGCGCCAAAACGCTCGCCGAGCAAGGTCAAAGCTGCGGAGAGATCTTGCGGTACTATTATCCCGGTAGCCAACTTGTGAGTGTGCAGTGAGGAGAAGGCGGAGGGCGGAAGGTGGAGGGCGGAGGGCGGAAGAAAAAGCGGAAAGCGGAAAGCGGAAAGCCGGCCTAGCGGCGATTTTGGATTTTTTTCTGCCGGCTGACCGCTGATGGTTTATCCCCCGTCCCCTTGTCCCCTTGTCCCCTCGTCCCTTGTCCCCTCGTCCCTTGTCCCCAGTCCCCCTTTCCCGTGTTTAAGTACGAACTCCTCCATAACGACGCGACCAGCCATGCTCGGCGGGGGCGGTTTCATACTCCGCACGGCACCCTGGAGATGCCGGCCTTTATGCCGGTGGGGACCGTGGGCACGGTGAAGGGGCTGACCGTCGAGCAGGTCCAGCGGACCGGCGCGCAGATGATTTTGGGCAATACCTACCATCTCGCGCTGCGGCCGGGGCCAGAGGTCGTGGCGGCGCACGGCGGGTTGCACTCGTTCATGGGCTGGTCGGGGCCGATTCTCACCGACAGCGGCGGTTTTCAGCTCTTTAGCCTCGCGCAGATGACCAAGATCCGCGAGGAAGGGGCCGTCTTTCAGTCGCACATCGACGGCTCGCGGCTAGAACTGACGCCCGAACGGGCGGTCGAGATTCAGGAGCAACTCGGCAGCGACGTGGCCATGGTGCTCGACCAGGTTGTCGCGCTGCCGGCGGCGAAAGAAGTGGTCCGCGATGCCATGCTCCGCTCGGTCCGCTGGGCGCGCCGCTGCCAGCAGGCGGCGCAGCGGCCCGATCAAGCCCTGTTTGCGATCGTGCAAGGAGGACTGGAACCGGACCTCCGCGTCGAGTGTGCCGAAGCGCTCGGCGCGATGGATTTCGTCGGCTACGCCATCGGGGGGCTGAGCGTGGGCGAGGAGCCGGCCGAGATGTACCGGATCATTGAACTAACGGCCCCTGCCCTGCCCGCCGATCGCCCCCGCTATTTGATGGGCGTGGGCCGGCCGGAGGATTTGCTGGAAGCGGTGGCGCGTGGGGTCGATATGTTCGATTGCGTCATGCCGACGCGCAACGGCCGCAACGCTCTGGCCTTTACCGACCAGGGGCCGGTGCGGCTGCGCAACGCCCAGCACACGCTCGACCGCCGACCGCTGGAAGAAGACTGCCCCTGCCCGGCCTGCCGGCACAGCCGAGGCTATTTGCGACATTTGTTTCAGGCGGGCGAGATGCTCGGCCCGGTGCTGCTCTCGGCGCACAACCTGACGTACTACCAGCGGCTGATGGCCGGTGCCCGCGCGGCGATTGAAGAAGACCGCTTTGACACCTACCGGCGCGAAAAACAAGCGGGCTGGCAGGGAAAGGATTAAGCCGCCAGCCGCCAGCCGCCGGTTGACAGCGATGGCTGTCAGCGATGGGTGGCGGGGGCGCACCGCGAAAAGCGGAAGCCCCCGGCGCAGCCGGCGCAGAAGATGATTGGTCTGGATTCCCGCCTGCGCGGCAAGGACGTGTTTTGCTGACGGCTGGTAGCTGATGGCCGGCCCTGCGGGCCGTCGTTTCGCCCTTGCCCCTTATGGCGCATGATCTTATGATACGTGGCTGTATCCCGGCTGGTTGCCGCCGCCACTTGCGGTCGCTGCTAGCTTGTCATCTTAGATAGAACAACGCTGGCTCATGCTAACAAACGCGGTGGCTTGGACTTTAGTTGCGCAGCAAGGCGGCCCCGGCTCGATGTGGCCCGCTCTGATC
>CAYZVT010000558.1:0-1824 GCA_964481585.1 uncultured Pirellulales bacterium
GAGACGAGCAAGTCGGCTTTGCTGTCGAGCAGGATCGAGCGGCGGACCTTATCGCTCCAGTAGTCGTAGTGCGCCAGCCGCCGCAACGACGCCTCGACGCCGCCGGCGATCACCGGCACGCCGGGATACGCTTCGCGGGCGCGCTGGCAGTAGGAGAGCGTCGCCCGGTCAGGACGCAAACCGATCCGGCCACCGGGCGAGTACGCATCGCTGTTGCGCACCTTGCGGTTGGCCGTGTAATGGTTAATCATCGAATCCATGTTGCCGGCCGAGATGGCAAAGAACAGCCGGGGACGACCGAACCGCCGCCAGTCGTCGGCGCTGCGCCAGTCGGGCTGGCTGACAATCCCGACGCGGTAGCCGGCCGCTTCGAGCACGCGGCCCAGAATCGCCATCGCGAAGCTCGGATGGTCGATGTACGCATCGCCCGTGATGAACACCACGTCCAGTTCGTCCCAGCCCAGAACGCGGGCTTCGTCGAGCGACATCGGCAGCGGCCGCTCGGCCCGCTTGCCCGTCGCCACGACCGGCAGCCGCGCGAGAGAATCGGTCCGCACGCCGGGCGGGGGCGGAGTTTGCAGGATCGGCAGTTGCATGAGCGAGCCAGGTGGGCGAGAGGCGAGCGTCGAATCGTCCGGTATTATAGTCGCTCGGTGCCCCTAGCGGCCAGCCAACTGCGGAGGCACTTCCCCTCGCCTACGCCGCCTGTTAGCGTGGGGGGCCAGGAGCAACAGGCGTGAAGAAAACTTTTGAAGTCACCGAGAACGAAGCGGGCCAAACGCTCGTGGCGACGCTGCGGGCGTGGCTGCCGGGGCAGTCGTGGTCGCAGATTCGCAAGCTGCTCAGCGGCCGCCGCGTGCGGGTGAGCGGCACATTGACACTCGACGAGGGGCGACGGCTCACCCTCGGCGAACAGGTCGAGCTGTTCGATCAGCCGGCTCCCCCGCCGCCGCGTGCGACCGACGTGCGGATCGTCCACGTCGATGCTGAGCTCGTCGTCGTCGACAAGCCCGCCGGTATGAAGACGCTCCGCCACGCGAGCGAGCGTGGTTGGCCCGAAGCACGGAAAGGGCTGCAACCGACGCTCGACGAAGCGGTGGCACGACTGCTGACCGAGCGCGAGCGCCGCACGCGCCAGCCCCGCCGATTGCGCCGCCACCGTGTCCGTTCGGTGCATCGGCTCGACCGCGACACGAGCGGGCTGCTCGTCTTCGCACGCTCGGCCGAAGCGGAGCGAAGCCTGGTCGAGCAGTTTTCCGCACACACGGTCGATCGCGTCTACCACGCGGTCGTAGAGGGAAGCCCGCCCGCGCAGCGGATCGAAACGCGGCTTGTCCGCGATCGCGGCGACGGGCTGCGTGGGAGCACCGGCGATCCGCAGGCGGGCAAGCCGGCGATTACGCATATCCGTCCGCTCGAAGCGCTCGGGGCGTACACGCTCGTCGAATGTCGACTCGAAACCGGCCGCACGCACCAGATACGCATCCATCTGTCGGAGCAGGGCTACCCCGTCTGCGGCGAAACCAAATACACCCATCCCCTCGGCGGCACGCCGCGCCGCGACCCCAGCCGCGCCCCCCGACTGGCGCTGCATGCGGCCGAGCTCGGCTTCACCCACCCCGCCACCGGCGAGCGGCTGCACTTCGCGATGCCGCTCCCGCCGGAACTGGAGCGGTTTGTCGAGCGATTGCGGACATTGGGTGCCACGGGCGTTCCGCCCGTGCCGCCTCACAAGCGAAGCTGACGGCAGTTCGGCGATTGCCTAGCCAGAGGGGTTTGTACCAGAATCGAACCCTTTCCAGGGTGCCACTGCTGGCTTGTCCA
>CAYZVT010000559.1:0-1804 GCA_964481585.1 uncultured Pirellulales bacterium
GGGACAACGTCCCGCGCGTTGGAAAACGGCTAAAAAACGCGCGGGACGTTGTCCCGCCGCTAAACAGTGCAGGAAATCCCTTAACGCTGCAATCGGCTAATGTGTTACGACTATTCAAGTTTCCTGGTCCGATTCGCGGAGCGAATCGGCTACTCTGCCAGCCACGGCACGATTTGATTTGGCTACTTCGTGCCGTTGCGGACGGCGGTGAGATGTTCCTTAAAAAACGCGGCCAGCTCCTCGGCGGCCAGATCGTCGGCTTTGCGGAAGCGGAGCTTGACTTGATCGCGGTCGGGCTGTTCGGTGACGACTTCGGGCGCTTCGGCCAGGTGGGCAACGCGGCCGAGCGCGACTTGGTTCTTCGGCCCGGTGAGCACGAGATCAAGCCCGCCCGTACGCTTCGTGTACAGGCTCGCCCAGGGGTCTTTCTGTTCGCGGACCATCAGATGCACGACCTGCTGGTTGTTCCACAAGAACTGCCCTTCGGCCGCCGTGTCGGCCAAGAGTTCGCAGACCTCCTCGAGCACTTCGGCGTCCCACTCGACGCGGCGGCCCGGCGGAAAGCCTTTGCGGGCAAAGTGCCACTTGCGGCCGAGCACCTTCCACGGCATCAGGTCTTCCGGGTTCTGCTGCACGCGCTCCGTGAAGCGGAAAAAACCCTCCACCGCACGCTTGAGCATCGCCCAGAAGGCGGGCGTGTCGATCTCGGAGAGCGAATGCACGTCGATCTGCACTTCCTGCCAAGGCCCGCGCAGGTTCTTGCACCGCACGCGCGGCTTGCGGCCGTAGATCGGCAGATCGGGCAGATCGTTGAGCGGCTTCAGCCCCAAATCGGCGGCCAGCTTTTCGCGCTTGAAGGTGTGCTTCGCCACGCGGAACTTGAGCTTCAGCAGCCACGGCTCGCCGGTAATCGCGTGCAGGAACCAGCCGTCGGTCTTGCGCGCGGCGGCGATCTCGACGACGCTGCGGGCGTTCCAGTTCGTGGGGCTGAACTCGCCCAGTTCGTGAATCTTCTCGACGATGCGGTCGAGAATCTCGCCGTCCCAGCGGCACGGCTCGCCGTTGCGGCCGACGCGGTCCCGCGTGTGCCAGCGATGCCCATCCGCCTCCCACGGCATCTGGGCTTCGCGACCGAGTTCGCGGATTTCAAGGTCGTTCTCTTGCTTCGCCTCATGGGCGGCGAAGTCAAACACCTTCCGCTCCTGATACGGCCCCGCGCGGAGCGCCGGTTCGAGCACTTCGCCCGTGTGCGACCGCAGCAGCGGCGCGTCCGAGTCGCGCGAGCCAGTCGCTTGCTGCGAGTACTCGACGACCTGCTCGGGCGTGCCACAGACGACGAGCCGGCCGCCCCCTTCGCCCGCCTCGGGGCCAAGTTCGATGATCCAGTCGGCGGTCTTAATCACGTCGAGATTGTGCTCGATGAGGCAGACCGTATTGCCCAAATCGACGAGCCGGCTGAGCACGTCGAGCAGTTTTGCCAAATCCTCAAAATGCAGCCCGGTCGTCGGCTCATCGAGCAGATAGAGCGTCCGCCCGGTGTCGGGGCGCGACAGTTCCGCCGCGAGTTTCACGCGCTGGGCTTCGCCTCCAGAGAGCGTGGGAGCCGGCTGGCCGAGCGTGAGATAGTCCAGCCCCACATCGCAGAGCGTTTGCAAAATGCGGCGAATCTTGGGGATGTTTTCAAACAGCTTGACTGCTTCGCCGCAGGAGAGATTTAGCACGTCGGCGATTGACTGGCCGTGATACCGCACGGCGAGCGTTTCGGGCGTGTCGTCGTCTTCGACGGGCACGCACGCCTGCGCCA
>CAYZVT010000560.1:0-1767 GCA_964481585.1 uncultured Pirellulales bacterium
CGCGACAGCCCTGCGGGCGCTGCCGTCGGTGCGCGAGAGGGAACCGGCGGAATGTCTTGCGGCGCTGCGGGACGCACGGCGGTCGCTGCGGATGCAAGGCTCACGCATCTCCTCCCTGGGTGTGGACGAAAGCCGCCTGGCAGGCGGCCGTCAATTCGGCAGGCTCAGTGGTCGGGGAGCGGCGTTCGGCGGACAGTTGCCGCGCGGAGACTTCTTTGAGCCGCTGCAAGAGCGCGCGGTAGTTCCGCTGCGCGTCGAAGCGTTCGACCGCCCGTGCGCGGCCGGCGGCGCCGTAGGCGGCCCGCCGCGCCGGATCGCGCAGCAGCGCGCCCAGCGCCGCCGCCAGGGCCGCCCCGTTGCCGCGCGGAACGAGCAGCCCCGTCTCGCCGTCGAGCACCTGTTCGCCGATCGCGCCCACGTCGCTCGCGATGACCGGCAAACCGCTCGCCATCGCTTCAAAAATCACCAGCGGCATGCAGTCCTCCTGTGTGGGCAGGACGAACAGATCGGCCTGGGCAAACAGCCGCCGCAACTCGGCCGCGTTGGGGCGCAAATGGCGATGCACCCGGATGTTTTCCGCGGGCTCGACCTCTGGGCTGCTCGTGACGACATCCAGCGTACACTGCCCCGCCAGTGCGTGGCGGACGAATTCGACCAGCAGCGGCCCGCCCTTGCGCGTGAAGTTGCGGCCGGCAAACAGCACGCGCGGCAGCTTGCGCGGCGCACGGGCCTGCGGGTGCCAAAGCTCCAAATCAACGCCGGGGGGGATCACGTCGATCTTGCTCGCCGGCACCTGATAGTCGTGAATCAGACTCCGCCGCGTCCACCCGTTCCAGGCGACAACGCCGCGCGCGGCGTCGAGCGCGCGGCTTGTCGCGCGACGTTTCCAAGGGGCCAGCAGCGCCGCGCCCATGCGCGGCGGCGCGAGCCGGGCTTTGCTCGCCGGCGTGGCGTCGAGCGAGAGGATCGTCGGCACTTGCCGCATCAGCCCGACGCTCAGCAGCGCGCTGACCTGCGTGTGAATCAGCATGGCATTCCAACTTCGATACGGCGCGTCGTGCAGGTGTCGGCGGACGCGCAGGCTCGCGCGGAGCGACCAATTGCTGCGCACGAGCGGCAAGAGTCGTTCCAGCCCCTGGCTGTGGTAGGGAACGCCGATCCAGTCGGCTTCGATACTCGGATCGGCCTCCGCCTGAGCACGAAGATTCTGGCAGTGGGTCACATGCCCAAGTGTCTGCTCGACGACGAGGCCAAAGCGGAAGGCGTTCATCGCGCGGCCTCCTTCCGCGAAGCGTGCGGCCGGGTCGAGCCAGCGGAGCGGTCGGCGATCACGGCCGCGTAGTGTTCGAGCATCACGTCCACTTTGCGTTCCCAATCGAAGTGCTGCTCGACCTTGGCCCGTCCGGCCGCTCCGAGCTTGGCGCAAAGCTGCGGATCGCTGCCGAGCCGGCGCATCACGCCAGCCAAATCGTTGACGAACGGCTCGCGCGAGCTTGGCTCGATGAGAAAACCGCACGAGGGATCGATGTAATCGGTCGGCCCACCCCAGGCGGTGGCGACGACGGCCAGTTCGGTCGCCATGGCTTCCAGCAGGCAGGCTCCGCCACATTCGAGCAGTGAAGGCAGAATCAGCGCATCGGCCTGACAAAGACGCTCCCAACAGCGCGGCTGATCGAGCCAGCCCAGGAACTTGACGCTCGCGGCAAGGCCGAGCCGGTCGCACTGGGCTTCGAGCTTCGCCCGGAGCGGACCGTCGCCGAGGATTTC
>CAYZVT010000561.1:0-1752 GCA_964481585.1 uncultured Pirellulales bacterium
CCGCAGCTAAAAAGTCTCCCGTCGCCGCCACCGATTCTGGCCTACGGTCCGCATGTGCAAGCCGAGCGACTCGCCGCCGCGCGCCGGCTCGGTTGCGACGAAGTCCTCACACGCGGCCAGTTTCACGCGCGAATGGGGGAAATCTTCGCGGCAGGCTGAAGTCGGCCGGACGGGTCGAACCGCAAGCCGGCCTGGCCGCCAGGGGCTAAATCATCCCCGTCCCCAGCCCCCCGCGTCACTGTTGGACCTACCACGCGACTCGGCTAGAATAAACACGACCGCTAGGCGAACGGATTTCGTCTGGTAGCGATGGGAAAGGACGCCATCGACATATCCCCTCCCTTGTTGAAAGGGCTCGCGATATGGAGATTCAATCGCTTTTAGGATGCGGGCGATCGTTACCTCTCCACCCGGCACTATGGGCGACGCTGTTGATCGCCATTCCGCAATCTAGCTCGGCCGAGGAGCGCGTCTCCGGCGTTCTGGCTGCCGGTACGCCGTGGGCGACCGAGTACCATATCAAAGACAGCGGCCGCCAAGGTCCGGTGGTGATGATCGTCGGCGGCGTACATGGCAATGAGCCGGCCGGCTATCGGGCCGCCGAGCAGATCGCCCACTGGCCGATCAAGCAGGGCAAGATGATCGTCCTGCCGCGCGCGAACGTGCCCGCCCTCGAAGCCGGCAAGCGCACCACGCCGGGCGTCAAAGAGACGTTGGCAAACCTCAATCGCAACTTCGCCACCGCCGCCCAAGCCAGCCCCGGGCGCGGCGCAATGGCTCGCGCCATCTGGCAGCTCATCCGCCAGCAGCAGCCCGAATGGCTGCTCGATCTGCACGAAGGTTTCAGCTTCAAGCAGATCAATCCCAAGAGCGTCGGCAGCAGCATCATCGTCCATCCGACCCGCGCCGCGCGGCAGATCGCGCCGCTGATGCTTGAAGCGGTGAACGAAACGATCGTTGAAGATGACAAGAAGTTTGTGCTGCTCGGCCCGCCGGTCAACACCAGCCTCACTCGCGCGGCGGGCGAGCATCTGGGGCTGAACACGATGATCCTCGAAACGAGCAAGGCCGATCAGCCGCTCTCGTACCGCAGCCGGCAGCACCGCATCATGGTCCATCGCTTCCTCGGCCATCTGGACATGATCGACCCGACGGTGACGGTCGAATGGGTGACCGACCGCACCGAGACATTTAGCAAACAGCGCGTCGCGCTCTACGACGCCGAAGGGAGCTACGGCGGCGGCGTGCCGCGTCTGGCCCGACTGCTGGAAAGTTTCGACGACCTGGCCGTGGTGCGCATCGGCCCCGAGGACATTCAGGGGGGCGCGCTGGAGCAGTTCGATATCGTGATCTTCCCCGGCGGCAGCGGCAGCCGGCAAGCCCGCGCGCTCGGCGAAGATGGTCGCCAGCAGGTACGCACCTTCGTCAGCCGTGGCGGCACGTATCTCGGCATCTCCGGCGGCGCGTATCTGGCCTGCGATGGATTTTCGTGGGGATTAAAACTCCTCAACGCGAAGACCAGCAGCAATCCGTGGAAACGCGGGGCCGGCGTCGTAGAAATCGAAATGACCAGCCGCGGACGCAAAATCTTTGGCGAGGAGCCGACGACCTGGCAAGTCAGCTACGTCAACGGACCGGTCTTTCAGCACGGCGGCTCGACGGATCTGCCGCGATTTGAAACCTTCGCTCGCTACCGCAGCGAAGTGGCTCGCGACGGAATCCCGGCGGGCACGATGACCGGCACGCCCGCCA
>CAYZVT010000562.1:0-1746 GCA_964481585.1 uncultured Pirellulales bacterium
TCTTGAGCCCGATCGAGCGCCTCTTGATCCAGGTCCAACAGCACAACCTGAGCCGGCGGGGCATCCGCCGGCCAGCGCTGCAGGGCAAGCTGGATGTCGATTGCCGGTCCTGAGCCGACGCTCTTGATGCGGAACTCCTGTTGGGGGCTTTCCGTCGCGGCGGCGGCGATCGCCTGCGCGGCAAACTCGATTCGCCCGCGAACCGCTTCCGGTGCGTCCAGCTTTTGAAAATATTCATCGAACAGCCGGCCCAGCGCGTGGCTGGTGATGGTCCGCTCGTAAATCTGGGTCAGCATCAGATCGTCTCCCGCGTAGCCGCGCGGCTTCAGGCGGGCGCGAGTTTGAAGCTGGCCGTGGTGGAGCAGTTCGCCGGCGACGTTCCACAGTTCGCTCGACGGGAGTTGATTCGCCCTGCCCCACAGGCCGGTTGCCGTGAGGCTCCCCAGCCCCTTGTCGATGGCGGCGGACACCAGCTTGCGGCTTTGCTTCACATCGCCCCAGTTGCGCGTCCGCGCGGCGGCGGTTTCCAGATCGGAGACAAATTCTTCGGCAACCTCGCGAACGTAGGCGAGTAGCTCTGGCGATGACATCCGTGGTGTTCCTGTCGTGTCCGTCTCTTGCATCGGCGAGCCGCTATTTTAGTGGCCAAGGCACGCGATGACGAGCGGCACGGGGGCATTGACCCGGCCCCGCGCTTGGATCTAATTAGAAGCAGCGGTCGCAGTCGGCTGCCGCTTTTTCCGCGAGGTGTAGGCTCCGCGATGGAGATTCGGCTCGGTATTGATAATGCCGTAGTGCGGCCGTGGCGGACAAGCGACGCGCCGTCGCTTGCGCGGCACGCGAACAACCGCGGCGTCTGGCTCCAGGTGCGCGACCGCTTTCCGCACCCTTACTCGTTGCAAGATGCCCGCCAGTTTTTGCAGCAGGCGCTGGGCCAAGAGCCGCAGACCTGTTTCGCCATCGCGGTCGCGGGCGAGGCGGCCGGCGGCATCGAGTTGGTCCTTGGCGAGGATGTCGAGCGGCTTTCAGCCGAGATCGGCTACTGGCTCGGCGAAGCCTATTGGAATCGCGGCATCGCCACCGCCGCAGTCCGCGCGATGACCGAGCGGGGCTTTCAACAGCTGGGGCTGGTTCGCCTCTTCGCCGCCGTGTACGCCCGCAACGCGGCTTCTTGCCGGGTGCTGGAAAAGTGCGGCTATGAGCTGGAAGGCGTGCTGCGCTGCAGCGCGATCAAGGACGGCGAGCTGCTCGACCGGCGGCTTTACGCCCGCCTCCGCAGCGACCATGCGTAGCAGTCAATGCGCCGGACGCGCACGAAAAAACCCCTGCTGACCGCTTGGGCCAGCAGGGGTTTTCGTGAACAAAATCCGGCGATACCTACTTTCGCACTTTTGGCACTATCATCGGCTCTGAAAGCTTAACTACCGTGTTCGGAATGGAAACGGGTGTGGCCTTTCAGATATGGTCACCGGAAAGAAGTGCCTGGGACCTGTCGACCCGCAGGCACTTAATTTGGTCTCATGCAAGAGTGGATCTCGCTCCACGGCTCTTGGCCACAGGGGGACAAAGAGCGTTGAATAAATGTGGTCAAGCGTTCGTCCGTTAGTACCGGTTAGCTGAGCATGTCACCATGCTTACACACCCGGCCTATCAACCTGGTAGTCTTCCAGGGGACTTTCGAGGCTATGCCTCTTACGAGACCTCATCTTGGAGAGGGCTTCACGCTTATATGCTTTCAGCGTTTAT
>CAYZVT010000563.1:0-1714 GCA_964481585.1 uncultured Pirellulales bacterium
AAAGCCTACTCTCTAGATTCCCGCCTGCGCGGGAAGGACGTGCCTGCGCGGTTGCTCGACGGGGGCTTCCGCTCTCGCGGTGCGCCCCCGCCACCCGGCACTTTTCCCGACCCGAAGCTCAGCCTTCTTCGCGCCCCGCGCTGCGAAAAGAGAGGGTTCGACCCTCCGCACGAACCTCCACCCGGCGGAAAAGATTTTTTGCCGGGCAAGAAGCTGGCGTTCGTAACTTGGAATGTGGGACCATCTTACGCTACTTCAACCGATATTGACTCAACCTCCCAGACGGCTATAATTCCGATCGTTGGCAATTCAGGTAATCTCGGAAGAAATGGCGGAAGTTGCCGATTACCACAAGCGCAGTCGAGTAAAGAGATTGCGAGCTTGAGAACGCCTAACACCAGCCAACGGCAGGAGGGCCGCAACCGGCCAATGCTCCAGGCCAACGGTTGAGCTAGGTACATCGAGACACGTTGCAGGCCGTGCTACAGCAGAGGGATCGAGAAACTCTGCCGAACGCATGGAGGGCTGGGTGCTTTTGGAGATTCGCAAAGGATGCGAATCCCGGGAGAACCGCTAACATTGGCTACCATCGGCTAAGGAGAGGGGTGGTTAGCAGCTATGAAGACTGTTTTCACTACCGGCGAAGCGGCAAAGATCTGTAAGGTGAGTCAGCAGACGATTATTCGCTGCTTTGACTCGGGGCAATTGAAGGGCTTTCGCGTGCCGGGGAGTCGCTTCCGGCGGATTCCACGCGAGCAACTCTTTGCCTTCATGCGCGATAACGGCATTCCGACCGACGCGCTCGAAAGCGGCAAGCGGAAGATTCTGGTCGTCGATGACGACGAAGAATTGACCGAACTGATCGTCGATCAGCTCAACGCCGACGGCCGCTTCGAGGTCCGCAGCGTCAACAACGGCTTCGACGCCGGCATGATGGTCAAGGAGTATCGCCCCGACCTGATTGTGCTCGACGTGATGCTGCCGGACATCAATGGCAAAGAAGTGTGCCAGCGCGTCCGCAGCGACAGCTCGATGGACGATGTGCGGATCATCTGCATCTCGGGCATGGTCGAGCAGGACAAGATCAGCGAATTGAAGGCGGCCGGCGCGAACGACTTCATGCAAAAGCCGTTCGAGGTTGACGCCTTGATCGACCGCGTCTGCCAACTGCTCGACATTGAGACGGTGTCGGCCAGCTAACGCGCGGGGCATGCCACGCTACAACTCAGGTAGATCGCCGTCTGCGGGCGTCAGGCGGCGGTCTACCTTTTTTTGTATCTTGAGGTCGAGGAAGTCGTAATGCGCTCGCTGCCGCCGATTGTGACTGCCGCCGGCACGCTCCGGATTCCGCTCGCGGAGGCCACCGCGCGCGGGCTGGCCGATGCGCTGCTCGCCGAGCCGGACGAGGCGCGGCAGTTGTTGACGCGCTTGGCGGACGTTGACCCGGCGCTGGTGCTTTGGACGCTCCTTCGCGCAGAACGGTTTGGCCGGGGCCATGAGTTGCAAAGCACCGCTTCGATTGGTCAGGCTCTCGCGGCGGAACTGTTGCCGGCGCTTGCTCCGCTCGTGGAGGAAGATGCCTCGCAGCGCGAATCTGCTGACCGGCTCGCCGCGGATGCGGTCCAGCGCGCCGCGCTAAGCGCACTGGTGGCCGCGCTCGCGGCCGAGTTGGCCGACAGCGCAGGTGCCGATCGCGGCGCCGCGTATCTCGCCG
>CAYZVT010000564.1:0-1635 GCA_964481585.1 uncultured Pirellulales bacterium
AGAGCCTGTCCAGCTTCGCCCGCCAATTTCTCGTGCAGATGCCCAAGACCGATGTCGATGTGATCGAGGGCCTCAGCCCGTCGATCTCGATCTCGCAAAAGACCTCCGGGCAAAACCCCCGCTCGACGGTCGGCACGATCACCGAAATCTCCGATTACCTGCGCGTGCTCTACGCCCGCACCGGCCAGGGCTACTGTCCCAAGTGCCGCCAGCCGATCACCGCGCAGACGCGCGAGCAGATCATCGCCCGCGTTTTAGAACTGCCCCCCAAGACGCCCTTTCTCGTCCTCGCGCCGCTCATCCGCCAGCAGAAGGGCGAGTACAAGGATCTGTTCGTCGATCTCTTGAAGCAGGGCTTTGTCCGCGCGCGGGTCGATGGCGTCGTGCATCGGCTGACCGACGATTTGCAACTCGATCGGCAGATGCGGCACAACATCGAAGTGGTGGTCGATCGGCTCACCAGCGATGCCGGCTCCCGCCCGCGACTGGCCGAGGCGGTCGATCTGGCGCTCAAGCTCGGCGAAGGCAATTTGATCGTTGCTCCCGAGCAGCAAGGCGAAGCGCCCCAGCCCTCGCGCCGCCGCACGAAAGCCGCGTCGGCGCTGCAGCCGGGCGATCTGAGCCTTTCGGCGCATTACGCCTGCACGACTTGCAACTTGAGCTTCGAGCCTCCCAGCCCGCAACTGTTTAGCTTCAACAGCCCACAAGGCATGTGCTTCGAATGTGATGGGCTGGGCGAAGTTTATACGTTTGATCCCGAACGACTCGTCACCGCGCCGCACAAGTCGTTTCAAGACGGCTGCATCGAACTGATTGGCACCTGGTCCGATCTCGGCCGCTGGCGGCGGCATATTTACAAAGGGGTCGCCGAGACGATGGAGCGCAAGCTCGGCCTGGACTCCGGCACGATGCTGGAGACGCCGTGGAACGAACTGTCGCCGGACTTGCAGCACCTTTGGCTTTGGGGCACGGGCGAGGAGCACATTACCTTCACCTGGCGCGGCGGGGCCAAGGGCGAGAAGTACGGCGGCCAGTTCGACGGCATCATTCCCGAACTGATTGCCAAATACCGCGCGGCCAAGGCCAAGCCCCTCGTGGCGAAGCTCGAACAATTCATGCGCGTCATGGGCTGTCCCGACTGCCACGGCCAGCGGCTCAACCCGCAGGCCCGCTCGGTGCGCCTCAAAACCGCCAGCCCACGCTTTGCCACGAAGCCGGAACTCTCGTTGCCGGAAGTTTCGGCGCTGGCGATTTCCGAGACAGTCGAGTTTTTTCAGCGGCTCGATCTTGACGGCTCGCGGTCGCATATCGCCGCCGAGGTGCTGAAAGAAATTCGCGGCCGGCTCGGCTTCTTGATGAACGTGGGGCTGGATTACCTCACGCTCGACCGCACCGCGCCGACCCTCTCCGGCGGCGAGTCGCAGCGGATTCGCCTCGCCGGGCAAATCGGCTGCGGACTGGTCGGCGTGCTCTACATTCTCGACGAGCCTTCGATCGGCCTGCATCCCCGCGACAACGTCCGGCTGCTCGAAACACTTCACCAACTGCGCGACCTGGGCAATACGGTCGTCGTCGTCGAGCACGACGAAGACACGATGCGCGCGGCCGATCAGATCATCGACTTCGGCCCCGGTC
>CAYZVT010000565.1:0-1613 GCA_964481585.1 uncultured Pirellulales bacterium
GGCCACAGCAACTGTTGCAGCCGCTGGTGCAGGCAGTGCCGCAGCCGCTGTCACAAACCGACTCACAGGGGGCGGCGCAGCCAGGCTCGCAGCCGCCATTATGCGCCGTCGGCTGAACTGCCGGTGCGGCTTGTGCTCCTGCATAGTAGTCGGCGGCGATCGCCTGCGGCGCGCTGCCGAAGTAGCCGCTCGGGGCTGCGGTGGTTTGACCGAGCGCCGGGCTGGTCGTCCACATCGCGGCCGCCGCGACGGCAAGCGAGATGTCCCTTTTCCAATTCAACATGTTCCCGTACTCCTTGCTCCACGCTGAAATAAAACAGCGGCTTCACCCGTCCTGGGTGAGGCTCGCGACGCTGCGAGCAGGCGCGCTAGCGGTGGTCCAGGGGCCGCCTCACCCGATCCCCAACCGCTGAACTGCCCACGGGGCCTTCTGGACCGCGCCGCTTGGCAAAACGATCCGGCCATAGGGAGTTTTCGGAACAGCGTGGAAAGGGCGCTTATTCGTCAGCCCTTGCAGCACAAGGTTTCGCCGACCGAAAAAGCAGGCCGCAGTTTTCCTATTGTGATGGCGGAGCTGGATTTTCTGCTGCCCTAGCCTTGGGGCAGCATCCTCTTAAGCAGCAAGAGCTTGGCGAAAGCAGCGGCCTGTGACCGCTCACGCGCATTGGGGGGAGCTTCTCCTGTGCCGGAAGGGAGCGGCCGCAGTGGCTGAATGAGCAAAATCCGAAAAAAAAACGGCTGCGGGAACCGAGATTCCCGCAGCCGTCCCTTGTATCGCCGCACGTTCGTTGCTCGTCAGGCAGACAAGCCAGGGGGAGCTAGAGCACCACCGTCTTGCCCGGCACCGCCACCGGATAGTTGCCATTGGCATCCGGCGTGACCGGCGGGGTAGCCTTAAAGTCGTACTCTTGCGGAGCAAGCGAGAGATTGGAGTTGATCGCCTCGTCCCACTTAAGGAGCTTACCGGAGTAGGTCGCCATTCGGCCGAGAATCGCAGTCATCGTGCTATTGGCGCCATACTCCGCTTCGTTGTAGGGCGTGCCATTGCGGATGGCGGCGAACAGATCGTCGTGCTCGACCTGATAAGGATTCGGGCTCTTGTCCCGGAAGCGCCAATCTTCGCCGCCGGTGGGGAGAATCTTACCAACGCCGACGTTGGCCGTGCCCTTGCTGCCGATGGCGTGCTCGCTGACGCTGTTCCAGCAGCCGGGAATGTGCCGGCACTGGCTGAACATCTTGCTGCCGTCGGCATAGGTGAACTCGACTGCATGGTGGTCATAGATTTGGCCGAACTGCTGGCCGTCGCGCACCTCGCGGCCGCCCATGCCTTGCGCCTCGACCGGATGGCCGTTCTTGAGCCAGTTGCTCACGTCGAGATTGTGGATGTGCTGCTCGCAGATATGGTCGCCGCAGAGCCAGTTGAAGTAGTACCAGTTGCGCATCTGGTATTCCATCTCGGTCTGGTCCGGATTCCGCGGACGAACCCAGACGCCCGCGCCATTCCAGTAGACGCGCGTGGCGAGAATGTCGCCGATCGCTCCATCCTGGAGCCGTTTGATCGTTTCGAGATACTTCGCGTCGTGGTGCCGCTGCAGCCCGACGCCGACGGCGAG
>CAYZVT010000566.1:0-1604 GCA_964481585.1 uncultured Pirellulales bacterium
GAATCAGCAGCGTGGCGTCGCCGCCGTCGTCGACGATCTGGGTCGGGCCTTGTCCGCCGCCGAAGTCGAGCGCCCGCTCGGTACACCACCAGTATTCTTCCAGCGTCTCGCCTTTCCAGGCAAAGACCGGGACGCCCTGCGGATCGTCGGGCGTGCCGCCCTTGCCGACGACGACCGCCGCCGCGGCGTGGTCCTGAGTGCTGTAGATGTTGCAGGAGCACCAGCGCACGTCCGCGCCCAGCTCGACGAGCGTTTCGATCAGCACGGCGGTCTGGATCGTCATGTGCAGCGAGCCCATGATCCGCTGCCCCGCAAGCGGCTTGGCCGGGCCGAACTCGTCGCGGCAGGCCATCAAGCCGGGCATTTCCTTCTCGGCCAGCTCGATCTCCTTGCGGCCCCACTCGGCCAGCTTAATGTCGGCTACCTTGTACGGCAGTCGGGTATCCACCTGCGCCACAGCAATCTCCTTGTTCATGCCAAAATGCGGATCACGAATCCGGTCCATCATAAAGACCGCCGCCAGCGATTGGCAAGGGCCACAGATCCCCGTTGCTGTCCCCGCAAGCGCCAATAGCCGGACGGCAACGCCTTCCGGTTCGCGCCGCGATTGGCGAGCGTTGCTCGCGGCGAAACGGAACGTTGCGACCGCTGCCCAAGCTACCGCCACGCTTTCCGCGTGGCATCGACAAGGGCTTGGATCTTGGCCGCGTCCTTCACGCCTGGCGAGACCTCGACGCCGCTGGCCGTGTCAACGCCGTCGGGGCGAACCTGCCGGATCGCCTCGGCGACGTTCTTGGCTTTGAGGCCCCCGGCCAGGATCAGCGGCAGCCCCAGCAGCCAGGGCCGCTCGCCGGAGAGCAACGCCCAGGGGGCCGGCTGTCCGCTGCCGCCGTATTCCCCCACACAGAGGGAGTCCACCAGCACAGCTGCGGGAAGTGTATCCAGCTCTTGGCAGCGCTGGAGATATTGCCCCACCGTCGCAAGGCCCTGGGGTCCGCAGCGAAACGCCTTAACGACTTTGGTGGAAAAGACCTGCGCCAAAAACTCCGGCGGCTCGTCGCCGTGGAGCTGAATCCAGTCGAGCTGCAAAGTGGATGCAGTATCGGCGATCTCCGCCGCCGAAGCATTCACAAAGACGCCGACCTTCGCCACGCCGGTCGGCAGTGCGGCCACGATTCGCTGAGCATCCGAGGGGGAGACGAAACGCTTGCTGCCCGAATAAAAATTCAGCCCAATCGCGTCGGCACCCGCTTCGGCTGCGGCGCGTGCATCCTCGGGGCGAGTAATGCCACAGATCTTGATGCGAAACACCGCCCCGCTCCCCTGTCACGCCTGCGAGACAGGGGCGAGACAATCTGTGACCCAGCCGTCTCGCAATGTCACGCTTTGTCCCGCGCACGGGGCACGATTCGGCGCGATCTGTCCCAGAATGTCTCGCTTGAGAATGTTTTGCCGCGCGAGAGCCGGACATCTGCCGCAACGACAAGCGGCGCACATCAGTATACCACGCGTGGCGCGAATCGTGAAAAGAAAAAGCGGCAAAAAGGCAGAAGCGACTGTGTTGAATTTCAAGTGGTGAGGAGTTCTGGGTTCCAGTTTTTTTC
>CAYZVT010000567.1:0-1600 GCA_964481585.1 uncultured Pirellulales bacterium
GACGCGGCGCCGTCGGCTGCGGGCACGGCCGCGAAGGATTTCTAGCTCGACCAGCGGCAACGGCTGGGCTCGCTTCACGGCGGGCAGATCGTGCGGCGGGTACGCAGCAGGCATCGGCGGGCGGTCTCGCAGAGGATCGGAAGCGGCGTGCTGCCCCACGCGTCGGGCAGGCGTGACGAAGAGAAATTCGGCACGCACCCCGCCCACCAATCAGCCGGACTTGCCCCGGGCGCGCTGAATCCGCCGCGCACCGGGCGGATCTCCCCGGCTGGTGAAAATAAACCGATGCCACCGAATGAGCCGGACGGCGAAAGAGAGAGCCACCGGCCGCGTGCAAAGCCGCTACTTCGCCCGCCGCGCGGTGCGGAGCTGAGCACGGCTCTGGGCGATTTGGCGGTCGCGGATCGTGGCCAGCTCGTCGGTGTTGGCCGGCCGCTGAATCGCCGCCGTCAGCCGCTCGGATGCCGCATCGGCATCGATCTGGCTCGCCTGGAGCGCCCGGTTGGTGAGAACCGACACCACGTTGTCGGCCACCTGCACAAACCCGCCGTCGACGTAGTAGGTGCTCCTCTGGCCGCCGCGCTCGATCCGCATCTCGCCGTAACCGAGCCGGCCAATCATCGGGCTGTGCAGCGGGGCAATGCCGATCTCGCCGTCGTAAAGCGGCAGCGCGACAAAATCCGCCTGCGCATCGACGACCGTCGCCTCGGGAGTGACGACGACGCATCGCATAGGTCCGGCTGCGGTTGGTTCGGCCATGACAGTCTAACGGGGCTGAGGATCGATGAGGGAAACTCGGGGCTGCCGCACGGGGAGCCGATCGCGGCATGAACATCCGTGACCGGCTCTGGCGGCGATTCGCTAAACGGGCGGCTCGCCCGGCGTTACTTCTTCTGCGACTTCTTCCACTGTTCTTCGGCTTGCTCGATTGCGCCGACGTACATGAACGCGCTTTCGGGCAGGTGGTCCCACTTGCCGTCGCAGATTTCCTCAAACGAGCGGATCGTGTCGGCCAACGGCGTGATTTCGCCCGCCTTGCCGGTGAATACTTCGGCCACCAGGAACGGCTGCGAGAGGAAGCGCTCGATGCGGCGGGCACGATGCACGACCATCTTGTCTTCTTCCGAAAGTTCTTCCACACCCAAAATCGCGATGATGTCCTGCAACTCGCGGTACCGCTGGAGCGTCGTCTGCACGCGGCGGGCAACCGCGTAATGCCGGTCGCCAACGTACTGCGGATCGAGAATCCGGCTCGACGAGGCGAGCGGATCGACCGCCGGGTAAATGCCCTTTTCGGCAATCGAGCGTTCGAGATAGATAAAGGCGTCAAGCTGGCCAAACGCGGTCGCCGGCGCCGGGTCGGTCGGATCGTCGGCCGGCACGTACACGGCTTGCACCGACGTGATTGCTCCCTTGTTCGTCGAGGCGATCCGCTCCTGCAGCGCGCCCATCTCCGTCGCCAAAGTCGGCTGATACCCCACCGCCGAAGGCATCCGACCCAACAGCGCGGAGACTTCGCTCCCGGCTTGCGAGAAGCGGAAGATGTTGTCCACGAACAGCAGCGTGTCGGCCCCGGTCTTATCGCGGAAGTACTCGGCCA
>CAYZVT010000568.1:0-1576 GCA_964481585.1 uncultured Pirellulales bacterium
AGAGCGATCGGCAACTTGAGCTTCAGCGCCAGGTCGAGGCGCTCCAAGCCCAGTTGCGCCAGGCACAGAAGATGACCGCCCTGGGCGAGCTGGTCAGCACGACGACGCACGAGTTCAACAACGTGCTGATGACGATCATCAACTACGCCAAGATCGGCATGCGGCACAAAGACGACGCCAGCCGTGATAAAGCGTTTGAAAAAATCCTCGCCGCCGGTAATCGCGCCGCGCGCATCACCAACAGCGTGCTCGGACTGGCCCGTAATCGCTCCGACAGCCTGGAGCCGACCGATCTCGCCAAACTTCTCGACGACGCGCTGGTGCTGCTCGAACGCGAGATGAGCAAGTATCGCATCACCGTCGATCGGCAAATCGAGCCGGTGCCCCAGGCGATGGCCAACGGCAATCAGATTCAGCAAGTGCTTTTGAATCTGCTCATCAACGCCCGTCAGGCGATGGGCGAAGGCGGAACGCTCACCGTGCGGCTCGCGCATGACGCCGAGCAGGGGACGGTCGATCTGGTGGTGCGCGACACCGGCTGCGGGATTCCGGCCGAGCAACTGCCGCGCATCTTCGATTCCTTCTACACGACCAAAAGCGGCCCGGATGCCAGCGGCAAAGGAGGCACCGGCCTGGGCTTGGCGACCTGTCGCGAGATCATCGAAGCCCATCGCGGCCGCATCCGCGTCGACAGCACCGTCGGACGCGGCACCGCCTTTACGATCAAGCTGCCCGTGGCCGCCAAGCCCACGGGACGACCGCTGCCGACGCCGAAGCTGGGAATACCGGGCGCGGCGCCACGAGCGACGGGCGGCTGAGAGAAGGCGGAGGGCGGAGGGCGGAAAACAAAAAAGCGGAAAGCGGAAAGCGGAAAGCCGGATGGGGGCTGTGGGCGATGGTTGCTTGCGGCCCATAGCTTGCCCTGGTCCCTCGCCCCTTGTCCCTCGTCCCCCTTCCCCTACTCACCGCACCGCGCAGGCGGCGAGGCGGGATTGGAGTTGGAGGAGGATTTTTTGCTCTAGCGCTACGTCGCGGCCGAGGGGGGTCCAGGCGCGCGGCGGGGGGACGAGCTCGAAGAGTTCTTCGGTCCGGTTCCGCAGGTCGCTATTGTTGCGAAACATGGCATCGCCCGCCGAGGGGTGGATCGGACGGGGGAGCGCTTCGCGCTCTTTGGGCACGGTCACGTCGACCAGATAGCCCTGCTCGGAAGGGATCACGCGGACGATCGTCCGCTTGCGGATCGTTTGCAGGGTTGCTTCAAGCTGGTTGTAGCTGCCGACCGAGTCTCCTCGCCAAGGCTCGAATTTTGTGGCGGCCAGTTCCCAATGCGTATCAATGCGGCCTTCGGTGAGCACGTCACCCACCAGCCGCACGCGCTCTTCGCGCTCGATACGAAAATAGTCGTCGATCACATCGACAAGCTGTTCCCAGAGCAAATCGCGGTTGGCCGTCGGCACCGGCATCGGATTGGCCGTGGCGAGCGCCACCGGCGGCGCGAGCACTGCTGGAACAGGCCCCGCCGGAATCCCGCGCAGCGCCGGCATGCAGCCCATGAAAAGAAGGCGCCGACGCCCCT
>CAYZVT010000569.1:0-1565 GCA_964481585.1 uncultured Pirellulales bacterium
AGAACAAGATCCATCCGGGCGACCCGCTCGACAAGGACATTTACGACCTCGCCCCGGAGGAACTGGCCGAAGTCCCCAAAACGCCCGCCTCGCTCGAAGCGGCGCTCGCAGCACTGGCCGACGACCATGAGTTTCTCCTGCGCGGCGACGTCTTCACGCGCGACGTAATCAGCACCTGGATCACCTATAAACAGAACCGCGAAGTCGAAGCAATGCGGCTCCGTCCGCACCCCTACGAGTTCTGCCTGTACTACGATATGTAGAGGTGGAGCGTTTTGAAGGCGGAGGGCGGAAAGGGAGCGCGAGGAGCTTTCGGCACACGTCATTCCCGCCAAGCTAGCTTCAAAACGGTGGCCCGTAGCTCGCAGCCTGCAGCTCTAATGCACTCGCTGGCCCGGCTGCGCTCCTTCGTCGACGGCGAGCAGGAAGACTTCAGCGCCTCCGGGGCCGGCGGCGACGACCATGCCTTCGCTGAGGCCGAACTTCATCTGCCGGGGGGCAAGGTTCGCCACGACCACGACGAGCCGGCCCACGAGGTTTTCAGGCTCGTAAGCCGCCTTGATGCCGGCGAAGACCGTCTTGCGCACGTCGCCGCCGAGCGAGAGCGTCAGCTTGAGCAGCTTCCGCGCTTCGGGCACTTCCTCCGCCGCCACGATGCGGGCGACGCGGAGATCGACCTTCATAAAATCGTCGATCGTACACGTCTCGGCCAGCGGCTCGGCGGAGAGCGGTTCGGCACTGTCGCTGAAGGTGTCGCCTGGAGCGGCGTTCGGTTCTTGGTTCGCATCCATCGGCAGTTGCTCCTTGCTTGCGGCGATCATCGCCTCGACTTGGTTTGCGTCCACGCGCTGTAGCATGTGCTGAAACTTCGCCACCGGCGTGCCCAGTAGCGGCTGCTTGGCTTCCTGCCAATTCGTAACGGGTGCGCCGAGTAGTTCGCCCGCCTGCTGCGCAAGACGCGGCAAAACTGGCGCGAGATAAATCGCAAGCTGGCGAAACAGATTCAGCGCCACCGTGCATACATCTTGCAATTCGGCCGCGCGGTCCGGGTCTTTTGCCAACTTCCACGGCTCGCGGCTTTCGACGAACGGATTGGCCTGGTCGGCGAGCGTCATCACCAGCCGCATCGCCTTGTTGTAATCGCAGGCCTCATACGCAGCGGCAATCTCGTCACCTAGCTGTGCCCCCTTCTCAAACAGCCCGCCGTCCTCGGGATACGAAGCCGACAGCCCCGACTGCGCGGCAAACCGCGCGGTGCGGCTCGCCAGGTTGACGACCTTGCCGACCAGATCGCTGTTGATCTTGGTGACAAACTCATCGCGGTTCAGATCGAGATCATCGACGCGCGCAGTGAGTTTGGAAGCGTAGTAGTAACGCAAATACGCCGGGTCGAGGTGCTCCAAGTACGTGCGGGCAAGAATGAACGTGCCCTTGCTCTTGGACATTTTTTCGCCATCGACCGTTAAGAAGCCGTGGATGTGAATTTTCGTCGGCAGCGTGTAACCGGCCGTCTTCAGCATGCCCGGCCAAAAGAGCGTGTGGAAGTACGTAATGTCCTTGCCGAT
>CAYZVT010000570.1:0-1552 GCA_964481585.1 uncultured Pirellulales bacterium
GCTAAACGGGAGTGGTGACGGGCGGCGTCCCTAGAGCAGTGGCGGCGAGAGTGTGCGGGCGAGGGCGAATCCGCCCCAAGTGGCGAGCAGGCCCAGCAGGACATTGGCGGCGATGTTCGCCAGCGCTAGCCCGTGCTGGGTGGATTGCCAGAGGTGAAGCGTCTGGATGCCGAAGGCCGAAAAGGTGGTCAGCGCGCCGAGAAAGCCGATCGCCAGCGGACCGGCGACCTGGGGCGGCAGCGTGCGGGTGACTTCGGCCGTGTAGATCACCAGGCCCATCAAAAAGCAGCCGACGACGTTCACCGCGAGCGTGCCCCAGGGAAAGTGTCCGCCAAGGACGCGCTGGCACCACAGCCCAGCTCCGTAGCGGCAGGCGGCTCCGGCCGCGCCGGCGGCGGCAATGAGAAGCAGTTCGCGCACGTGGGGCACCTTTCTTCCGATGGGCCCCACAGGCAAGCGCTGGGGCCGGATTTTCCGCAGAAACCATCCCCGGCCGACGCTGCCGGGGCGGCTCCATCTTGCTCAAAAAGCGTTGCTTCTGCCCGGAAAAGGCTCTATCATAGACAGATTCGCCAGTGCCCGCAGTGCCGGGCTGGTTCGGTTTTTTCCCGAGTGTTTTGTAGAGGTGCTCCATGGCTACCACGACCAAGCCGGCCGCAAAATCGCAGTTGACCAATGGTGCCGACATCGCGATTCAGTCGCTGGTAAATCATGGCGTGGAGCTGATCTTCGCCTATCCCGGCGGGGCCAGCATGCCGTTGCACCAGTCGCTGGTGCGCTTCAAGGACAAACTGCGCACGATTCTCCCCCGCCACGAGCAAGGGGGCGGCTTCGCCGCTCAGGGCGTCGCCCGCTCGACCGGGCAGGTCGGCGTCTGCATGGCCACCAGCGGCCCCGGCGCCACGAATCTGGTGACCGCCATCGCCGACGCCAAGCTCGACAGCGTGCCGCTCGTCGCCATCACGGGCCAAGTCCCCACGGCGGCGATCGGCTCCGATGCGTTTCAAGAAACGCCGATCGTCGAAGTCTGTCGCGGCATCTCCAAGCACCACTATCTCGTGACCGACGTGGAAGACATCGCGCGGGTGATGAAAGAGGCGTTCTACATCGCCACGACCGGCCGCTGCGGTCCGGTGCTCGTCGATATTCCCAAAAACGTCCAGCTCGCGCAGACCGTGCCCGATTACGACGTGCCGATGAATCTGCCCGGCTACAAGTACGAAACGCCGGTTGCCCGGCCCGAACAGTTGCGGCAGGTCGCGGCGGCGATCAAGCGCTCGAAGCGGCCGGTGATTTATGCCGGCGGTGGCATCATCGCCTCCGATGCCAGCGCGGAGCTACGGGAATTGGTTCGCAAGACGAACATCCCAGTCACGATGACCGTGATGGGCTTGGGGTCGTACCCGAGCGATGATCCGCTCTCGCTTGACATGCTCGGCATGCACGGCAGCGTCTACTCGAACTACGCGGTGAACGACGCCGATCTGTTGATCGCGCTCGGCGTGCGGTTCGACGACCGCGTGACCGGCAAGGTCGAGGAGTTCTGCAAGCA
>CAYZVT010000571.1:0-1550 GCA_964481585.1 uncultured Pirellulales bacterium
CCCGCATCCGGGGCGCGACGGGCGAATCGAAATCCACACGACCATGCCGTCGCCGGAAGGAAACGTCGTCAAGGTCACGGTCGTCGACGCCACGCGCGGCTTCGTCGTCGAACAACACATTTACAACAGTCGCGGCGAAGTGCTCGCCAGCAGCAAAGCGAGCGAGCATCGCTACGATCCGGCCACACAAGTCACGCTGCCGACGCACATCGAGCTACAAATCCCCAGAGCGCAGCTTTTTCTGACGCTCGACGTGGGCAGCTATCAACTCAACACGCTCGCCGGCGCGAATCCCGAGCTATGGGCGAAGCCGGTCTACCCCGGCTTCCCCGACGTGAATCTCTGCCACCTGCCCGCTCCGGCGGCGTCTGCGCCGGCGCCGCGCGCGTTGCCGCGCTAGGGCACGCCGCAGGGCGCAGCGTTCGATGGGTGGCGGGGGACGAGAAAAGACGCGACGGGGCTGGCCCTACACGCGACCGGCTTGGCGCATTTTTTCGCGGGCGCGGCTGAGGGTGGGGCCGATGCTGTTTTCGGGCATGCCGACGGCCGTGCTGATCTGCTGGTAGGTTTTGCCCTCCAGGTGGTACAGCCGCACGATTTCGGCTTCGGTCCCTTCTAGCTCCTCCAGTAACCGGGCGACTTCTTCGCGGTTGCTAATCCGGTCGCTCACCGGCGCTGCCAGGTGCGATGCTTGCAGGGCCGCTTCCGCCTCGCCGAGCGAGGCGGCCGCCTTGCGGCTCAGCAGTTGGTGGACGACCACCCGACGGGCGATCACCGTGAGATAGGTCGCCAGTGAGCTTTCGCCGCGAAAATGGCGGAGCGCGGCGAAATCGTCCTTCACCAGCGCGAAGAAGACCTCAGCGGCCAAGTCGTCCTTGTCGTCTTGGGTGAGACGAATCGAGCGACTTTGGGCGGTGTGGTTAATGACGTGGACCACCAGGCCCATGAAGCGGTCCACAAAATCTTCCCAAGCGCGAGGCGCTCGGGCGAGGCAGCGTTGCAGCAGATTGCGGTCGATTTCCGATAATGCCACGGTGGTCGGACCTTGTTGCGCTGAAAGGGGCCGCCTCCGGCCACGAGCGGCACCGCGAGGCATCGGCCACGCGGTACCGGCTTGCAAAGCCGTACGCGCTATGATTTTAAGGAGAACCTATAGCCGAAGCAAGTCTGAACCGATGTAAAAGCTAGCTCCCGTGGCGACTCTGCGGGTTGACACCCCTGCTAACGATTACTACGATTTTGCGCAACAGCGACCGCCGGTTCGGCGTGGCTAAAGTTCTGCTCTGGCAAGCACTTCAGCGCCGGAGAGACTCTCCCGACACGGTCGCCGACGTGCGTTTTTCGATTCCGTTGCGCCGCCGCTGGCGTGGCGCAAGCCGAAGGAGATACAGGACATGACCCACGTTGTTGCTGAGCCATGCTTTGGGTGCAAGTACACCGACTGTGTGGTCGTCTGCCCCGTCGAGTGCTTCTACGAGGGGGAGAAGATGCTTTACATCCACCCGGACGAATGCATCGACTGCGAAGCCTGCGTGCCGGAATGTCCCGTT
>CAYZVT010000572.1:0-1542 GCA_964481585.1 uncultured Pirellulales bacterium
GGCAAAAGACGATCAAGTCTTCCGCCGGAAAGCCGAACCGATTGTGGCTCTCAAGATACGCGACCGTCTCCGCGTGCGTCGCTGGGCTGGTCATCAGATAGAGCGGCACGGGCCGACCGTAACGACGGGCGATTGCCTGGAGCTTTTCCAGATGAATCTGAAAGAGCGACGCATCCGACACCGGCCCGATCGCAAACATCCCCTTCGGATGCTCAAAGCCCAGCCGCGTCCCCTGCCCTCCCGCCACCAGCAGCGCCCCGACTTCGCCGCGCCCGAGCGCCGACCGACCCGCTTGTCGCGCTTCGCCCGGCGAGAAACGGTTTTGGCTCGTGTCGAGGCGGAAGGCGGGCGGAGCGGTCGCGCGGCTTGCCAGTGCCGACCAGTCGTAGTCCGAGCCGCCTTGTCGGTAGAGCCGGTCGATCAAATCAAAATCGGTCGCTTTAAGTTGCTCGGCGAGCTTCTGGCGGCGCGGCTCGTCGAGTTCCTCCCAAAATTGCAGCAGATGCTGCTGACCGTGAGCGGCGAGCTTGGCGTTCAACGAGTCGATCATCGGCCATTTGCTTTCTGAATCAAGAAGACCACCGCCCGCCTCAAAAAACCCATCCCCGCACCCAAGCGTACGCCAGCAGGCACAACAGCGGGAACAAAATAAAAATCGTGGCGTAGGTGAAAATCGTCGTCCAAACGTGGCGGGGCCAGCGAGCCATTTTTTGTGGTTGACGCGAAGCGCCGGTAGGTGAATGGAATAGCTTCTCTAGCGGCAAGCTGCCGAAAAGGGCGCGTCCGTCGCTATTATCACCCCTGGGCCGCAGCGTGCAAAGGGGGCGCGACGCCGGTAGCATAATGGTAGCGCGTGAGCGGCTATCCGGCCTGGCGGCCTCGGGCGAAAAGGGGGAACCAAAGGGCGCTACCGATAAAGGCAGGGCGCTTTAAACTTGGCGCTTTGCGCATCAGTATCAGGAAAAATCTGAGCAACGGTTTTTATCTCGACCTGGGAGCAATCCATGACAAAGAGACCGAGCGGTCTTCGCCGCCTGCCGCCGTACCTCGCGTGCCTGATGCTCCTGGCGATTGCCGCGCAGCAATCGGCGCTGGCCGAGGCAAGCTGGGAGCTGGGCGGCACGACGATCAAGCCCGCCACGGTCGAGCAAGCGCGCGCCGTGCTCACGACGCGCGATGAGTTTGTCGCGGCGCTTAGTCCCTTCGATCGCGCCGTCCGTCTGCAAACCGATCAGCCGGTGAGCGAAGCGCAGTTCCTGCGGCATCTGGCTGGGCACGCTCTGCCCTGGCAGGAGACGGAGTTGGCAAGGCTCAAGCGGGTCGTCGAGAGCACCCATAAAAAACTCGCCGGCTGGAATCTACCGTGGCCGGAGGAGATTCTGCTGGTGAAGATGACGGGCGAGGTCGACGGCGGCGCGGCCTACACGCGCGGTAATGCGATCATGCTGCCGCAACAGCGGCTCGCCGCAACCGACGCACAGCTTGAGCGGCTATTGCTTCACGAACTATTTCATGTCCTCAGTCGCCACAACCCGCAGCTTC
>CAYZVT010000573.1:0-1538 GCA_964481585.1 uncultured Pirellulales bacterium
AGAGGTGGCGGGGGACAGGGGTGGCGGGGGACAGGGGTGGCGGGGGCGCACCGCGAGGGGCGGAAGCCCCCGGGGCAGGAGAAGGCGGAGGGTGGAGGGGCGCTGCGGGCTGCGGGCCAAGAGCGTTGACGGCTGCCTGTGGCTCGCAGCTTGCAGCTTGCAGCTTGTAGCCCGCAGCCTGTAGCGCATAGCCTACCGCTTTCAGCCCGCCTCGACCCGCACCGGCGGTCGGCCAAAGATCTCCGCGACGCGGTCCAGCGGCAGGTCGCGGATGCGCTGGACCTCGGTTCCCGGTAGGCAGTAGTTGTTGACCGTGGTGGTCACGATCCACTGCGCCGCGCGGGGGTTGAGCAGCAGCAGCGTCGCAATGCCGAAGAACGGCAGCGCGCTGGGCCAGTCGTCGTAGGGGCGGCTCATTTCGTCCTGGCTGTTTTCAAACAAGCCCCGGCCACGCCAGCAGTCCCGCAGCTCGCGGAGCAGCGCTCGCCGGTCGGCTCCTTGCAGCGCGCGGGCCATCAGGATCAGATAGCCCTGGTGCGTCCGCACATCGACCGCGTTGGGCGGCGTCATCTCCACCGGCTCGCCGAGCGAGAGCCGCAGCAGTTGTTCGGGCACGTTGACGCCGGCCAAGAGCGAGTTGGTCGTCTCGCCCATGCGGGGATTACATTCCAGATATTCCGGCAGGCCCGTTTTTTCGTCGTAGCACAGTTCGAGCACCATCGCGCCGTGCCAGTTGAGGTACTCGCCGAGTCGGCGGACGTGCTCAACTTCGATCTCATGCCAGACGCTGACCTGCCCCATCGACGAGCCGCCGACGCCAAGCGCGCGGGCTTGGACACAGTTGGCGGCGACGAGCCGGCCGTGGTGGAAGACGCCGGTGACGCTCCCTTTCATGCCCTTGGCCGGCTGTTGGACGACGATCTCGTTCTCCCCTTCGAGCCAGCCGGCGCGCTGGAAGTAATCGGCCACCTCGCGCAGTTGCGCGCGGTCTTGGACGAGCCGCACGCCTTCGCCAGCGGTGCTGTAATCGACTTTCACCCAGCAGGGGAACTGCCAGTCCTGCAACAGCTCATCGCGGGTGCGCACGATCGCCGCCTCCGGCTGCGGCAAGCCCACCTCGTCGAGCAGCCGTACGAAATTGCCTTTGCTAATCAGCCGATCGAGCGCATCAAAGTCGGGCACGGCCACGCCGACATGCGGCGCCAGGTAGTCACGCACGCGCGAGATCAAAAAAATCTGTTCATGCGTCGGCAAGAGCACGTCATACGGCTCCACCCGCAGCCGCTCGGCGAGAAATTCGAGATAGCCCAGCGGGTCGCGCGACCAGAGCGGGCAGCGATGCCAGCGGCGCACGAAGCGCGAGAACCGGCACTGGCACCAGCGGTTCGGGTCCAACAAATCAATCGTGTGCCGCGGCCCCAGCGAATACAGCGCCTGCCGTGCCGAAGTGCTCGACCCCTCGGTGAACAAAATCTTCAGCGGCCGCATGGGGGCGGGATGTGCGTGTTTAACGGGCATAGCGAAGGGGGACGGGGGTT
>CAYZVT010000574.1:0-1529 GCA_964481585.1 uncultured Pirellulales bacterium
GGACCTTTTGCTGAAACAGCAGCCCTTCCAGCCGGAAATAGTCCGCCAGCAGCTTCGGCTGGTTATCGTGGCGGACGCGGGGCGCATCGCGAGTAACCTCTTGCAGGCAAATCAGATCGGGATTTTCCGCCTCAATCACGGCGATAATCCGGCTGAGCCGATACCGCCGATCCCGCCCGCCGATCCCTTTGTGGATGTTATAGCTCAACAGCCGCACGAGCCTCTGTCCCTCCTTGCGCCGCGTAATTGCCGGTTTCGACGGAGCCGAACCCATGCCTGCTTGGCCCCCTCTCCCGTCATTCGCCCGGCCCGGCTGGGGGCAAAATCGCTTCGTTCCCACTAGGCGAATCGCCAGGAAAACTTATAATACGGGATTCCCGTACCCGATAAAGTGTCGGTTCTACCTCTGCAAATGCGTCTCGAATTTTACGTTAGGCCCCTGCCATGCCGAAGCAAAAAACCCACAAAGGCACCAAGAAGCGCTTCCGGCTGACGGCCACCGGCAAAGCCAAGCACCGTCAATCGGGCACCAGCCATCTCGCAGCGCGGATGGATCAAAAGCGCAAACGCAATCTGCGCGGCACCACGACCCTCTCCAAGTCGATGCTGCACCAGATTACCGAAGCCCTCTCGGGCAACAGCTACTAAGCGCTGTTTTAGCGGGCGGCGAGCCGCTGCCCGCTCCACCCTGCATGCCGGGCGGGAACATTCCTCTCCCTGTGAGGAAGGCCTGGGCGTGTCCTGTATGAAAGTGACAAGCGACCGATGAGAACGACCAAGGGTGCGGCACGCACCAAAGCCAAGCGGCGACTGTTCAAAAAGGCCAAAGGCTATCGCGGCGGACGCGGCAACATGCTGCGGAGCGTCAAGGAAACGCTCGTCCGCGCGGGTGCCTACGCCTATCGCGATCGGCGGGTCCGCAAGCGCGACTTCCGCCGGCTGTGGATCACCCGCATCAACGCCGCCTGCCGGATGCACGACATCACCTACAGCCAGTTTATCAACGGACTGCTGAAGGCTCAGATCGAACTCGATCGCAAGAGCCTCTCGGAGATGGCGATCCACGACGAAGCGGGCTTCGCCGCCGTCGTCGACAAAGTCAAAGCCGCCCTGGCTGCCTAAAGCGGCTGCGGCCGTCTTCATGCACCGGGGGAGCAGCGACCGTGGCGCTGACTGAGTTTCTCTCTACGCTCGACGAATTGACGTTGGCGGCCGAACAGGCGTTTCTGCAAGCCGCCGACGTGGACGCGCTTGAGGCTGCGCGCGTCGAGTATCTGGGTGCGAAAAGCGGTCGGCTCAAGTCCGCGCAGAAGGGCCTGGGGACCGTCGCCGCCGCTGACAAGCCGGTGGCCGGCAAGAAGTTCAACGAGACGAAGAACCGCATCGAAGCCAGCTTCCGCGAAGCGCAGGAGCGGCTCGCTTCCTCCGGCACAGCGGTAAAAAAGGGGCCGCAGTTCGATCCGACGCTGCCGGGAGCGCGACCGCGACTGGGGCATCTGCATCCGGTGACGCAGACGATCGAGGACATG
>CAYZVT010000575.1:0-1523 GCA_964481585.1 uncultured Pirellulales bacterium
GGACGTGGCGGCAGAGTCAGAAATCGCGGCTCGCGTGGACCGGCTTTACCGGCTGCTCTTTGCGCGGCCGCCGGCTGCCGAGGAAACCGCGACGGCCCGCGACTTCTTGGGCGAAAGCCCAACCGCAGACGACTGGACGCAGTATGCACAAGGTCTGCTGATGACGAACGAATTTGTGTTTCTCGACTGAGGGCGCGTGCCCGCGCGCTCGACTTGGAAGGAAGGACACGCATCATGGCTCACGCCTCTCACGCGCTTCTTTCACGACGCGAGCTACTTGCCCGTAGCGGGATCGGCTTGGGCATGTTGGGCCTGGCGGGCGTGTTCGCCGACGAGAGCGGACTGGTTAGCCGCACGGCTCGCGCCGAAGAACGGGCACCGGCGGCGGGTCCGCTTGCCGTGCGGCAGCCGCACTTTCCCGGTAAGGCGAAGCAGGTTGTTCACCTTTTCATGAACGGCGGCCCGTCGCAGGTCGATACGTTCGACCCCAAGCCGGCGCTGGCGAAGTATCACGGCCAACCGCTGCCGATGAGCCTGCGCACCGAGCGCAAGACCGGCGCGGCGATGGCCTCGCCCTTCAAGTTTCAAAAGTACGGGCAAAGCGGCATCGAGGTCAGCGAGCTATTCGCCAAAACGGCCGAGTGCATCGACGACATTTGCCTGATCCGTTCGATGGTCGCCGACGTGCCGAACCACGAGCCGTCGCTCCTGCTGATGAACTGTGGCGATGCGCGGCTGCCGCGTCCGAGCATGGGCTCGTGGATCACTTATGGTTTAGGCTCGGAAAATCAAAACCTGCCCGGCTATGTGGTGATGTGTCCCAAGGGCTATCCGGTCGTGGGGACCCAGAACTGGCGGAGTGCGTTTCTGCCGGGCGCGTATCAGGGAACGTACCTCGACTCGCAGCATACGGACGTGGAAAAGCTGATCGAGAACATTTGCAACCAGCAGCTTTCCTCTCCCGAACAGCGGCGGATGCTCGATCTAGCACAGCGGCTCAACGCGCGGCATCGCGATCTGCGGCAAAGTGACCCGCAACTGGAAGCGCGGATTCAGACGTTTGAACTCGCCTACCGGATGCAGTCCGAGGCGAGCGACGCATTCAGTCTGGCTCGCGAGTCGAAAGCAACGCTCGAAGCCTACGGCGACAGCACGATCGCGCGGCAGTTGCTCATCACCCGCCGGCTATTGGAGCAGGGAGTCCGCTTCATCCAGCTTTGGAGCGGCGCGGAGCAGCCGTGGGATAACCACGAACACTTGGAGCGCGACCACCGCAAATTGTGCGGCGAGTGGGATCAGCCGATCGCCGCGTTCCTCAAAGACCTCAAGCAGCGGGGCCTGCTCGACAGTACGCTCGTGCTGTGGGGGGGCGAGTTTGGACGCACCCCCGTGGCGGAACTGCCCGCCCTCAGCGGCCGCGACCACAACCACTACGGCTTTACGATGTGGATGGCCGGCGGCGGCGTCAAAGGCGGGCACGTCCACGGCGCGACCGACGAGTTCGGCTTCACGGCGGTCGAAAA